>NZ_JBNNFX010000020.1:0-74240 GCF_050267985.1 Psychrobacter sp. NPDC078929 | reverse complement strand
TCAACTTTATTTTTTAGCATTCTGAATCAGCAAAAATCCACACAAGTTGTTCTTTAGTTATGCTTTTAAATAATGTCTGACACTGTCGTCCAGTGCTAGTATTTCAAACTAAATAAGTCAGCCAATGTGGCTTATCCTATTTAGCGAGCTGACCATCATATCATGTTTTAATAGTCTGTCAACTTCTTTTTTTTAATTTGTTTCAACAAGTTAACTGGGTTGTTAATGTGTAATCACACACTAGCTACTTCCAGCTCGTCTTGATGAGGTGCGTATTATAGACGGTTTAACTTTTGTGTCAACCCGTTTTATTAATGTTTTTAATCTTATTTTAGAAGATGAGTAAATCTTTATTTCTTTCAATGAGTTATGATTTAGTTAATTTCAATAAGCCTAAAGACTATCTATAAATGTGCTATTTACTATACTTTCTAACATTAAAAACGTTTAGCTTTACTAGATAGTTACCTCGTATTATTTTTGAGCTTTATCGTCTATTAGTGCAACCATTTCTCTATTTCCATTTTATAACTTACCCATCTTTTCAAAAAACGATTTATACGCAGCGACTTTCTTATCCAACGATAGTGGATAAGCACGTGAGGTTGAAGGTAATCTATATAAGATTAGATTATTCACATCAGCTTTCTGGTTATCTTTACTCTGCCATTGATAAGGGTAATCCATACTTTGATTGGTTTTCGGATGCTTTGATTTGGCAATTGGCTCGTCTAATAACCCAAGCAGTACTTCGGTCGCCTTGCCTCCTGTCGTAAACAATGACTTTACCTTCGGCACTTGTGGCAAGATAACCTCTAAATCAACAGGTGTGACTACTGTTAGATTTTTATCCGAAGCATTACCCGTCTCACGGATGGCTTGCTTTACTGTCGGACAAGACGCAATGCCACGTTCAAACATAAAATCTCGAATGCGCTCAGGGTCAAAGCGCTTCTCATCGCCTATTCTAAAGTAGTCAGCATCATCAAAAAATACTCGACCATATATCCGCCACATATCATTATAAAAATTAGGATAATGAAAGCTCATCGCCCATTTATCAGCAGTCGGTGGAAACGTACCCATCATCATGACCGTGGCATTGGGTGGTAAGACAGGCTCAAAAGGATGGGTTTCGAGCTCTGTGGCTTTGTCATTAGACAATTTCGATTCAGTATCAGTGGTTTTTTGAGTGCTTGGTGTTTTTATAGTCATGATATTCTTCATCAGAAAAGCGGTTTTTTTGGTATCATAGCAAGTCTAAACACTACCTCACTTGTAATCACGCTATATAGCCAAACTTAGTCGGTTCAATCAGTTGACTTAAATAGCGCGATATCTTTTTACTTGGCCTGAATTGCTTAGGCTTTGATGGCAGCTGTGAACGCAAATATTGTCATTGCGATAAATGAGCACTGTCGTAAAGTAGTTAATTAGCTTGATTGTGAAGGATTTAACTTTACTATTTATGAGCTAAAGATATGGTTAAAGTGCGGTAAGTGTTTGTATCTTTTATACTAATAGCAACCGCAGTAACTGCGCAAGCATCAGACAAGAAACCAAGAGAGTACTTATGAGTGACTTAAACAGCGATTTAAAAATTACGGTAATCGATCATCCACTAGTCCGTCATAAACTCAGCCTTATGCGCGAAAAAGACTGTAGTACTTATAAATTTCGTACATTGACCAAAGAGCTTGCGCGCTTGATGGCTTATGAAGCAAGCCGTGACTTTGAAATCGAAACTTTCCCAATGGAAGGATGGTGTGGCGAGATCACTGGTGAGCAAATCATCGGTAAGACGGCGACGATCGTACCGATTTTACGCGCAGGTATCGGCATGCTTGATGGGGTGCTCGATTTGATCCCTACTGCTAAGATTTCTGTGGTCGGTCTACAACGTGATGAAGAAACGTTGCAGCCAGTCCCTTTCTTTGAAAAATTCGTGAGCCACATGGACAAACGTCCTGCACTTATCATTGATCCAATGCTAGCCACAGGCGGCTCAATGGTTGCGACCATCGAGATGCTAAAGAAAAATGGCTGTACTAATATTAAAGCATTGGTATTGGTGGCTGCACCTGAAGGCGTACGCTTGGTAAATGAAGCGCATCCTGACGTGACTATCTACACCGCTGCGCTAGACAGCCATTTGGATGAGCATGGTTACATCATCCCAGGTCTAGGCGATGCTGGTGATAAGATTTTTGGTAAGCAGTTATCGAATAGATAAGTCGCATTAGGGTAAATAAAGTCGTCATCAAAATTATAGCAACAGCAGATAGCATCAATAATAAGGACAGATCATGAACGTATTGATTACAGGAGCGAGCGCGGGTTTTGGTAAAGCGTTGGCAGAACGTTTGGTTGCTAACGGCCATCGCGTGATTGGTTGCGCCAGACGCCTTGATAAACTGAATGCCTTGGCAGAGACTTTAGGTGAGGCTTTTTTACCCGTGGTTATGGATGTGAGTGATACAGCTTCTATTCCGCAAATCATTGCTGACTTGCCTGATGATTTTAAACAAATCGATGTCTTGGTCAATAATGCAGGATTGGCACTGGGTACAGAGCCTGCTCACAAGGCCAGTCTTGATGACTGGATGCGTATGACTGATACCAATATCAAAGGCTTGATGGCATTGACCCATGCGGTCTTGCCAGCGATGGTCGCGCGCGATAATGGTTATATTATCAATGTCGGTTCGATAGCTGGTAGCTGGCCTTACTTTGGTGGCAATGTTTACGGCGCAACTAAAGCGTTTGTAAAACAGTTCAGCTTAAACTTGCGAGCAGATCTGATTGGTACCCAAGTGCGTGTGACCAATCTTGAACCTGGCAACGTTGCTGGCACTGAGTTTTCAAACGTGCGCTATCATGGTGACGATGACAAAGCTGCCAAGGTGTATGATGGCTTTAAAACTATGACAGGTGAAGATATTGGTGATATTTTGTTATGGTTGATTGAGTCGCCTGCTCATATTAACGTCAACCGCCTAGAAGTAATGCCAGTCGCCCAGACCTATAATGGACTGACGATTGCCAAGCAAGATTAATATTAACTGCTCGACTAGTTTTAGTGTCAATGTTGATTATCAATATAACACTTATCAACACCGAACCTGTTAGCGCATCTCATAAGATCGAAGCAATATAGAGTCATCTATATTGCTTTTTTTACATCTTCAATAGCTTGCTCATTGACCAAACGCAAATCCTGAAAGTCCAAAATCAGCACTTCGTTACGCAGACGTTCACTAGTGCGCTTATTATGACGTATGGCAAACCCCAATACTTGCTTACCAGTGATGGTTATCTGATTAATGATTAACCTTGACGTATTCACGGTCAGATTTTGTGCCAGATTATGAGACATTTTCTGAGTATTTATTATTGTCGTTGCCGGATTCACCGTCGTGGTTAACATCTTAGTCTGTCGTACACTTTTGGACATATCTCCTGCAAAAAACAATACTTGACCTAATGGTAAATACTGCGCATGGCGTACTAATTCTTGTCGGAACAATGCGGGCATATCTGTATTAAAACTGTCTTCTGTCTGCTGATAAAATGCGGTGAAGTTACGATGCAAATAACGCCCAAATACTGTGGTATTAATCCATTCTTGATAAACATCATCTGCCAATAACTGTTTGGTGAAAGCACTGGCATCAATTGTTACCTTCCTACTCAAAGTAGCAGACAACATCGACAGCAAAAGCGCCTTCGGACTGGTAAATATCTGCTGCTGCCATACTTGTGGATATAGGCTACTATCGAGTAATGGTAATGTTGATCTGCTCATGCGCTTATATCCTCAACGATCATTTTCAGTCCCTAAATAGCGTTGGTATCGTCTCACTGTTGACTTCTACCCTTAGCCAAATTCTATGCTATGGTCTGGTAACAGCTTCAATATAGCAGTCTTTTATTCGCGGTATAACTATTTTGTAGCTGTGTACTCTACCGCAATACTCTCTTAGCTAAATTGACCGAGACAGCTTGAAAAATCAAAGAGATATCACTCTATGAAAAAAGACCTCATACCCTTTCCTACTCCCTACCAGCTAAAGACCATTACTGTCCAAACAGCTGATGGAACGTTGCTGCCCGTCTCTGTTATTGGCAAAGGTAAACCTGTCCTACTAATGCACGCTTTTGGTATGGATGCGCGGCAATTTTTGCCATTTATTTTACCGCTCATTCAGCACTACTGTTTTTACTTGCCACATTTTAGAGGGTTTGGTTTGGCCAGTGACCTAACGTTGCCAACGTTTGATTTTATTGAGCAATATGCACAAGATACCCAAGATGTGTTTGAGTACGTGAGCAAAGAAACTGGCTTTGAGGCTTTTCCTGTTGCCGCGATATCGATGGGAGCATTGGTCATGTGGGCATATTTTCAGCGCTTTGGTACTCAGCGCGTCAGTCACTATCTGAACATTGATCAAGCACCGATTATTCATAATCAGCCAGACTGGCAAGGTGGCGGTGTATTCGGTACACGACAAACCGAATTGTTTGCGCAATTTACACAGTTAATTACTGACACTGCTCCTTATTTACAAGCCGAGCAAGTGGTCGACTTCCGTCACCTGCCCTATCGATTAAAAGTAAATTTATTAGACATGGAACGCTCTTTTTCTCTGCTCTCTGTCAGTCGCAAACCTTCGCAATTATTGGTAAAAGCCCTCAGCTATCGGGCACCGCACAAAATCTCATTGATGGAGCACGCGACATGGCAACACAAACTACGCTGCCTATCTGCGTATGTTGCACTGCCCTACGATTACCGCGACGTTTTGCCAACGGTCAATATTTCGACTACCTTACTGATTGGTGCGCGCTCGCAGTTATATAATGCAGAATGGCAACAGCGTTTGACCACTCTGCTGCCCAATGCGCACAGTATTATTTTGCCAACATCGGGCCATGCCGTGCCGATGGATGCACCTGTAGCATTTTATAAAGTATTGAAAGAATTTCTGAATGCTTAATTGTAAGTTTGCGATAATGCACAAAAAAAACGACCTCAACGGGTCGCTTTTTTGTGCGCTAAATTCAATCTAAATCATTGGCTAAGTATTAATCATTTAATGGCTTAATCAATTCGAATCGCAGAATTTCCTTACCATCGACCGTAACCGTTTCAGCAAACATCGCAAGCGGACGTGCCCACACGCCATATTCACCGTATAGGCAACGATATACCACTAGCGATTCTTCGGTTTCTGAATGCTGCGCCGTATGCAGTACTTGATACAAACTGCCTTTATAGTGGCGGTAAATGCCTTGGGGAATGGTTTTAGTCATAGCAAACTCCTACTATTAAAAAATGGCTGCTAATTATCGCTTCATAAAAAAGGTCGACAATTACTGCCGACCTCGCTCTTAATTATTTTTATAGATTATCTAAGCAACCGTCACTTTTGCATAGGCTTTCTTGCCTGCTTGAATTACAACCGTTTGACCTGAGGTCAAGCTAAAGCCAGCATTGACCTCTTCGCCATCGACTTTGACTGCATTGCGCTTGATCATGTCTTTTGCCGCTGCACTATTTTTAGCCAAACCTGCTTGGTTTAATACCTGTGTGATAAACAAGGCCTCTTGACCTTCTTCAAGCGTTAATGTTACTTCTGGCAAATCCACTGGTAGCTCGCCATCTGCTAAGACGTTACCGGCAGATTTGTGCGCATTGGCAGCGGCATCGGCATCATGGAAGCGCTCGATTAATTCTTCGGCAAGGATACGTTTGATTTCTTGTGGATTGCGCCCGTCTTTCATTTCACGCATCAAGCTTTCCACTTCTTCCATTGGCTTAAAGCTTAAAAATTCAAAGTAACGATGGATCAGTGTGTCCGGCATCGACAGGATTTTTTGATACATGGTGCCTGGTGCATCATAGATCGCGACATAGTTGCCCAGTGATTTGGACATTTTATTGACACCATCTAGCCCTTCTAAGATTGGCACAGTGATACAAACTTGCGGCTCTTGGCCATAGCGTCCTTGCAACGTGCGACCCATTAGCAAGTTAAAAGTTTGATCGGTACCGCCAAGCTCAACATCGGCTTTTAGAGCGATAGAATCGTAGCCTTGTACTAACGGATAAAGAAATTCATGGATAGAGATGGGCGTTTGTGATGCATAGCGTTTTGAAAAATCATCACGCTCAAGCATACGCGAAACGGTCTGCTGACTGGCCAGCTGAATCATATCAGCGGCGCTCATGTCATTGAACCACTCAGAGTTAAAGACCACGCGGGTTTTTTCTTTGTCCAAGATTTTGAATACTTGTTCAGCATAAGTCGTGGCGTTGGCTTTGATTTGCTCATCAGTCAACGGTGGACGCGTGCTGTTTTTGCCAGAAGGGTCACCAATCTTGGCGGTATAGTCACCGATTAGAAAATAAATCTCATGACCCAAATCTTGAAAATGCTTAAGCTTATTGATCAATACTGTGTGACCTAAATGCAGATCAGGGGCGGTAGGATCAAAACCAGCCTTGATACGTAGTGGACGATTGAGCTTTAGCTTAGCCACTAAGTCATCTTCAGATAATATCTCTTGCGTACCGCGCTGAATAAGGGCCAGTTGTTCTTCTAGGGTGTAAGTTTGATTGGTCATGATGCTCTCTATATATCACTTTAATTGGGATTTTTATGAATGACGGTTACTGGCTCAACACCTTAGGAAGTTTAGAACCTCAAAAGGTCAGAAAAAATGCTAGAATTTGACGGATATACTAGCGTTTTTTAAGGTAAATTGCCATGACCAACCCCGCATCGATTGCTGATACTGACCATAATGCCCTCGCAGACTTGCTTATGAATAATGGTTTGGATAACCCTTCAGACGATATTGATGATTTGACCTCTGATAATTCGAACTATGCCACCCTAACTGATGCACTTGAGCAAACGGTGTTTGAAAGCTTCGATGATGGCTTATATATCGGCATGATGTCTGGCACCAGTTTGGATGGTATGGATGCTGTCCTCTGTCAGTTTAATCCTGAGATAAGCAACGAAGACAATACACAACCACCGATGCAACTACTGGCGACCTATAGCCAAGATTTTCCGCCACGTCTGCGTGAAGTATTATTAGCATTATGTCAGCCGAATGGTGTGAATCAACTTTTACCAGAGGCCGATGAACCAAACAGTGAATTGGATTGGTTCGGTTGGGCAAGTCGCGCGTATGCTGAGTTCGCGAGCGAGGTGGTCAATACTTTATTGCAGCAATCAAATACCGATCCTGAGTCAGTACTGGCGATTGGCTGTCATGGACAAACCGTACGCCATCGCCCGCAGATGGGATTCACGTTGCAACTGGTCGATGCCAATATCATCGCGGAGCGCACAGGCATCAGCGTGGTCAGTGATTTCCGACGTCGTGACATGGCAGTTGGTGGTCAAGGCGCGCCCTTAGTACCTGCGTTTCATCAGGCACTATTTGCCAACCCTGATAGTACCCGTGTGCTATTAAACTTAGGCGGTATTGCTAATATAACCATCTTGCCAGCCAGTGAAGAAATTCAAGTTGTGGGTTACGATACGGGTCCTGCCAACTTATTATTGGATGCGTGGATATCTTTGCATACCGATAATGCTTATGATGCAGGTGGTGCTTGGGCGCAGTCTGGCACCATCATTGAGTTATTATTACAGCAACTTTTGGCACACCCATTTTTTGCTCAGTCTCATCCAAAAAGTACAGGCCGTGAGGACTTTAATTTAACTTGGTTGCAGGGTGAGCTACAGGCTTTTGAGCAAGCGAATGCTAACATCAGTTATTCAGCCGCCGATGTGCAAGCAACCTTGACTGAGCTAACCGCTATCAGTGCCAGTAAGCAAATCAATATGTTTATCAGTCATTCGAAAAACAGCTCGGTCTATGTTTGCGGTGGCGGCGCATTGAATGACTATTTAATGTCACGCCTGCAAGCTCATTTGCCTAATTGTACCGTACAAACCACCGAGCATTTAGGACTAGCACCCACTTGGGTTGAGGCTGTTGCTTTTGCATGGTTAGCCAGACAAACAATGATGGGTGAAACTGGCAATTTACCAGCGGTAACGGGTGCAAATAAAGGCGTGGTATTGGGTCAAGTATGTTTCGCCTGACCACTTAAATTTTAGTTTACATACGTGCACCTATGTGTTTTATAATGACTTTTGAAACGCCATTCTCTTAGGACCTGTAAGTATAGGATATATCGCATGAGCCAGAATAGTAGTTCACCTATCGACCAAGCCACCACTGATGACACAAATAATATGACTGCAGCACCTGTACATAAATCGCGTCAAAAACCACCTCACTACGAGCGTTCTGATGATACGCGTGTGGTAGTCACAGGTATGGGCGCCATTACGCCGCTCGGTCTAGACGTCGATAGCTCATGGACCAAGTTGCTCAATGGCGAGAGTGGTATCTCCCCGATTACGCATTTCGATGCCACCGGCTACCGTGCGCAAATCGCAGGCGTGATCAAAGACTTTGATGCCAAGCAATATATGAATGCCAAAGATGCGCGTCGCTATGATGAGTTCATGCATTATGGGGTTGCCGCTTCTGCCATGGCCCTAAAGCACGCTGGTTTTATCGATGAAGTCAGTGCTGCTGATGCGCCTGTGCAAGGCGTTGACCAAGATCGCTTTGGTATCATTTTAGGTTCAGGTATTGGCGGTATCCAAACAATCGAAAACAGCCGTGATACCCTACATGAAAAAGGCGCAGGCAAAGTCTCACCTTTCATTATTCCAGGCTCTATCGTTAATATGGCCGCTGGACTGGTAGCAATTAAGCATAAGTTGAAAGGCCCAAACCTTGCGACATCGACGGCTTGTACCACGGCGACTCATGCTATGGGTCTTGCTGCTCGTTTGATTGCTTATGGTGATGCTGACGTTATGTTGGCAGGCGGTAGTGAAAAAGGCTCTAGCCCACTTGGTATAGCTGGCTTTAGTGCGATGCATGCACTCTCTACGCGCAATGACGAGCCAACCAAAGCCTCGCGTCCATTTGATAAAGATCGTGACGGGTTTGTCCTTGGTGATGGTGCTGGCGTGGTGGTATTAGAGAGTCTTGCCCATGCCAAAGCGCGCGGTGCAACGATATTGGCAGAGCTAGTCGGTTTCGGTATGAGTGATGATGCCAGTCATATTACTGCACCACCAGAAGACGGTAGCGGTGCGGCCAGAGCGATGCGAAATGCACTAAACGATGCTGGTATCGAGTCATCAAGCGTCGGTTATGTCAACGCTCATGGTACTAGTACCCCTGCTGGCGATGTTGCTGAGTCTATTGCTATCGAAACGGTATTTTCGCCAGTGAAAGACAGCATTTTGGTGAGTTCAACCAAATCGATGACCGGTCATTTACTTGGTGCCGCTGGCGGAGTTGAAGCTATCTTTACAGTACTAGCGCTACAGCATCAGCATGTACCGCCTACGATCAATCTAGACGATGTCGAGGAAAACTGTAACCTTGATTATGTGGCTAATCAATCACGCAAAGTTGATAACTTGCAGTACGCAGTATCCAACAGCTTTGGCTTTGGTGGCACCAATGGCTCATTGGTATTTGCTCGCTGGCCTGTCAATCAATAACAGCCATCCATCCACATCGCAGCGCATGGTAATGAATGCGTTGTAACGTTGGTGTCAGATTTGCTACGTTTGTCCACTTGCAGCCCCTTATCGTACTTGCGTATGATAAGGGGTAATTTTTGGAACATTTATGGACGATACCATGTCAAGCTACTCATTTTCCCATCAGTTTTATCAACGCTGGACGTGTGCACCTGAGCCAGTACGCGCAGCGATTACCCAAGAGCTAAAAGACATCACTACCCTGCTGCAATCTGACACCTCATTTGAAGACTTCACTTTTAATACTCATGATTTAGATGCCCATGTAGACGAGCTATATGACAACTACAATGCAGAGCAAGCCATTGCGAAAGCAATTACGGACAAACAAGAGCAAGAAGACGCAGCAGCTGCAAAACAAAAGCTAGAAGACGAGCAGAAGAAAAAAGAAGCAGAAGAAGCCACACGTAAGGCAGAAACGACTCAAAAAGAACAAGAAAAAAATACGCAGTCAGCGTTAGAGACAGACAACGACAAAGAAATAGCTGCTACCGACGTAGCTAAATCAAACACAGATAAAGTCGTGGCAGATAGCGCTGTTACTGACGATTTTGTTACTGATAACTCTAGTGCAAAGACTGAAAAAGACGCACCAAAAGTCGTAAATACTGAAGGCAATACTAACGATAATAAAAATGCTGATAACAGAAACATTGGCGAACAGGCACATACGCTTAGCGATAACCATATTAAAGATATTAATAATAAAGCCAGTGCAGCGATTAATTTGGCATTAAAAGACGCGAAGCTAGATGCAACACACCAACAGCTAATCCGCGAGCTAGAAACACAGGTCGATGACTATCTAAGTGAGCAAATGATGCTAATGTCTGAAAACCTAAAGTCTTGGCTACGTGCTGAGGTCACTCAACACTTTAGCGAACAAAACGACTCAACTACTAATAATGAAGCTGCTAAGAAAAGCATCCACTAATAGTGATTATTTTTCAATGTTAGACGTATATTTAGAAACAGCTGCTCAGTAGTAAGTATTAAATAACGAACACTAAAAAGCCCCGTAAATTATTTACGGGGCTTTTTAGTACTTTTAGTTAATGTTTTGAGCTTGGTATTAAATGGCTTTAGTACGTTCAGTCAACCACTCAAGCGCTGCACCTTCAACACGATCTTTTAGCTCTGCGAAGACTTGGCTATGATAGTTATTTAGCCAATCAATCTCGGTTTGATCCAACAGTGACGGCTCAATCAGACGCGTATCGATTGGGCAGTAAGTGATGGTCTCAAAGTTTAAGAAATCACCAAACTCTGTCTCAGTAGGCTTAGCAACTGGCGTATTTACTACCAAGTTCTCGATACGGATACCCCATTTACCTTCGCGGTATAGACCTGGCTCATTACTAGAAATCATACCAACTTTCATCGCACGCTCTTTTGGTGTGCTAGCGCTATAGGCGATGACTTGTGGGCCTTCGTGTACATTCAAGAAATAACCAACGCCGTGACCCGTACCATGACCATAGTCCATCTGTGCTTGCCATAATGGCGCACGGCAAATAGCATCAATCAATGGTGAAGCAATGCCATCAGGGAAATGAGCGCGAGCCAGCGCAATGTGGGCTTTTAGCACAATCGTAAAGTCGCGTTTATGCTCAGCAGTGACTTGCCCAATACCGACTACGCGGGTGATATCAGTCGTACCGTTTTGATATTGTGCGCCTGAGTCAATCAGTAGCAATCCGCCTTCGCCCTCGGTCACATCAAGGTAGCTAAATTTTTCTGGCGTTGCGCGGTAATGTGGCAACGCACCATTTTCGTTAAAGCCTGCGATGGTCGGAAAACTTGGCGAGACATAATGCGGCTGACGACTGCGCACGTCTATCAGCATACTATCAACATCTAGTTCACTTAAACGCTCGCCGTTTGCTAGACGCTGCTCAAATGTCGCAAAAAATTCAGCTAAGGCAGCGCCATCTTGACGCATCGCTTCACGCACATGATCGATATCTGCATCAGATTTTACAGATTTGAGTAATGTGCTAGGTGCCATTTGCTCAATAAAGCCAACATCGTCTGCCATTTTTGAGAGTGTACCTACTGCGACTTTGCTCGGATCTAACAATAATAAATCGTCTGGCGTTAATGCGCTCAATGCCTCTTGCACAGCAGAATAGTCAGCTAATGTGATACCGCTGTCTTTTAGACTCTGTGCAATATCTTCGCTTACTTTATCAGTATCAACAAACAACGTTGCTTTGTCTGCGTCAATCAACATATGTGACAAGAATACCGGATTATAATCAACATCAGCACCGCGCAAGTTCGTCAACCAAGCGATATCGTCTAGACTTGAGAGTAAATGATGGGTCGCACCCGCTTCTGCCATGCCTTCACGTACTGCTGCAAGTTTTGAGGTGGCAGACTGAGCAAGGAACTGCTCATCATGAGCGTATAATTTGGCCGCTGGTAGTGCCGGACGATCTTTCCAAATCTCTGTCAGCACATCACGTTCAGTAATCAAAGTAATGTCATTGGCATCAAAGGCATTTAGCAGGCGATCTTGCTCAGCGATAGATAGCACATTGCCGTCTACTGCTACGCTATCCCCTTCTTGCAAATGGTCGGCTAGCCAATCGATATGATTTGGCTGACCTGGCGCAAGCTTTTCTAAAGTAATACCTGTGCCTTCTAGCTGGTCAGCGGCATGTACCCAATAACGGCTATCCGTCCATAGACCTGCAAAATCAGCAGTCACAACCAGCATGCCGACAGAACCGGTAAACCCTGACAGCCATAAGCGTGCTTGCCAGTACTCTGGTAGATATTCAGATAAATGGGGATCAGCAGAGGGTACGATGATTGCGGTGAGATCTTGCGCGGCTAAGGTGCTACGTAAGTTAGCAATACGTTCGTGAATGGCTTGTTTATTCATTGAATGTGTCCTTATAGAGGTTATAAAATTTGATGATGGAGCGATTATTTACAATAGTCTTGTTCTAATAGTCGTCTTATTTGAGTTGTTGATACCGCTTTAGTTTTAATAAGATATTTATCATTGATAGCAATTATTCAAGCAAACAGTCTACTTATTTGACTGTATTTGTTTGGGTAGTTGCTTCTACTTATTCAGAATAAAAAATTGAACGAATATAGGCTTATAAAACGCTGTACTGCTGTTTATAGTGAGCTATCATTAGATGTTTGGGCAGATAGCAAGCTTTCAATGGCTTGTGCCAAATATCTCACTAACTAAAACAATAAAACGTGCTACCAGTAATGGTAACACGTCTCATCATATGTCACTTGTGCTGTTATTATTCACAAATGTACATCAGACTATCTTATTGCTTGGCCAGTTGTTTCTCACGCTCGCTTTCTTTAAGCATTTTATTGATAGGTTTTGCTAGTATCAATAATAGTACAGCGGTCACTACCAAGAAGATGGTCATGGTTGTGAACAGACCTGGTAAGCCTTCGATTTTATCAGCAGATACATGCCCACCAAAGAAAGCTGCAACCAAGTTACCCATAGCGATAGAAGCAAAGAATAGCCCCATCATTTGACCTTGCATACCTTCTGGCGCCAATTTAGTCATGGCAGACAAACCAACTGGGCTTAATGCTAACTCACCTAGCGTCAATAATAATAAACTACCAACCAACCATAGTGGCGATGCCAAGCCAGCACCAGGCGCTAAAATGCTTTTTGAGGCGAAAATCATCAAGGCGAAACCTGCGGCTGCCAGTAGCATACCGAGTGCAAACTTAGCCATACTGCTAGGCTCAAGACCGCGGTTACCAAGCTTGACCCAGATAATACTAACGATAGGTGCCAATATTAAAATAAATAGTGGGTTCAATGACTGGAACCAGATACTCGGTATCTCAAATCCTAAAACATTCAGATCGGTATAACGATCGGCAAATAAGTTAAAAGATGTTGGCTGCTGCTCAAAACTTGACCAAAATAGCGTCGAGCCAATGATTAAAACAAAGCAAATTAATAAGCGTAGTTTGTCCGTCTTATCCAATCGCGGTGAGATAAACATAATAGCGAAATACAAGATGACGACCGCAGCAATGATATACGTCATATACTCTGCAACCATCTCAGGATTAAACGATATCATGCCAGTAGACACTAGTAGCACTGCGGCTACTAGCAACGCAACGAAACCACCAACCCAGCGACCGATGTTTTTGTAATGGTCGTTAGATTTTTCCCACTCAGCAGAAATACCTTTGGCGCGTGCATAACGCGTTAAGTTCTTTTGCGCGACAAAACGATAGATCAGTAATGAGACCAGCATACCCAAACCACCAACGCCAAAGCCGACATGCCACATGCCTTTTTCTTTGAATACGCCGACGATAAGTGCCGCTAATAACGCACCGATATTGATCCCCATATAAAATAAGGTGAAACCGCCATCACGGCGAGAGTCGCCTTTCGGGTACAAGGCACCAACCATCACTGAGATACAGGTCTTAAATAACCCTGAGCCCAAGACAATACAGATTAAACCAACGAAGAAAAGCGTCATACCAAACATCGATGAAAGCGCGATACACAAGTGACCAAGGGCAATAATGATACTACCCCACCACAGCGCACGCTCTTGACCTAGCCAGTTATCTGCTAACCAGCCACCTGGTACTGCTGCTAAGTATAACGAACCAGCGAAAATACCATAAATAGCAGAAGCGGTGACTTCACTAAAGCCAAAACCGCCACTGCTCACTGTTGCCACCATAAATAAAACCAATAGTGGACGAATACTATAATAGGAGAACCGCTCCCACATTTCGGTAAAAAACAATGAGCGTAAGGGCGCAGGATGTCCCATAAAGCCATTGTCTAGAGCTTCTAACTCTGCTGCACTAGCCCCCGAATTTGTTTCTGTGCCCATAACTTTATTCCTTTAAAGATCATATTTGTAATGACCAAACCCCTGATTATCCAGATGGACGGTCATATAGGCGGAACATTGTTTCACTTGGTTATAATCAAGTAAAGAAAAAGTTGATCAAAAATTACACAAATACTCATAAAAAAAAGCCCGCTCTCAATGGTTGAGAACGGGCTCTTTTTATGACTATTTAGAACTGTATCATTATGCTTATAGCACTGTTGATAGAGACTTCATAATAAGACTCATTTTATAATTAAGTAGCACTATTTTAGATCATTTACACAGTCATACTACAGCTTACTGTGCTGCGGTCTCTTCAGTAGCTTCACCAGCCTCTAAGTCACCATCCGCTTGCTCAGCTGTCAAATCAGCATCAGCAACAGCGGCTTGGTTTACAGTGCCAGAGGCAGTCGCTGTACCTGCTTCCGCAGTAACGACTGCACTATCTGCATCTGCCGCTGGTGTTGCATCTGCTGCAGTTTCAGGCGCTGTAGCATCTGACGCCTCTGCTGTTGTTGCAGCTTCTGCATCGGTTGGAGCCGCTTCTTCTTCAGTAGCATTGGCTTCTGCTTCATCTGCCGCAGCCGACGCTTCAGTCGTCTCAGCAGTGATATGCTCGCCTGCTGGACGCAAAAATGCAGAAACACCAATAAGTAAGACAATACCTAGGAACATGGCAATGCCACCTAAAGCGAATAACAGCTCTTTTTTTGGATTGTTATTAACGATACCTTCTGACATACCTTATCCACCTTGCACAAAATATTTGAAATATTGACCTATTATATCGCAATTTATACTGATTTGTGAAAACCCTTAAGTATTTAAAGGGTTTATTATCCACAATTTAACTATTCATTTTTGGCACTTGTGACAGCTAACCACTTAATCAGTTATCTATTATTCGCTATCGACACATCTTACTTAATAATATTACTTAACCAAACGTACTGGAGACTTAGTACGTTTACCCAAATAGCTAAGTATCAGCAACAGTGCCATGATAAACAAAATAGGATATTGACCAAAACGCATGAATGGCGTGTTGCCAACTCGTGCCTGAATATCACCGCGCAATACAGTACGTTCAAACTGCGGTGCACGCTCTACGATACGACCTTTATGGTCGATAATAGCTGTCACACCTGTGTTGGTCGCACGCATAAACCAGCGACCGTTCTCTAACGCGCGCATCTGTACCATTTGTAGATGCTGTAGCGGGCCTGCCGACGTACCAAACCACGCATCGTTTGAAATGGTTAATAGGAAATCTGTGCCAATCGCGTTTTTACGCGTGGTATCTGGGTACGCTACTTCGTAGCAGATGGCTGCACCTAGGTTGTGCCCTCGAACACGCAGCGGCGACTGCTGATCACTGCCGCGACTATAGCTCATGATATCTTGGCTACCTGCTAGATTAGGCAAAATATCGAGCACGCCTTGGAATGGAATATATTCCCCAAATGGCACCAGACGTTGCTTTTTATACAGCCCTTCTGCCTGTGCCCCTAGCGCTACCACGCTATTGTAGAACGGCGGATATTTATCTGTACTGGCATCAAACGCTGCTTCATCCTTATAAGGAATACCTGTCACCCATGTCGTGTCAGTCTCTTTAGCCATCGCGACCATTTCACTGATAAAACCCACAGCTTCTGTCTGAAACATAGGAATCGAAGATTCAGGCCACAGCACGATGTCACGCCCCCACTCATCTCGGGTCAACGTTGCATAGATTTTTAGCGTTTCAATCTGATACTCAGTGAGCCATTTTAGGTCTTGAGGGATATTACCTTGAATCAAAGATACCGATAAATCAGGAGTGCCTTTTGGTTTGGTCCACTGCGGATTGATTAACCATAGCGCGCTACTAATGACTAGCAAGGCTATCGATGGAATCATATAGCCACCGCGGCGACGCAACAGCTCAACGATACTGGCAGCCAGTAGTACTGCCACAAAAGAAACCGCAAAGACACCAGCCACAGGCGCGAGCGACGACAACCAGTACTGCTCAGTAAATGCATAACCAACGAATAGCCAAGGAAAACCAGTAAATAGCCACGTTTTCATCCACTCTTGGAGTATCCACAGGGCGGCAAAAGATAACGGCTGCTTGCCGACCACACGATTAAAGATGAACGCCAAAAAGCCATGGAACAAACCCATGCCCAGACCCATAAGCGCAATCATAATCAGCGCAAGCCATGCGGGTGTATCGCCATAAACGTGTATCGAGGTGTATAGCCAAAATGCTCCAACACACCACAGCCCTGTACCGTACGCTTGACCAATTAGAAAGGCGCGGCGACCTGTCATCGCTGGTACCAATAACGCATATAAAATAGCAGGTGATACCAAGGCAACTGGCCAAATGCCATAAGGCGCGAGCGCGAGTATGAAAGCTGCCCCTGCCAGCCAAGCTATTAATACCGTCAATCCCATATGTAAACCTTTTGGCTTATCGGGGTTCAGACGTTTTTGCAAATCAACAGTAGACAGACGCATAGCAGTTATCCAAAACCATATTTTCTAAAATTTCTCAGCTAAGCGATGAGATAACACTCACGCAAAACCTGACTGCACAATGCTTTATGCAGGGCCACAAATAAAACCCACCCATGATACCAGTCAAAACCTACAAGTGGGTAAATTTGCGTAGCTAAAACCTCATTCTAAAGTTCAAAAGGCAGAAAGCAAAAAACACGATTTTTCATCGTGTTTTTTATTGAATTTGCTAACAAGGTTTATTCATTGACCAACTATCGTGACACTATAAGCAAGCTAGTGGCTACCTATCAATATCTGTTGCTCAGCATTGGTTTTGGTCAGCTCTAAATTTTGGATAAATCGCCCTTCGACATCGGTAATAGTAATCTTCCAATCATCTATCACGACGCTCTCGCCCTCTAAATCACCAACGAAGCCAAGTGCTTGCATGACCAGACCGCCCATCGTATCGACATCGGTATCGTCAAAACGGCTACCAAGCTCATCATTACAGTCTTCAATTACTGTAGACGCTTGCACACGCCATGTATTTGGTTTTTCTGGATCAGGGACAATGTTATTGATATCGCTGTCTTCATCAAAGTCATCATGCTCATCAACGATGTCGCCCACGATTTCTTCCAACAAGTCTTCCATGGTGACCACACCACCGAAGTTACCAAACTCATCCACGACAATCGCCATGTGTACTTGAGTACGCTGCAAAGAGCGTAGCAAGGTATCAGAACGAGCCGTTTCACTGATATATAGCGGCTGACGCACCAAGTCTCTAAGACGCTTACTGTCAATTTTATCTTCTTGATTGCGGACCATATGTACCAAAATTGGAATCAAGTCTTTTGCCAATAAGATACCGATGACGGCATCATCATCTTGACTGTCAAAAACAGGATAGCGCGAATGGGTGGTCTCAAGAATGATGTCCATCACTTCAGCAAGACTGGTACTCTCGTGCAGACCAATTACTTGCGGACGCGGCGTCATGATTTCGCGGACTTGTGTCGCAGGCAAATCTAACACGCCTTCTAACATATCGACAGTATCAGGCTCTAAAAACTGGCGCGAGTCTTGTACCAGACGAATCAATTCATCACGGGTTTCGGGGGCGGTCGATAGCCAGCGTTTTAAGCCGCGCATCGACCAACTACTCGGGCTGGGAGTGTCGTCAGACATGGTGGTGTGATTTAACCTCTTTAGTTAATAAAAATTAGAATAGTATTCAATGGAAAAACGAACAATACTCAATAAAAAAAACAAGTAGAGCCTAGATGGGGATAAAAGTAGCAAATAAAACGGCTAGTTTGTTATTAATTACTGCATGAATAACAAATTTGCTAGTACAAATTAGCTTCACTTTATCGCAAGGCTCACCGACATTCAACGACAAATTCACTCAAATTGTATTGTCAGCCTGTTATAAACTTTGCTATGGTCAAAGCCTTTATTTATCAAAGCAAACCCTATGTCGCTACGTTCCGTTTTTTCTCGCTTACTCTCGTCGCGTTCACGCAGTCGACGGTCAGACAGTCGTGGCTTAGAGAGCCGTGGTTTAGAGAGTCTGGACTTAAAACGCAAAACATTAGAACGTGAACACCCAAAGCCTACATGGCACCAGCATCTTGTGATTTTTTTAATTGCCGTTACGTTATTGTTATCAGCGCTATGGTTGTTACTTGCGATTTGGTATCAGTATGGCGTCAGCTCAGTATTGACTTGGATTGCGACAATAGCGATTGTAGGTATATTGGCTGCGCTGCTAAGTACACGTTATTGGGATACTGTCACAAGAATATTGCAAAGTGACTCATTGTCTAATAAGAAATCAATTAGCAAAAATAAAGCAACCAAGCTGCTTATCGGCGTATATGGCGCTGTTTGGCTGGTAGGTCTAGGTTGGTTTTTTTCTATCGAACCTAAACAAGATCGAGAATGGATGGCTGAGGTCGACCAGCGAGTCTCCTATGAGCGCGATGCGACCAACCCTGACTTGATTACCTTAACCAATATCCGTAACTTTGATTGGCAAACTGAAGAAGATGCCATTGAACATTGGGATACCCGTACGATTGATTTGTCTAAACTCTCTGGCGTTGATGTGACCAACTCTTATTGGATGGGTCCGCTGATTGCTCATACCTTAGTTAGCTTTCGATTCGAAGATGATAGACCACTTGCCTTCTCATTTGAGATTCGTAAAGAAGACGGCGAGTCTTTTTCAGCGCTGGCTGGGTTTTTTCGACGTTATGAGCTGAGCCTGATTGCCGCAGAAGAGCGCGATATTATTTACACTCGCAGCAATGCGCGCGGCGAGCAGGTTTATTTGTTTCCTATTAGCAATTTGCAGCAGCATGAAGTGAGGTCGCTATTTGAGTCTTATCTGACTGCGGCTGATGATTTGAACGCTAAACCTGCTTGGTACAATACATTGATTAGCAACTGTACCAATATTATCTTTTATATGGCGCGTATCGTTAGTGGCGATCGTTTGCCATGGGATTATCGGATTTGGGTGTCTGGTTGGTTACCGAATTATCTATATGATGTAGGCATGTTGGATGCGGCGCCAGAAAAGAACAACCAGCCTTGGTCAATGAATACGTGGTACGAGCGTACCCATATTAACCCGAAAGCAAAAGGCTTTGATAATCAAGTCAACTCACAGTCTGATATCGATAGAGATAAAAACAGCCATAAATTCTCACAGCAGATTCGTCAAGATATTCCGATACCAGCATTGGCTAACTCGCAAGCCAGTGCGGAAGCAAAGGCCAAATCTACTGCTCAGGCATCTAACTAACTGTAGATTAAGGCTTAACCCAATTAACCACCCGTGTCTCCATCTCTTCATCAGACATACCGATTTCCGTGACACAGCGACCAGCGACGCCCACGTTGGCCGCTCGCATTTGTTGTTGTGTCACCACCGCATCCCCAGTCAATAGTAAATGCCAACTTGGTAAGCCCTGCCCTTTATACAAACGCTTATAAGCGCAGTGCGATGGTAGCCACATCATCTTGGGCAAGTTGTCCATAGTCAGCTGAATACAGTCTGGCACGTGCTCCTGACGTGTTGCATAGTGACTGCAATATCCTGTCGCGCAGTCCATCAACTGGCAGGTGACATCGGTATACTCGACCAGCTCCTCATCCACATTGCCGCTTTCATCTTCATCGATGTACTTAATCAAGCAGCAACTGCCGCAACCATCACACAACGCCTCCCACTCGCTATGGTTTAATTCTGTCAACGCAAATCGCGACCAAAACTGCGGACGTAGTGGCTCAGACTCATACTTAGAGTCAGTATCAGCATTAGAATCGACATCGGCACTATCAGGGAACAAACTCACCGATTGCGCAGGCGTGGGCGCTACATCGAAACCTAAGTTCAAGTCAGATTGGTCATTATTTTTGTTTAACAAATTTATAGTCATAAAGTCGCAGTAGCATTTTGATAAAGAGCGTTACAGTATTATAGCTGTTTTTGCTAGACATGGGCGTTAAGGTAGTACGAGTTAGAAAAACGAACCATCACAATGACGAATAATTAAAACTCACAACATAAAAAAGGACAATAATATGTCAATTAAGACGTTTGAATTAATCAGTACTACCGAGAATGGTGTAGAACTTATCAGTTATGTAGCACTACCAGAAAACGCTTCAGATGAAAATCCAGCAGCAGGTATCTTGGTTGCACCAGAATGGTGGGGCGTGGTCGATCATCCAAAATCAGTGGTTGAGCGTTTGGCAGAAGCGGGCTATGCAGCAGTCGCTATGGACGTTTACGGTGAAGGCAAATTAACTACTGATGCAGCGCAGGCAAACATGTGGATGGAGCAAGTACTGGCCGATCAAGACATGCTAATGGCACGCTGCCGCTTAATTTTGAATGATTTCAGCGATCAGTTATCAGTCGATGGTGATAACCTAGGCGCAATCGGTTACTGCTTCGGTGGTAAAGTCGTCCTAGATATGGCTCGCGAAGGCATGCCGCTAAAAGCGGTTGCTACGTTCCATGGTAACCCAACGCCAAAGCAGCCAGCAGACAAAAACTTTGCAGCAAAAGTGTTGGTCGCTCATGGCCGTGATGACTCAATGGTATCAATGGATGCTATCGAAGGTCTAAAATCAGAGCTAGATGCAGCCGATGTTGACTACACTATCGACGTCTATGACAATGCCAAACATGGCTTTACCAACCCGCATGCCGATGAGCGTGCAGCTAAAAATGAAGTAGATCTTGGCTACAATGAAGCCGCTGCTAAACAAAGCTGGGAAAATATGATTGAGTTTATGAAAGCCAATTTAGCATAAGAAATGATTTGGTATAAAGACTATTAAAAAGGGTAGCTTAATTATTAAGCTGCCCTTTTATTTTGAGTGTCATTCTAGCATTTGTCTTTTAGCCCAGTAATCAGAGTAGTCTTGTGCTTCTTATCAAATCACGTCATTATCACTTTACTATAAACTGGATTGAGTGACGAAGATGTTGTATCTAATGGTGACCCAGTTGGGCTGGCTGGCTTTTACGATTTTATTGATTGTAGTGGTCGCGCTATATACTAGGATAGCTCGAAAAATCGAGCATCTACGCCGTGATGTAACGAATCTACAAGCTGAGCTTGAGCAGCAAAGACATCGTAGTATGACGCCTTCGTCTGCACCTTTAATCGATAAAAATGATTATGCACGCAAAGCTGCTACTAACGATCCTCATCTTAAAGGCAATGTTCCTAAAGACAGTGACGCTAAAGACCATGATGCTAAAGAAATAGCTTTTGACTCACAACACTCTTCTCCAGATAATCAGCTGCCTGTATCACCACCACCGCTTCCTACCGTTGCTTCAAACTCGACCATACATGCAGCATCAAGTATCTATGACGATAAATCTATAGGCAATAATGCCTCGATAAATACGAAAAATACGGCGTCTACCGCACCGATTGAGCCAGATGAACGCTCATTGCCTATTGTGACCTCACTGATTCATTCAATCAAAAACTGGTTTTTCGGTGGCAACTTAGTCGTGCGAGTCGGCGTACTGGTGCTGTTGGTAGGCGTAGTACTCCTGCTTCGCTTATTAAGCGAATATATCGAGATTTCGATTGCCACGAAGTTGATAGCAGTTGGCGTTACAGGTTTAGCATTGGCAGCGCTTGGATTAAAGCTGACCGCAAAACGCTTTTCATATGGGATTACGCTACAGGGCGCAGGCTTAGCAATTGCGTATCTAAGTACCTTTTTTGCTTACAGTGTTTATGAAATCATTCCTAGCATCCCAAGCTTTATCGGGCTTGGGTTGTTGTCTGCCATTACCATTGCCCTTGCCGTACGTCAAAACGCATTTCCATTAGCCTTACTGGCATTATCTGGTGGATTTTTTGCACCAATTTTGACCAGTGAAGATACTGGCAGCTTGGTCACCTTATTCAGCTATTATCTACTGCTAAACGTCACCATTGCCGTCATTGCTCACTATCGACCGTGGAAAATATTAAATCTATTCGGTGTGACTGTGACATTTGGCTTGGCATACTATTGGGGTATCAGCGAAAACCTGAGCACTGTCATTGAAACGCAGCGCTGGTCATTGATAGCGTTAGTAACCTTACACTGGCTGCTTTACTTATTTGTCGTCATTCGTTATGCGCAGCAAATCATTACCTATAATGCGCTAAACGAGAAAAACCTCAGTCATGCTGATAATGTAGATGGCACAAAACACTTGGACAAAGGCCTTGTAGGCAGCTCCTATGTATTCCCCATTGATACGGGTTTGCTGTTTTCTGTACCGCTACTGGCCTTTGGCTTATTTTCTGCCTTACTAAATGATATCTCTAACGCCCTCACGATTACCAGTGCCATTTTGGCTACGGTTTATCTTGGCTTAGGCTGGCTATTTATCCAGCGCAGTAAACGCTATGCTTTAATCACCGAAGGCATGCTAGCGTTAGGATTAGGATTTTTTGCGCTCGTTATTCCGATGGCGCTAGATGCTGAATGGATTGCTTTTGGTTGGTCAGTACAAGGGTTGGCGCTAGTATGGTTTGGCAGGCGTTCGTTGCGATCGTGGTCGGTATTATTTGGCTTACTATTACAGCTCGTCAGTATTGGTATGCTAGTGACAACAGCGATATTCTCTATCGAAGACTATCCCGTTTTAGCCTTTAGTATTTCAGCGCTCAGTTATCTAGCGACCGTCTTTATTTTACGTGCTAGCAACTCCCCTGCTGCGCTGATTAATACGTTAGACGGCAGTAATAACCTTAACAATAAAGGTGCTACAACATCTTCGGTCATACAATCACTGGACAGCACATCAGATGCGTTAACCAACTATGCCCATGCGCTGGGTGTCAGTACGCAAGCGGCGCAGCAATGGCTGACCTCCATTGATAGTCAAAGCCGCGTATTCAAATTTGTTTGGCATAGCCCTAGATTCATCAAATTTTTAACATTGACCGCGATGGCTTGGCTACTACAAGTACTAATGCTTGATTTGCATCATTGGTTTGATATCTGGCAATCAAGTACGACGGTAATTGCACTGGCAGCACTTATGAGCTTGATCGCTTATTGGGTCATCAATCGCTATCGTCCGTGGGCGGAAATCAGACAGCTTAGTCATGGATTATTAGCCTTGTTCTACTTCATGCTAATACTGCAACTGCCCCAAAAATTCGAGCAAAATTTAACATGGTCAACAACGGAATGGTTGGTGTTTGTGGGGTTAATAATCGGCTGGTTAGTCATGGGTCAGCTATGGCTAAAAACATGGTCTGATACATGGTCTGATAATAAGAATACCTCACGTTATACTGCTGCAAGCTGGCTAGGTACGGGTATCTTACTTATTGCTGCCGCGGCGCATTATGGCCTACCAGACTCTGATGGCGTGATGGCTTTCTTGTTTTCAGCAGCACT
Organism: Psychrobacter sp. NPDC078929; assembly: GCF_050267985.1. Classification (NCBI taxonomy): domain Bacteria; kingdom Pseudomonadati; phylum Pseudomonadota; class Gammaproteobacteria; order Moraxellales; family Moraxellaceae; genus Psychrobacter; species Psychrobacter sp. NPDC078929. Next base: position 50,269 of record NZ_JBNNFX010000020.1, on the reverse strand, counting down.
CATATTATTTGGATTATGGTTCAATCATCGTTATCTCAGTCAAAATGAAGAAAATACATCGACTAATAAAATTTCAGAACAAGGTCTGCTATATTGGTTTGATTGGCAACAGGCACTATTAGGATGCGCTGCCATTTTTGCTCCCATTGCTTTACTGTGGGTTGTTCTTACCAATTGGTCTTATGATGGTGTGATTTGGGGAATGTCTTATTTTCCATTGTTCAACCTATATGACATCACATCTTGGCTGACGCTATCGGTTGGTTTTAGTCTGTATTACATCAGCCAACGCCGTCGCAATGACACCGTTATCGATTCGAGTGCAGCTGCCAAATCTAAGCGCGTACTCACCACTGAAAATCTGCTAATTATATTGGGACTAATCAGTTTTTGGTTAATCTCCAGCATGTTGGTCAGAACGCTACACGCCTTTATTGGTACGCCACTTTGGAATGACTATCAAGGCGGCGCATGGCAAAGCGAGCAAGTACAAACTGGACTGACAATTTTATGGACGCTCTTAGCCTTGGTCGCCACTATCCTTGCCAGCCGCTATTGGCAGCGCGCGCTTTGGTTTATGGGTATTGAATTATTAGGTATTGTCGTTCTCAAGCTGGTCTTGGTAGATTTGTCACAGACTGAGGCAATTTGGCGAGTGATATCCTTCCTTGGTGCAGGCAGCTTAATACTATTGATTGGTTACCTTGCCCCATTACCACCCGCGCAAGAGGAAACAGAAAACCAAAATCAGGCGTAATGACAAAGCTGGTTGGGTGAAATTGTGCCGTGAGCAAGGTGGTTCTGTAGTAAACTGGACACCATTAGAAAGTAAACGTTGATTGTTTTACTTTTAGCATTTTTTATAAAAGGTTATGAAAGCAGATGGATAAGAGAGCAAGTATTCAGTGGTTCCCTGGGCATATGAACAAAGCCCGTAACGAAATCAAAGAAGTCATGCCGCAGATGGATTTGGTCATCGAGGTCATCGATGCGCGTATTCCTTATAGTAGTGAAAACCCAATGGTCGCGGCACTACGCGGTGAAAAACCTGTTATCAAAATTCTGAACAAAGCTGACCTTGCCGATCCTGAGTTGACTCAAGCATGGATGGATTATCTCGAGCAGCAAGATGGGGTCAAAGCCATTGCGTGCGATACTGAAAAAGCCAATGATGTAAAACGTATTATCGCTATCTGTAAGCATCTCGTACCCAATAAAGTCGGGACTGGTCGCCAAATCAAAGCGATGATTATGGGTATTCCAAACGTTGGTAAATCAACGCTGATCAATACGCTAGCAGGACGCGCTGTGGCGAAGACAGGCGATGAGCCAGCCGTGACCAAATCGCAGCAGCTAATTAAGCTCGACGATGACATCATGCTCTATGACACACCTGGTATGCTCTGGCCAAAAGTTGAAAACGAAAACTCTGGTTATCGTTTAGCAGCGACAGGCGGTATTCGTGATACTGCTTTTGACTTCGCTGATGTAGCCAGCTATACCGCTGAGTACTTGATGCAAGCCTATCCTGAGCTGCTAAAAACTCGCTATAAAATTGAAGAGCTGCCAAAGACTGATTGGGAGTTCTTTGAAGTCGCTGGACGTAATCGCGGCTGTGTACGCGCTGGCAATCAAGTCGATACGTACCGTATGTCTGAGATTCTGATTAACGAGCTGCGTAGCGCAAAGATTGGTCGCATCACGCTAGAAACACCAGCGATGACTGAAGCGGAAGAAATCGTCGTCGCTGAACAACGACTCGCTGCTGAAGAGAAGAAAAAGGCGAAAGAGGAAGAAAAGCGCTTACGTCGTTTGAAAACGCGGAAGAATCGGAAGTAGGTGAACTCTACTTTCCACACAGTTTTATTTAGAAAAACATCAGCTAAAGTATTAAATCTAACCGTTAATGACTTAAGAGGTGATCTTGAGTAAAGATGAAAAACCATTATGGATGTATTGTGCTTTATTAGCAGTTTTACTGTTACCCACACTATTTATAGCTGGTATAGCCGTTGGTAGTCGCGCGGAGATACCCAGTGACAAGGCATGGGAATATATTTCTATAACTATAAGCGCAATAGCTACCAGTATTATTGCTTTTTTGACTATCGTGTTAGCAGTAGAAACCTGGCGGTTAAGAAGAAATCAAGATGAACAGATAGACTCTAATCGTAAAGAGGCTATACGGCCGCACGTAGAAATATTCCTAGAATCATCAATAGTAGGATTTCAATTTATATTATTAAAAGTTGAAAATATTGGTAAAGGACTTGCTAGGAATATCAAATTTAAGAATCAAAAATCTAAAAGCGATCTTATAGAAAGTGAAAAAGAAATTATTGTTAGGCTCGAGGAACTTAGTTTTTTTACTAACTCCTTGAACACTCTGGGTGTTAATAATACAAAAAAGAGCTTTTTATTCAGCTTTATCGATATGCAGAACAAATATGGTAAAGACTTTTTTAAAACTAGACTGTCTTTCGAAATAACTTTTGAAGATATGGAAGGTAACTCATATACTAACTACTCGGTTATCGACCTTTCAGAATTTGAAGGAATAACAGAGGTAGGTAAAGGCAATCCCGCTTATCGCACATCAGTTGAAATAGAAAAAATAAGAAAAACTCTAGATTCTCTTGTAAAGAGTAATAAACGAATTAAGGTGGACTCATATTCTCAGAAGGATCGGAATATAGAAGATGAGAAACGTGAAGCAAGAATGAGAGAACACCTTTTGAGAAAAGACGAAAGAAAACTATGACCCAGCCAACTGCCAACTCTACACCTTCTGATACTAACTTTAACCACTCTCCCACATCTCTAAACTCCTTCGCCTCACGCCTACTAGATTGGTTTGCCGAAAATGGTCGCCATGACTTACCTTGGCAACAGCACCAAACCGATACGCCCAACCCTTATATTGTTTGGTTATCAGAAGTCATGCTTCAGCAAACGCAGGTGACCACTGTACTGCCCTATTTTGCACGTTTTATGGCGTCGTTTCCGACTGTGCAGGACTTGGCCGCAGCAGAATGGGATACCGTAGCAGAGCATTGGGCAGGGCTTGGCTACTATGCACGTGCACGTAATTTGCATAAAGGTGCTAAGCAGTTGGTAGAGATCATCGATGAAACGGGCGAGTTTCCGCAGACACTAGCAGGATGGGAAGCGATTTCGGGCGTTGGGCCATCGACTGCTGGCGCGATTATGGCGATGGGATTGCATCATTATGGCGTCATCTGCGATGGTAATGTCAAACGAGTGCTGACACGTTGGGCCGCTATCGACGGTGACATCACTAAATCTGCTACCACCAAAGATTTATGGGCATTGGCAGAGCGACTGACACCGACAGAAAACTCAGGACTATTTGCGCAAGCCATGATGGATATGGGGGCGACATTATGTATCCGTAGCAAGCCTGCCTGCCTATTATGTCCATTAAAAGAAGACTGCCTAGCCCATGCGCAAGGGCGCGAGACTGATTATCCCGTCAAAGCAAAAAAGCAGCCCAAACCTAGTAAATTCAGTGATGCACTGCTAATCGAAAGTGCAGATAGTGATATATTGTGGCTACAACGCCCTGACAATGGTATCTGGGGTGGATTATGGAGTTTGCCGTTACAGTTCGTGGAAAAAGTTGATGGTAAAACGAGTGGTAACACTGCGAAGAAAGTAGAAGCTAATGATGACAAACTATCGAATATGCCAAATGACGTACGTAGTAATGAAAAAGTATACGAAGCAGAATTTACCACTGCTGAGCAAATCATAAATGAGTGGCTCATAAAAAATGAACTGGTGGCAAAATCAGTTAGCAATACCTTGCTCGATGATGCGCCTATCAAGCATTCGCTGACGCACTTTCACTGGTATCTAACCCCGCGTAAATTGACGATTGACGCGACGCAGGTAACTGAGTTAAATCAGAAGTTAGCAGCGGCTGAAATTGACTTTAAGTGGCTAACCGAACAAAAAGCACAAGACAGCCTAGGACTGCCTCGCGCGATGGTTAAAATCTTAGAATAAGAAATTGGAATAAAAAAAGCGACTCACTATTAATAATGAGTCGCTTTTTTATGATGACAATCTAAAAGCAGCTGAGCCTACAGCACTTTAAGATTTTGGCACACGTAAACGCATGAGTCCTTCTTGTTGCACGGTAGCGACCAGTTTGCCATCTTGCCAAAACTGACCATGATTCAAGCCTTTCGCATTAGACGTGGTATCGCTCCACATGTCGTACAGCATCCATTTATTCAAATCAAAATCACGATGGAAATGCATTGAGTGATCGATACTAGCGGCCTGTAGACCACTGGTCATAAAGCTAACACCATGTGACATCAGCCCTGTACCAACCAAATAAAAGTCTGACGAGAATGCCAATAGTGCCTGCTGAATAGCCACTGGCTGATTGCCCAATTCACGAATGCGTAGCCAGTTTGCTTGCTTGGGTTTCATAGGTTCTGGGCTAATCGGATTACGCGGCTTCACTGGCTTAATCTCGACATGACGGCGGCGCATAAATCTTGCTTTTAGTGCTTCTGGCACTTTTCCGACGTTCTCTTCTTTTAGATCTTGCTCTGTCAGCAAGTCTTCTGGCGGTGGATAGACAGGCATGTCTTCTTGATACTCAAGCCCATCTTCCATCGGTGAAAACGAGGCAATCATTGAAAATATCACCTGCTCAACAGGCGGCTTGCCTCGTACTTCTTTATATTGAATAGCCGTGACTTCACGTGCAGACAGGCTACGACCATCACGCAATCGACGTACTTGATATATCACGGGTTGGTTGATATCGCCACCACGCAAAAAATATCCATGCAGTGAGTGACAAGGTTTGTCTCTGTCTAATGTATGCGCCGCTGCCATAATCGCTTGGGCGAGCACTTGCCCACCAAATATACGACTGCCCACATAGTCATGGCTTTTACCCTCAAACACATCAGGGGTAACTTCAATAAGCGCGATGGTAGCTAGCAGCTCATCAATCAGTTGTAGATTATCGGACATGACGATATGTTTCCTTATTTTTATCAAAAACGCTCAGCATCTGATGATATTGATGCCATATAGCCATCATATTTGAATGTAAAATAATGCGAGATCACTTATCAATATCTGTCGAAGGAGACCTTAAAATAAACATACAGACATCGTTAGCGATGTTATTACCGAATATTTATTTTCTACAGAAAAGGTAAACATCTTACCCAATATCGGTGGCTTTGACTAGTTACCGTCGGCTTACTCATAAGTATTGCTTATCTGTTTTTGCCCGACAAATCGCAGCTAGAGAGCAAAACAAGCAATCTCAACCATAAAAAAACGAGATGTATAACAACACCTCGTTTCTGGTAAATACGTCGATGCTTATGGCTTAACTGCTACGAGTACACGAATAGAATCCGGTACTAATGATAAGTTACCAAGTGCTTGCTCACCTTGAGCTTTAAGTTGCTCTAAACGCTCAATCTCTTCAGGACGTACGTTTGGATTGATCGTCTGTAGATGTTTTAGACGCTTGATTTCGCGTGACCATTGCTGACTAAAGCGGCTACTTGCTTGCTCACCAATCTCAGCGATCTGCTGACGAGCAATGTCTTCGGCTTCATAATAACGCTGCTCAATCACATCGCTACGTACTTTAATCACTTGACGAGCACGGTTTTTATCCAATCGCTCAACGTGCGGCATAATCATCTCAGCACTGATACGAGCCGATAAATCACTGCCCTGCTCACTGATAAAGACACGGATATTTTGCGTGGACAAAGTCGCTGGCAGATTGAGCACTTTTGGCGCGATTGCTTCAACACGGAAGTTCACCTCTAGCAGTACCATACCTTGCGGAACCGCGGCACTTTTTAGCATGGCAACTGTCGTATTACCAAAGGTGCTGGTGCTCGCTAACTCATAAATCGCACGCATCAATGGATGCTCATGAGTGATAAACTCGATGTCTTCACGTTGAAGCGCTTGCTCGCGCTCAAAGGTCAGGGTCATACCGTCTTCATCACCAAGTGGCAAGCCATCAATATAATCACTAATCTCAGTGCTATCGATAGGCGCAATAACCCACGAGCCATCACGCTGAATATTGTGATCGATATTGGCAGACGCAAAGAAACGCTCAATAAAGTGTGGCAGCAAATTATTACCATCAAAGTCACGCATAGCATCAGCGATACGACCTGCGACACGCGGACGGCATGAGTTGTACTCTAGCAGACGGTCACGACCAGCTTGTAGCTGTGCTTCTAGTCCCAAACGTGTCTGTAGCGCCTCGTCAATAATGTCTTGCAAGATGACATTGTTCTCAGAAGTATCAGCACCCTCAAGCATTGGCTTAAGCTCTTGAATATATTGCTCTTGTACGCTTTGTGCGGTTGGCGATATCTGATTGAACATGTTCAGCGCATCGTTATACCACTGATACAGACGCTCTTGCGCTGTACCTTGTACGTAAGGTACATGTAGCATAATTTGCTGCGTCTGACCGATACGATCTAGACGGCCGATACGCTGCTCTAACGTATCTGGATTAGCAGGCAAATCCCATAGTATTAACTGGCTTGCAAACTGGAAGTTACGACCTTCTGAACCAATCTCTGAACACAGTAGTATCTGCGCGCCTTCACTATCTGCAAAGAATGCGGCCGCTTGGTCACGCTCAAGCAAAGTCATCTGCTCAGTAAAGATAGCTGTCTTAATGCCTGCATGCAGACGCAACACCGCTTCTAAACTCTCTACCGTCGCGCCACTACGAGCGATTAATAGAACTTTTTGATGCTTAAGCTCACCGCGTAAGATATCAATCAACCAAGAAACACGTGGATCATCTTCTAGCCAGCCACCGTCTGGTTGGTTTTCTTCGCCCCATAGCTGCTCACGCAACTTACCATTGGTTTGATAGCTATCTTTCCATGCTTCAGGAAGTGGCAATGGATATGGCTGACTACTACGACCATAGAAACCTTTGACACTCTCACGAGTATTACGGAACAAAATACGACCTGTGCCATGACGATCTAATAGCTCGTTTAGCGCATGTGTACGCAGTTTTTCATCTTCATTGATTGAAGATAGTTCTTCAATACTAATATCTAATAAGCTACTCAAGGCAGCGATTTGGCCTTCATTCAGTGGCTTTTCTTCTATCAAGACGCCAGCAACTGCTGCTGTCTCTGCAAAAGCTTCTTGACCATCGATAAACTCATCCAAATCATCAAAGCGATCTGGATCAAGCAGACGCAGACGGGCAAAGTGGCTTTGCGCACCAAGCTGCTCTGGCGTTGCTGTCAATAGCATCACGCCTGGCGTTTCTTCTGCGAAATCCGCAATCAAGTCATACTTATCATTGCCGCCTTGTGCTTCATCCCAATGCAGATGATGCGCTTCATCAACAACCAATAAATCAAACCCTGCATCCATCGCTTGATCATATAAGTCTGGGTGATCGAGTAACAGATCCATACCACCAATGATACATTGCTCAGTGGCAAAAACGTTTTGTTCAGGGTCGTGTTCTTTAATAGCCGCAGTACGCACTAGATCAAACAAGGCAAAGTTTAGGTTAAAGCGGCGACGCAGCTCAATCATCCATTGATACTGCAAACTATCTGGTACCAAAATCAACACACGCTCAGCTTTGCCCGTTAGCAACTGCTGATGAATAATCATGCCCGCTTCGATGGTCTTACCAAGGCCAACTTCATCAGCCAATAATACACGCGGCGCGATACGTTTGCCGACTTCATGTGCGATATATAGCTGATGCTCGATGATATCGACACGTGCACCCATTAGGCCTTTTAGTGGATGACCTGCCAGCGCTGACTGCATACGCAGGATATCTTGACGCAGCTCATACCAGTCACCACGTTCAATACGGCCAGCAAGCAAACGCTCAAGCGGCTTGGCCAACGTGATATTGGCAGCAAGGCGGGTTTCCATTATTCCTTTAGAAGCAGTGCCGCCCTCGTGCTCATCGACGCCATATTTGAGCACACCCATGACTTCATCGACAGCATTGACCGTATAGCTTTTGCCATCTTGGTCATAAATAGTATCGCCAACCTTAAACACCACGCGCGATAATGGCGCAGAGTTTTTTGCGTAGACGCGTGTCTCTTCACTTTGCGGAAATAAAATATGCACACACCGATCGTCAACATCGATGACCACACCTAAGCCAAGCTCAGACTCCGTATCAGATAAATAACGTTGACCAACGGCGAATTCAGTACTGTGCAATGAAGCAATAGAGATAGTCATAAGGCGATGTCTTTTGTACTCAGATAATGAAATTTAGATAGATAGCTTAGAAAACAGCAATGGCGGCTAACAATAGCTAAATAAGGTTGTTCACACCATAAAATGTCAAAAAGACATAGAAGAAGTGCCACAACACCAATCAAGCCAATCGTTAAGCCCAACCATTATATAACGTTAGCGGGTAGATGAGTGCGTTAAGTTGACTTTTCAAGAGGCAGCTTGCGATAGCTATGATTTTATCAGCTATTTAATCGATACTATGTCAGACAAATACACGATTGTTAAATAATACAGATTATCCTATTTTATCAGCAGCTTATATCTGTTCAATCGATATTTGGTTGATTCGTTTTTGACTAAAAATACCAACGTGCTACATTAAGCCGATAAGGATTCATGCGATAACCATTTATTCGCTGATTATCTATAAGACAACAATAAGTAAGGACTAGCCATGCAAGCCGTTTTTTTAGACAAAGGTACTTTTTCTGAAGGTATTGACCTGCCTGCACCAAGGGGTGTGAGCGACTACATCACTTATAACGACACGCCAAAAGACACGGCTGTCATCATTGAACGTTGCAAAGATGCTGACATTATTATTACCAATAAAGTCCAGATTGGTGCAGAGGTGATAGAGCAATTGCCGAAACTTAAGCTGATCCAACTGACTGCCACTGGCATGAATAACGTCGATCAAGCCGCTTGCGATAAGCACGGTGTCGCGCTTTTTAATGTCGCTGGTTATGCGGTCAAAAGCGTTCCCGAACACACATTTATGCTCATGCTGACAGCGATGCGTGCTGGTATTCATTATCATCAGAAAGTCGCTGATGGCACGTGGCTGGCAAATGGCAATTTTTGCCTGCTGGATATTCCGCTGATTGATTTGGAAGATAAGACGTTAGGTATTATCGGTATTGGCACCATCGGCAAGCGCGTGACCGAGATTGCTCGTGCCTTTGGTATGACCGTACTGTGGGCAGAGCACCAAGGACGTGAACCACGCAGCGACGACTATACCGCGTTTGATGAAGTGCTGGCGCGTGCGGATGTGATCAGTCTGCACTGCCCATTGAACGAACAAACTGAGCATCTTATTAATAAAGATACTCTGGCAAAAATGGTTAAACAACCGCTCATTGTCAACGTCGCCCGTGGCGGCATCGTTGATAGCCAGGCATTAACTGACGCGGTTAATAATGAGCAAATCATCGGCTATGCTAGCGATGTGTTTGAACAAGAACCGATCGCCGATAATGACCCTTTGCTCAATATCAGCGACCATCCGCGTGTTATCTTTAGTCCGCATAATGCATGGGGCAGCAAAAGCGCTCAAGAGACCTTGTGGCAGATGTTAAGCAAGCAAGTGGCCGATTTCATCGACAACCATCATCAATAATTACCAAGATACTAACGACTGAACCGTAACCAGTCGTCTTTTACCTTACGATACTTAAGCATGATTCGATCGCTTAAATAGTTGTTGGTCACGAACCAAGGATAGCGATCGCCTTGCTTAGGTAGCTCGTCTTTGCCGCGTCTGACATAACCAGACGATAGCGAACCCATCACGGTATCTGCTTGAGCACAGGCTGTCATATCGTCAGTCTGTGCTTGTGGCATGGCGACTTGATAATGGTTTTTATGCATATACCCCAACAGCCTCACTACATATTGACAAGCCAAATCGATTTTTAGTGTCCACGAAGCATTGGTATAGCCAAACAGTGCTGCCAGATTAGGTATGCCTTCTATCATGACCGCTTTGTAGGTCATACGCGTGCCAATATCGACAGCTTGACCATCGATATATACCACAGCCCCGCCCAACATCTGTAGCTTTAAGCCAGTCGCAGTAACGATGATATCAGCGTCGAGATGCTGGCCAGATTGCAGCATAACTCCTGTCTCAGTAAAGTGGCTGATTTGATCGGTTACCACTGTTGCACGTTTGTCCTGCAAGGCCTTGAATAAATCACCGTCAGGTACCGCGCATACTCGTTGATCCCACGGATTATAGTCAGGCATAAAATGGTTGCTATCAACGCCGCTACCCTTTAACTCTTTTTTTACTCCATTTTTTAAGACTGCTTTCATCACCTTGGGTGCATGAGTCGCAACTTTGTACAGGCCTTGTTGCCGTAACACGTTGCGCGCGCGTAGTGCCGTATAAGCCTGCTCTTTTGATAATGGTGAAAACTTGCCTGATAGCCAGTCCATAGCATGGTCATCACCCGGCACGCTCGCCACATAGGTCGGCGTACGCTGTAGCATCGTGACATGACGTGCACACTGATTACTGTCTTTATCTACTAGCGCAGGTAGCAACGTCATCGCTGTGGCACCGCTACCAATAACGACGACTTTTTTATCATTATAGTCTAGATTATTCCAGTGCTGTGGATGGACGATTTGACCGTGGAAATTCTCTTCTCCCTCAAAGTGAGGGCGATAGCCTTGCTCATAGTCATAATAGCCAGTGGCACCTACGATAAACTTGGCAGTCTTAACAAACATCTCACCGCTTGCATGGTTTTTGATGGTCGCTGACCACTGTTGATCCTCACTAGACCATGATATCTGCTGAACTTCATGCTGATAATGGATATGTTTGGTCACCCCAAACTCGTGTGCCGTATCGGCGATATAGCGCTTGATATCATCGCCTGCTGCAAGCATTCTATAATCAAGCCATGGCCTAAAATTATAGCCAAAGGTCAGGGCGTCAGAGTCAGAGCGAATCCCAGGATAGGTAAATAAATCCCATGTACCACCCAAATCAGCACGCTTTTCTAAGATAGCAAAGCGCTGTGGAGGTTTTTGCTTATTAGTCGGTTTTGCCTGCTTTTGCTTTTTTGGGGCTTTATGACCGAATAAGCCTTTATGCTGCTGTTGCTGTAAACGGCAAGCCATGCCAATACCTGCAATACCCGCACCGATGATCAATACTTCATAGTCGGCTACCTTACCCGTCTTTGAACTTCTACCTTTAAGGCGGTTTTTGATGGCCTGTTTGGTAGTGGTGATATCAAGCATACTTTCATCCTTGTGTTTGCATGACTGGCATTTTATAGCTGGCTTTAGAGCCATTTATCGCATCTATTAACCGCAAGCGGTAAAATCTAACGATTTAAAATGGGCAGGGACTTTCCCAATCCATCCAAGCACCCAGTACCGGATGCTTTAAACGCAATTGCTGTGCATGTAAGTTGAGCCTCGGGGCTATCTCTAGTGCAGCACCTTCAGCATAAATCGGATCGCCAATCATCACATGGTCGACATGCACCATATGTACGCGTAGCTGATGACTACGGCCCGTGACTGGCTTTAGCATGACCCGAGTGACTGCCTCGCCATTACAGGTTTCGTGAGCCACAACTTCATATAACGTCAGCGCATGCTTTGACCAGTCGTGGTCGACGATATGGCGCGGTTTGGTACTTGGCTCATAGCGCACTGGCACTGATATCTCACCAGTTGCGCCGACCTGCTCCCATTCACCAAAAACACGTGCTTGGTATTTCTTTTGCGGTAGACGCTCGATGAATTGCTTACTGATATTGGTTTGCGCTGCTGCGTTTTTTGCAAAAATAAGCAGTCCCGAGGTGTCCATATCTAAACGATGAATCAATTTGACAGCTGGATTGGCGCGCTCAAGACGAGCAAGCAGACTGACTTTGAGTGTTTTACCATCGACGCTTAATAGGCCTGCAGGTTTATCAACCACCCAAATGTCATCGTCTTCATAAACCGTAATTTCTTGCGCAAATTTTTTGAAAAACTCAAGCGGATAAGCGCCTTCTTGGGCATTGAGGGCATTAACTTCTTCATCGGTAAAAGGCATAAATTTAACTACTTATGTAAATTGGTTTTAAGATAAGGATTTTTGGTGGTTAATCTTTTGGACATGATAGCTATATTTGGCACGATAGCCACTTTATGAGCAACGGTTATATGGACAAAAGGGCAAAACTTTGACTGATTTTTAATGTCATTAATATCGCTAGCTACTAATCACTAGCTACTATATAAACGAGGTAAACATAAGACTTCTACCTTGCTGAGATACATACTTTGATAAGGATAATCGTATTAAATAACAGATTAGACACTCTTGTGCTGCACCGTTTCGATTTATTGTGCTAATACTAGTTGTTAAACAATTTAACCAGCCTGTATCTGTCAAATTAGGGCAAACATGTTAATATAATGGCACATTTTCACCCCTTCTAAACAATTCTTTGACCACCAACTGATTTATTATTAAACCAATATATATGTTGATGAGTGGTGATAGAAGTAATAAAACAAGAGAGATAAAATTATGTCAGACCTTATTGTACATACTACCGACACAGACTTTGATCAAGACGTTCTACAATCAGACGTACCTGTACTAGTAGACTTCTGGGCGCCATGGTGTGGTCCTTGTAAAGCCATTGCTCCTATTTTAGAAGATCTAGCGACTGAGTACCAAGGTAAAGTTAAAATCGTTAAAGTAGACGTAGACAACAACCCACAAGCGGCTAGCCGTTTCGGTATTCGTAACATCCCAACGCTATTTGTATTCAAAGATGGCGAAAAAGTTGATTCAGTAATGGGCCTACAGCCAAAAGCTGAATTGGCTAAAGTATTAGACAAGCATTTATAAGTTACATTTGCTCGCTCTAGGTTACCTTGAGCGGGTAAAATAGAATAACCGAGAAAGCCATTATCTGACTAAGATAGTGGCTTTTTTGCTTGTTTTTTGTGCAAAAAACTCGATAATGTGACTTTTTTGGCAAAATTTATTGACAACGCTATTGTGAAGACCGTATAGTCTGCTGACAAGAGAAAACCAACTGTTTTCCTAAGTATCTTGTCGCTATTCTCCTCGTGTTTATCAACAAAAACACAATCGTCATTATAAACACCATTGCTGAACAAAATGACTAAACGCAATTACTGATATTGAGTTTTTGACGCAGACTCTTATGTAGCCTTTTTTATCCTTATTTCTTATTACCTTGCCTCCAATGATGGCAATGCGTACATAAGCAGACATATAAAACCAAAACTACATAAACTACAGCGCTGTGCACACACCCATATCATCATATTACCGTTATTTTAATCACTGTCGTGACTTGTGCTGCTAATGGCATCTCTCATCTGATCAATTGCTAATGACCTATCTATGAATCTTACTGAATTAAAGAAAAAATCAATCGCTGAGCTATTGGCTATCGCCAAAGAAATGGGTCTTGATAATATGGCTCGTAGCCGTAAACAGGACATTATCTTTGCTATTTTAAAAACCCATGCGCGTAACGGTGAAGCCATTTATGGTGACGGCGTACTTGAGGTTCTTCCTGATGGTTTTGGATTTTTGCGCTCATCAGAAGGCTCATATTTAGCCGGTCCTGATGATATTTATGTCAGCCCTAGCCAAATTCGCCGTTTCAGTCTAAAAACTGGTGACAGTATCGCTGGTACGATTCGTCCACCAAAAGATTCTGAGCGTTATTTTGCATTATTGAAAGTCGGCGAGATTAACTTTGATACGCCAGATCGCTCACGTCATAAGCTTATCTTTGAGAACCTGACACCCCTATTCCCAACTGAGCATTTAAAACTTGAGCTTGGTAACGGAACCACTGAAGATTTGACTGGTCGTATCATCGATCTAATCGCTCCGATTGGTAAAGGTCAGCGTTCTATCATCGTTGCACCGCCAAAAGCGGGTAAAACGATGTTGCTACAGACCATCGCACAATCAATCACTCGTAATAATCCTGAATGCTATTTAATCGTATTATTGATTGATGAACGTCCAGAAGAAGTCACCGAGATGGTGCGTACAGTACGCGGTGAAGTGGTTGCTTCTACTTTTGATGAGCCGCCACAGCGTCACGTACAAGTGGCTGAAATGGTCATCGAAAAAGCCAAGCGTTTGGTTGAACATAAGCAAGACGTGGTGATTTTACTTGATTCAATTACGCGTCTAGCACGTGCTTATAACACGGTCATTCCGTCGTCAGGTAAAGTATTGACCGGTGGTCTGGATGCCAATGCTCTAGAACGTCCAAAACGTTTCTTTGGTGCTGCGCGTAACGTGGAAGAAGGTGGTAGTTTGACCATTATTGCCAGTGCATTGATTGATACTGGCAGTAAGATGGATAGCGTCATTTTTGAAGAGTTTAAGGGAACGGGTAACCAAGAGATTACGCTTGAGCGTGACTTGGCTGAAAAACGTGTATTCCCTGCGATTAATATCAAAAAATCTGGTACACGCCGCGAAGAGCGTCTATTGGACGAAGACAAGCTGCGTAAAGTATGGATTTTACGCAAACTGCTTCAACCGATGGATGGCGTACAAGCCACTGAGTTCTTATTGGATCGCCTAAAAGAAGCGAAAACCAATGATGAATTCTTTGAGCAAATGAAGCGTAAATCACAAAACTAATTCTTAGTTAACTTGTTAAACATATTCAGCTTTGATTTGAAATTAAGACTACCTATAGGTAGTCTTTTTTATGACAGCATCAAAATATTAATAGTTAAACCCATTAAAATGTAATTCCTTCTGTCGTTTACAGCTATTGGTGATGATACAGTACGGCAACATCGCTTACATCTCGTTTGCAAAGTTTAGCGCTTTTACTACGACTATATTATTAGTAACCGACTATTATGACAGACAGTAGGAATATACTTGAAAATATCATGGACACAGTATTTTGAAGGTATTGTATTTTAAACTTGATGACTTAATAGGTGATAATATGAAATTTGCTAAAACGATCGCAATGACTGCAATTACTAGCTCAGCCCTAATCATGACTGGTTGTAACTCTTATAGCGGTATGAGCAATACAGCTAAAGGTGCTACCGCTGGCGCAGCAGCTGGTGCTCTTATTAGAAGCAAAGGCGACAGCAAAGATATCGCTCGTGGCGCATTGGCTGGTGCAGCGATTGGCGGTGCTGGTGGTTATGTTCTTGACAACAACTAAATCTTTCTACGCTGATATTATTTGACAATTGATTGAGTAATATCAGATAAAAGATGATAAAAAAGCCTGCAATTCGTTGCAGACTTTTTTATGTCTTAATTTTGATTATAAGTCCATGCGCTAGACTTATAATCAAAAACATTATTATTAGAAATACATCATTAGTCAAATACACAGTTATTAATACATATGGCCATTAAAGTGCACCGCTGAACGTATCGCAAGATTGTACATTACCGCTTTCTAGACCACGGGTGAACCATTCGACACGTTGTTGACTGGTACCATGAGTAAAGTTATCGGGCACTACTGCACCACCACTCGCTTTCGCTAGACGATCATCACCAATTTGACTAGCTGCATTCACCGCTTCATCAAGATCTCCAGCTTCTAAAAACTGTACACGCTCTTGATTGCGCTGTGCCCATACACCAGCAAAACAATCCGCTTGCAACTCTTGCAATACTGATAGCTTATTGGACTGTGCTTGGGTCACTTGCTGACGAGCTTCATTGACCTGTTGGCTAATGCCCAGTAGCGTCTGAACATGATGACCGACCTCATGCGCTATCACGTAGGCCTGTGCGAAATCGCCAGCCTTGCCTTGGTTCTCTTCACCACCAGAGCCTTGCTGATCGCCTGAAATACCAAGATTCTGACGCATCTCTACAAAGAATGACGTATCCAAATAAACAGTCTGATCCCCTGGACAATAAAATGGACCGGTTGCAGAGCTAGCACTACCACATGCTGAGCTGACCTGACCATTAAACAAAATCAATGACGGTTCTTGATAAGTACTACCAGCTTCATTAAAGATTTGATGCCAGACTTCTTCTGTATCTGCTAGTACAACTTTCACAAACTGCGTGTCTCGGTCTGTGCTGGTTGCCAGCTCAGTAGATGATTCACTACTACCACCTGTAACCGCTTGACCTGTCTGTAATGCGGTCATTGGGTTTACGCCAAATACCAACCATAAAATACCAGCGATAATGATACCCCCAATACCACCGCCGATCATCTTACCGCCACCTGTGCTAGAGCGCACATTAGAGCTACCTCGTCTACCTTGCCATTTCATAATTCTATTCCTCAAATATAGATTGATTCACTATTTCTATTAACTACTATCTCTATTAGCCACTACTTCTATTAATCTTTACTTATGTTATATGTTATTTGACCAGTTAACTCACGCTATGACCTAGTCTACTATCCTAAAAGCAAGTAGAAACCTATAAAATTGCTAACTTAACTAGGATTTATGTAATATAGGACCATAATCGGACTATTTAATTCAATTCTTACCCATAAAAACGGGGCTAATATCAACAATTCGAGACAAAAAATGAGAACCAAAAGAGGTCTTAATCCCTCTGATGTCATTGATTATACGTCGATTAATCTAGCCTCTTGTATTAAAAAGTATATCGGATAGCCAAAGTAAAATATTATTTTAAATTTTATTGTTACTTAATTGTACAGGCTATTTCTATTTACTTAGAAAACCTATAGAATGCGTGGAAGCTGAGTAGCTGCGACTAAGACTAGTTGAATTCTGAGAAATCTCGGATTTCGACCTTTGTTGCTGCTACTGCTCATTTCATTTTTCCGGAGAAAACCATATGAAACTTAAATTACTTGCTCTAGCTGGTATCATGACTGCAACTATGGGCCTTACTGCCTGTGATAGCAGCAAAGAAAACGCTGCTGAAGATTTATCTGACGCGCAAGAAGAAGTGCAAGACGCACAAGAAGAGCTAGCTGAAGGCGCTGCTGACGGTGAAGCTATCCCTGCTGATGCTGACGCTGCTGTTGCTGACGCTGAAGCTGACATCGCTGATGCTCAAGAAGCAACTGCTACTGACGAAATGGACGCTGAAGTTCCTGTAGACGGCGACACCACTAGCGTAGACGTAGCTAGCGAAACTGATACTGCTGCTGTTGAAGCTTCTGACGAAGTAGTAGTTGAAGAAGCTCAGTAATTTATTGTTCATACAATAGATAAACTGTAGTAAAAAAAAGAGAGCCTATGCTCTCTTTTTTTATGTCTATCATTTATGATTTTAGTAGGTTTCTACTTTATAGATAACCCTAATATGCGATGCGTGCTGCAATATCGAAATATATAGATGTACGCAAAAATAACTAAGTGCAAATACGCACTAGCATTCTTATAAACTCACGATAAAACAGACACACTATCGTTCAGCGCAGTGCCAAACTAGGTATTAGCTATCAAACAAACGCTCGTCAACCTTCTGACGAAATTTCTGCCCTGTTTTGAAAGTAACCACACGGCGTGCGGATACTGCAACAGGCTCCCCTGTTTTCGGGTTACGGCCTGGACGGCTGTTTTTATCTTTAAGCTCAAAGTTGCCAAAGCCTGAAAGCTTGACCTCTTTGCCATCAATCAAACTCTCTGACAGCTCATCAAAAAAGTTCTCCACCAGACAGCGGCCTTCTTGGCGTGTTAGGTTTAGGTGACTCATCAAATGCTCAATCATGTCAGATTTGGTTAAGGTGCTCACAGTACGACTCCTATGCTATGTCGTGATGTCGAATATCATGGTTTAGCGGTATGAGGGTTAAGGCTAGCTATTATAAAGGTTTTTTGACTGTTTTTTAACAAAGTCTTCATTAAAATCCTTTATTAATAACCACTTAACTTATTCTATGAATAGCAATGCTCCGTAGCCTCATGGTAAAAAGACTACAGAGCATTGGGTATAATACTTACTAAATGTTAGCTGTCGCGCAGCTGTACAGAATGCTGGTCAGTTAGCGCTTGTACCACTTTATCTGTGGCAGTCTTGACGGCTTCGTCAGACAACGTTTGCGTACTGTCTTGCCATATTAGTGCAAACGCTAGTGAGCGCTGACCTTCTGGTACTTTGTCACCTTGATAGACATCAAATAACCAAAGATCAGTCAACAAATCACCTGCCGCAGTTCGCACCGTTGTCTCTAGTGTCTGCAAACTGATGTCACTGTCTACTAAGATAGCAATATCACGGCGTACTTGTGGGAACTTGCTTGGTGTAGTGATAGCATGCTGCTCACGTGCAGTCGTCAATAGCGGTGCCAGTGACAATTGAGCGACCCAGGTAGTCGGCAGATCTAACTGCTTAGCAGTATTTGGGTGCAACTGACCCAACCAACCAACATATACATCATCGATATATAACTCAGCGCTTTGTCCTGGATGCAGGAAGCTCAGCGTACTACGCTCGTAGCGGATACGTGCGCTATCGATTTGTGCTGGCAATAGCTGCTCAATATCATGCTTTAGATCATAAAAATCTAAGGCGCGGTTCTGATACGCTTGTTCGCTCCATATATCACCAACTGCCACCAACGCAATACTTGGCGTTTGCACTAAGTCACTAATACTTTGTCCAACAAAGCTAAGACCTGTCTCGAAGAAACGTACGCGCGGCTGCTGACGATTTAAATTATATTGCACGCAAGGCAATAGGCTCGATAGCAAAGTACGACGCATAACGGCTAAATCACTAGAGATAGGGTTTGCCAGTGCCAACACCTCCCCTAGCGCTTCGTCATCAAGCAATGCTTCTAGTTTTGCATCACTAAAGCTAAAGCTAATCGCTTCCATATAGCCGTTGTCGACCAATGCGAGCTTCATCTCATGGGTCAAATCCGCAGTATCATCATAATCCATACTTACTTGTAAATGTGGCAGGACGCTTGGAATATTGTCATAGCCATAGATACGAGCAATCTCTTCGATTAAATCCTCGCGGATACTCATATCAAAACGGTAAGATGGCGGCTTGCAAACTAGTGAATCGCTCTGCTGCTCTACGTCAAAACCCAGTTGGGTCAAGATACGTACCATCTCAGTTGGTTCAATATCAATCCCAATGACATCACGCACTTTCGCGATTGGCAATGTAATCGGTGCACGTGCTGGCAAATGCTCAAGGTTTTCGGCCGTGACTATTTGACCTGCTTCCCCGCCAGTAATACTGGTGATTAAATCACAAGCTCGTGCCAACGCCAATGCTGGTAATTCAAAGTCGACGCCACGCTCAAAACGCTGTGATGCATCCGTATGTAGCCCGAAACGGCGTGCGCGCGCAGCGATAGCTAGCTGATTAAAGAAAGCACTTTCTACAACGATATTGGTAGTGCTATCAGTGACACTGCTACGCTGACCACCCATAATACCAGCCAGTGCCAAGGCACCTTTATCATCAGCAATCACAAGCTCATCACCGGTCAAGGTAACGGTTTGCTCATTTAGCAAAGTAATGGTTTCATCAGGCTGTGCCAAACGTACCACGATATCACCTTCGATCGTGTCTGCGTCAAACGCATGTAGCGGTTGACCCAACTCCATCAACACATAGTTGGTCACATCGACCAAGAAGTTGTGTGAACGTAGTCCTGATTGTACCAGCGCATCTTGCATCCATTTTGGAGTATCGATGCTACGGTCAATATTGTGAATCGACTGCAACAGATAGCGAGGGCACGCTTCCTTTGCATCAACTGTCACAGCCGGCGTTGCAGCAGTGCCAGCAGTATTGGCCGAGATTTCTGGCATTTGTACAGATAAATCGTTGATGACAGATATTTCACGAGCGATACCACGTACGCTAAAGCAATCACCACGGTTTGGGGTGATTGAGATATCCAATATTTGATTATCTAAACCTAGATATTCACGAATATCTGTACCAACTGGTGCATCTTTAGGCAACTCAAGCAAGCCATCTATATCATCGACTAAATCAATTTCAGAAGCGCCACATAGCATGCCATTTGAGGCCACACCGCGTAGCTTACTCTTTTTGATTTTAAACCCTTTCTTATCATCGCTTGGCAATACCGCACCAACGGTAGCAACCGGTGCTTTCATACCGACGGTCACGTTAGGCGCGCCGCAGACAATTTGTAATGGCTCAGCGTCACCGATATTTACCTGAGTAACACGTAATTTATCTGCATCAGGATGCTGCTCAACGCTGATGACTTCACCGACAACCACACCGCTAAAAGCACGGGCAACTGCATAGCGATCATCAATCTCAAGACCTGCCATAGTCAACTGTTCGGCTAACTGTTCGCTAGTATTTGTAGGGTTTACCCACTGACGTAGCCACTGTTCGCTAATTTTCATAAATATCTCGGATCAGAATTTTATAATAAAGATGTTGGAGTAAAGCTTGGCGAATTCATTTGCTATAGTCAATCCTATATAAATTAGATACAGCGTCAGGCTCGCTCAGTCTACGATTTGTAGCACTTTCACTCACTTTCCTTGGATCTAAATTATCTTGAACTGACTATATAGCTATAAAAAAAACTCTAGCCAAATTGCTTTAAGAAGCGCACGTCATTTTGGAAAAACAAGCGCAAGTCATCAATACCGTAATACAGCATCGCAAAGCGTTCGATACCCATACCAAAAGCAAAGCCAGTGTATTTGTCGCTATCGATACCGCAATTAGTCAATACTTGTGGATGCACCATGCCGCAGCCCATTACTTCAAGCCACTTGCCATTGTCATCTAAGATATCCACTTCTGCAGACGGCTCAGTGAATGGGAAAAACGACGGACGGAAACGTACGGTCAGCTCTTTGGCAAAAAACGCTTCTAGAAACTCACTGATTAAACCTTTTAGCTCAGCAAAAGTGCTCGACTCAGTGACCATAAGGCCTTCTAGCTGATGGAACATCGGCGAATGTGTTTGATCTGAGTCGTTACGATAAACACGACCTGGGCAAATGATGCGAATCGGCGGCTCATTTTTTTCCATGGTACGAATCTGGACAGGACTGGTATGCGTACGCAATAGATAATGCGCATCAAAATAAAAGGTGTCATGCATCGCGCGCGCAGGATGGTGCGACGGGATATTTAACGCTTCAAAATTATAGTAGTCGCTCTCGACTTCGGGGCCAGTTGCGACATTGAAGCCCGCTTGAATAAAGTACTGCTGCATACGCTGAGTAATCATGGTTACTGGATGCAGATGACCTTTTTGACCACCGCGAGCAGGCAAGGTAATATCAATGCTCTCGGCCTCCAACTTGGCATTGAGCGCTGCGACTTCTAGTTGCTGCTGCTGGTCTGTCAGTGCTTGCTGAATGCGACTACGCACTTGATGCAACCAGCCGCCATAAGTTTTTTTATCATCAGCATCGAGCTTGCCCATCTGCTTTGACCAGCCCGTTAACGGACTCTTTTTACCAGTCAATTGCACACGCAAATCTTGCAGTGTACGCGCATCAGTTACTTGTAAGATTAGAGCTTCAGCAGCACTCGCAAATTCGGTAAGCTGAGCTTCGTTAAGCTCATTAAGCTCTGAAGACAAGGTCGGTAGCGCCGACAAGTCGTTGGTGGCAGCAGGGTTAGTCATAAGACGCATTATTCCTGATTTGAACGGACTATTAATTGTAGGGATTTGACCAAATATTGCAAACCATTTATCCAGTTATGTTTATATAAAAGATTAATATAAAGGCTGGTTATAAGAATGGCTTGAATATTTAGACGATGATAAGCGTATTTTTGCTAGACAAAGTTCAATATAGAGCACGCTTAAAATAATTTAATATAAAAAAAGCCACCGACCAGCGGTAGCTTTTATTAATATCATACTATTAATCAATATTAGTCCTATCCATTTAGACAATTGCTTATAAATAATTATTTAAAAGCATCATACCTAAAGGACGGTTAATATTTAGGCCAATTCCGCTTTTGCTTTTTCGACCAATGCTGTGAAAGTCGCTGCATCATGCATAGCGATGTCTGCTAGGACGCGACGATCGATTGCGATGTTTGCTTTTTTCATGCCATTGATGAAGCGGCTATAGCTTAAGCCGTTTAAGCGTGCACCAGCATTGATACGTGCGATCCAAAGACGACGGAAAGTACGTTTCTTGTTGCGACGGTCACGATAAGCATATTGACCAGCTTTGGTCACTGCCTGTACCGCTACGCGGTAAACACGTGAACGGGCACCGTAGTAGCCTTTTGCGCGCTTTAAGATTTTTTTGTGACGGCGATTTGCCTGTACACCACGTTTTACACGGGCCATAATTTACTCCAAGATTTTTTAATCACTGTTAAGCGAGTGATGATGCCGTTAAATAATAAACATCATTGTCAGATTGCAAAGTCAAATATTTTCAATCAAAGATAGATGACGGTAGGCTATTAAATGTATGGGCACATACGACGAACTGCTGCTTCGTCAGACTTGTGCACCAACTTAAGACCACGCAATTGGCGAATACGCTTAGCTGATTTCTTGGTCAAAATATGGCTTTTGAATGCTTGCTTACGCTTGAAGCCATTCGCTGTTTTTTTGAAGCGTTTAGCTGCGCCGCTTCTGGTTTTCATCTTAACTTTCATGATGATTTGCCTCTTTTTCTGTTTTAGAACCTGGTCGTCAAATAGTCATGCTGAATAATCGTTATATAAATAACCACTAAACCTCTATTTGCCTCGAGGTGGGAGGCGCTATTTTAGCAGATAGTGCCTTGTTTTGCCAAGTAAAGTTTTGGCGAGGTTTTAGTAGTCAATATAGACAAGTAATCAGCATCAAATAAGCGATAGCGGCTCTCCTAAAAGCACCAATAAAACGGCTGATTTTTATCCAAATAGATTGAATGTCAGCCTAAGCTGTGCTTAAGTAGAGACTAAGCTATATCTTCATATAAACACCATTAAAACAGCTTATTTACCATGAATACTTAGACTGTAATGTATAGTCATAACGATAACAGTGCTGATAACCTACAGCACGATAAATAGAATAATCTTTGGCCATCACTCTAGGAGATAGTGTGTCAAAACAAGAGTTAGTATTCGACGACGACTTGTTTGTTTTTGAGACAGTGATGCGTGTACGTCATACGGAAGCCGACGCAGGACAGCATATGACGGTCGAATCTCTGACAGCGCTATTGTCCGAAGCACGGCTAAGATTTCTATACGCTAAAGGTATCAAAGAAATCAACGCAGACCATCAAGGCTTGATTATTGATAAATTGCAGCTAGATATTGTGAGCCGTATCCGCGTACGAGAAGAGCTGTTATTTGAAGTTGGTGTTGAGCCAATATATGATAATGGCGGTAATATAATCCTAAAGGTCACGCGGATGCACACGGGCGAGATAGTAGCAAAAGCGCGCCAGCACTTTCGAGGTTACGACTTTAACCTCAATAAAGTGACTAAGCTTGATAATACGATCAAAGAAGCGTTGTATCCGCATTTATTTAGACTGTAGAATCGCTTGTTATAAATAGTATGCTGTCATTTAGCATAGTTGCACTCTATAGCACATTTAGTTGACATCATATTGCTAGCTGTCAGCATATTGCAGAGCATTTCAGATAATCTCCCCGCTTTAATCATAAGTAGTATAATTGCTTATCACTCTTTTTCACTTTCTACCTATAAGACGACAAATACATTATGACTTTACCTGCTTGGCTGACTGCCGTAACTTTTAATGATGATGGTTTGATTCCTGCAATTGCTCAAGATCATCAGACAGGTCGTATTTTGATGATGGCGTGGATGAATGCAGAAGCATTACAGCTCACTGCACAAACACAGACAGCGGTTTATTTTTCGCGCTCACGTGCCAAACTGTGGCATAAAGGTGAGTCATCAGGTCATACACAAACTGTGCATGATATTCGTCTAGACTGTGATGCAGATGTGATTGTGCTTAGTGTCACTCAAGCTGGCGGCATTGCTTGCCATACAGGACGCGAGTCGTGCTTTTATCAGCGTTTGGATTTATCAGGTCAAACGCCTGAATGGCAAACCGTCGATAAAGTATTGAAAGACCCTGCGGATATTTATCATTCTCATGAATCTACTAGCGACACTCATGAAATTGAAAACACTGGCGCGAATACTGACTCTGATACCATCCAAGCACAACCTGATACAGCTCAAGCGCAAGTCGATAAAGCCTCTGTCTTACAGCAGCTTGATAGCGTATTAGCAGAGCGTAAACAAGCCGATGCCGACAGCTCTTATGTGGCCAGTCTGTATGCCAAAGGATTAAATAAGATATTAGAAAAAGTCGGTGAAGAGAGCACAGAGAGTATCATCGCTGCCAAAGATTTTGCTAACTGTGATGAGAGTACAGACAAAGCAAGCTATGATGAAGCTCGTCATGAGCTGATCTATGAAGTCGCCGATGTCTGGTTCCATACCTTGGTTGGGCTAGCATGGTTTGATATAGAGTCGGATGCCGTGTTAAACGAGCTAGGCAGACGTTTTGGGTTATCCGGTATCGATGAAAAAGCCGCTAGATAAGCCTAAATAAAAAATAAACGTCTATTTTATTTGATTATTGTTGCTTTCACCTATTTGTAATAAGTGCAGGTTATAATATAGCTCTGTTTTATCTCGCATTATATGTCGATGCTTTTTG
This sequence comes from Psychrobacter sp. NPDC078929, assembly GCF_050267985.1. Taxonomy (NCBI): domain Bacteria; kingdom Pseudomonadati; phylum Pseudomonadota; class Gammaproteobacteria; order Moraxellales; family Moraxellaceae; genus Psychrobacter; species Psychrobacter sp. NPDC078929. The sequence goes on along the minus strand of NZ_JBNNFX010000020.1, from coordinate 25,555 downwards.
TTTGCTAGATAAACCTTTTTGCAAACTAAAAGCAGGCATATAAAGACTGAAAACCAAGTCACAAAACTAGGTCACAAAACCAAGTCACAAGGATACCATTATGGGTAGTTTTTCTATTACACATTGGCTGATACTATTGGTCGTTGTCATTGTCGTGTTTGGCACCTCAAAACTCAGAAATGCTGGTAAAGATTTGGGCGGTGCTGTCAAAGGTTTTAAAGAAGCTGTTAAAGATGAAAATACAGAGCATGCCAAAAAACACGCGGTTCTTGACCACGATGCGACGGCACACACTGAAGAGCGCTCAACCACCAAGGTTGATGATAAGCATAACGTATAGCATCTAAACAGTGACATCGGACCATTATGTTTGATATCGGGTTTTCTGAACTACTTCTCTTCGGCGTTATCGCCCTAATCGTACTGGGCCCAGAAAAACTGCCGCAGGCAGCGCGCACGGCTGGGCAATGGTACGCCAAAATTCGCCGTACAGTCTCAACATTGCAGTCTGAAATAGAGGCTGAGCTTGACTTGGCTGAGACGCGTCAGCAAATGCAGAAAGAGCTCGCCAAAATTCGCCAGACCGAAGCTGAGATGAGGCGTGAAATGGCTGAAATGCGCGGCAATATGAAAGCTTTTGAAAGCTCACATAGTCCTGCTTCGATAGCTTCTGAAGCATCTACGAATGCTGAAAATAGTAAGGGTGACGAAGCTCATGAAAATAACCGCACACAAAAGCAGCAACCAGCCACGCCAAAAGCATTCGACTATGCTTATGCCACTGAAGAGCAGCCAGATACATTAGAAAATGGTCACTTATCGAAGCGCGGTCACAGCGGTGACGATGTGGATGATGCAAATGTAGGTGATGCAAATATAGGTGACAACGCCAAGGCAGCGCCAGTTGTTCAGACCATCACTACCCGTCCATGGGAAAACATGTGGTTTCGACTTGGTGCTTATGACAAAGCACGTCGGCTCCCAATGCCGCCATATGTGCCAAACTATAAAGCGGACGCTCTACTCAACAGTCCTGCCAACATGCAGACTTCTGACCATAAGCAGGAGACTGATTGATGTCATTATTCAAGCGCAAAAAAAGTCGTCAAGAGAAAATCGCTGTTTCTGCCATTACTGACCAAGACGTTATTGATCAAGACGATAAAGCAACAACTGATAGCACTCAAAACGAATCATCAGATGACGTCTTAAGCCCTTTGGCTGATATGCCTATTACCGAGCATTTGATTGAGCTGCGTCGGCATTTGATCAAAATATGTGTGGCGGTACTGATAATATTTTTAGGCTTGGTCGGCTATTCGCGCGAGCTATATAACTTGTTATCTGATCCACTAGTTGCGCAGTTACCTGCCAACTCGACCATGATTGCCACTGATATCACGTCAAACTTTATGGCTCCGATACGTCTGACCGTATTCGTAGCCGCGTTTTTGGCAATGCCCTACATTCTTTATCAAATTTGGTCATTTGTAGCGCCCGGTCTGTATAAAAAAGAAAAGAAAATCGCGATTCCAGTACTGCTATCTTCTATATTTTTATTTTATGCTGGTGTGGCTTTTTCTTACTTTATTGTGCTCAAAGGGGTCTTAAAGTTTTTTATCATGTTTGCCCCGCAAAACGTACTACCCATGACGGATATCGACAGCTATCTCAGTTTTGCCTTAAAATTATTTATGGTATTCGGCTTAACCTTTGAGATTCCAGTCGTCACTTTGCTATTGATATTGGCAGGTATTGTCTCCATTCAGAGCTTAGAAGAAAAACGTCGTTATATCATTGTGGGTTGTTTTGCTGTGGCTGCTGTTGTCACGCCGCCAGATGGCGTATCGATGCTCATGCTAGCGATTCCGATGTGGTTGTTGTTTGAGCTTGGTTTGTTTTTGGCGAAGATTCTAATCAAAGAAGAGCCTAGTCCTACTCTCGTGTCGACAGACAAAGAATAAAACACTTACCAGTCTAATCTAGACTAAAATAAAGTTATTGATTACATATAGCTATGCGTTAAACTACCATTACACCGTTTTATTCTTGCCTCATTAGTAAGCTGATTGCTTATTATCACGTTTTAGCATCACCATCATCTATAAGCCATTGTTTACCCAGTGGCTTTTTTTGCCCCTTTTGTTTTTAATCAATTTTTGTATTTAGGTAGCTTTATTATGTCCGCATCTATGCCAGCTTATATGAGCGATCCCACTGACGAGCAGCTGAGCGCGCTGAATATGGCGATGGATCACAAGTCGTTTAAAGTGGTCGCTTATGCGGGCGCCGGTAAGACAACGACGCTCAAGCTAATCGGTGAGCGCTTACGTGGCCGCGGACTGTATCTAGCCTTTAACAAAGCGATCGCCAATGATGCTCGTTCAAAGTTTCCGCCGCATGTAGAGTGTCGTACTTTTCACTCATTAGCTTATCGTCATGTTGCTCGTGATATTACCGCCAAGCTATCTCTGCCGCGCTTTTCACCTAAACGCCTTGGTGATGATTTGGGACTACAGCCTGTACAAGTGCGTCGACAAATGGATGGGGTTAATAAATACATTACGCTGACACCCGCACGATTATCTCGGTTCGTCAGCGATGCAGTAAGTAATTTCTGTAGCACACATGCCAGCTACCCTGCGCCAAGGCACATACTGTTCCCAAGCTGGCTCGATGACTCAGATGCAGAGCAGCTCCGCGAGATGCTCTACCCTGCTGTCGAGCAGCGCTGGTTACAGTCGATTGATGCGCGTCACCCTGCTGGTATTGGCCATGATATTTATCTCAAGCTTTGGGCGTTGTCTAAGCCCAGTATTCCAGCGGACTTCATCTTATTTGATGAAGCACAGGATGCCGACCCATTGATGATGGGTATCTTGACCCAGCAGTCGAGACAAGTCATCTATGTGGGTGATGCCCATCAGCAGATTTATGAATGGCGCGGCGCGGTCAATGCGATGAAAAAGTTGCCATTACCGCAGACATTATTGACGCAGTCTTTTCGCTTTGGTGAGCCGATTGCAGAAGTGGCCAATACCTTATTAAAAGCACTACAAGAAGACGTACCGCTAAAAGGCAATCCGAATAAACAGTCCTCTACCGATAAGGGCATGGTACATAGTAAAAAAGATGCTATTTTATGCCGTACCAATGCGGCTGCCATGTCGCAGCTGTTGACAGGTTTAAAGCACGGGCATCGAGTGGCATTACAAGCAGATACCGACCGTATGCTCAAATTCTGTCAGGCAGCCGAAAACTTAAAAAATGGTAAATCAGCTTACGGTGTACCTGAGCTGGCGTATTTTTATAACTGGAGTGATGTGCAAGAGTACGCTGAGACTAACGAAGGTAGTGATCTAAAAACACTGGTCAAACTGGTCGATGACCACGGTACCAATGTCTTGAGTCAAGCGGTCAATAGTCTGACCAGCATTGAAAACGCTGACTATGTCATCTCTACCGCGCATAAAGCCAAAGGGCTCGAATGGGGGAAAGTACAGTTAGATGATGATTTTTACTACGATGTGACCACCAATGCGGTTAAGGTCAGTCCAGAAGAGCTGCGTTTGCTCTACGTTGCTTGCACGCGTGCGCAAAGTAATTTGGATATTCATAATATTAAAGACCTGATATCAGGATTGCAGACGGGCAAAAAAGTGATTTTTGGCAATACTTAATTACTCTCTACCTCTATCAGTCTCAAGTTTTATTCAATCTCTCTTATAACGACCCTTTAGCAGTGAATCACCAGCATGAATAATAGCCAGCAACTTCAAGAACATCAAAATACTATTAATCGGTTATTTGCAGCTCCCGTGCGTTTGCTCGCACCTATGGAGGGCTTGACCGATCCATTAATGCGCCAAATCTTAACCCAAATTGCGTCTGACTTGGGCCGTCCTTATGATTGGTCAGTCAGTGAATTTATCCGTATCACTCAGCATGTCTTGCCTGCGCATGTGTTTTATAAATATGTGCCTGAGCTACATCATGATGCCAAAACAGCATCTGGTACGCCCATTCATGTACAGATTCTGGGTAGCGAAGCGCAGCTTATGGCCGAAAACGCCGCATACGCTTGTGAGCTTGGTGCGCCTGCTATCGACATCAACTTTGGCTGTCCTGCAAAAACGGTCAACAGCCATCGCGGTGGTTCTTTATTGTTAGATGAACCTGAAACTATGTATCAGATTATCAGTGCCGTACGTCAAGCCGTTCCCGCCCATATACCAGTATCAGCTAAGATTCGTCTGGGCTATACCGACACTAGCCGAATGGATGATATTCGCGGCGCGATTGCTTCTAGCGGTGCTGATTGGCTAACCATTCATGCACGCACTAAGACCCAAGGCTATAAGCCGCCTGCCTATTGGGACAAAATCCAGAGCTTTAATGCGCTCGATATTCCAGTCATTGCCAATGGAGAAATTTGGAACTTTGAGCATGCGCAAAATTGTATGACGCAAGCAGGTACACCGCATTTAATGTTAGGTCGCGGCGCAGTAACACGTCCTGATTTAGTGGCACAGGTTGATAATGATACTGAAAAAAGTACTGACAGCGTAGAGAATACGGCTACGTTGTCATGGCAAGATTTGATTGCCCATCAGATTAAGTTCTTGGAAGGTGAGGCAAAGAACGATGTGGTTTTGGTCGGTCGTTATAAACAATGGCTAGGTATGCTTACCAAAGGCTACGTTGAGGCGCAAACAGTGTGGGAAGGTATTAAACGAGAGAAAAATAAAGCGGTGATTATTAGCGCCCTACAAGCAAGCGTACGAGATTAATCACCTGCTTGTATTTGAGCGTTTTGGCAGTTACGGATATTTTTACTAGACGCTGACTCGTATCGCTAAATAAAATAGCATTAGACAACATGCCATTGATAGTACCCAGAGGATAGAGCGGAACATTGCCAAATTAGTAATATACGCCACACAAAAACCAATTCGTATCATCACATACAGCCAAGCCAATACGTTGATAATCGACTGCGGTACAAAGAACAGCATAGCTACCAATACTGCTGCCAAGAATACTGGCAAGGTTTCATAACTGTTTTGCTGTGCTGCATTAGCACGTGCTGCCAGGCCTGTCGCATTTTGAAAAAATTCGCGAGGATGTGCATTATTTCTGATTCTAAAGCCACCAGATACTTTCGCAACGATTGACACCGCCCATGGCAATAGACTTGCTACCACCATGGCTAAAATGGCAGACGCCACTTTGTCAGTTACCAACTCAAAAAATGCACTTATCATTATATAAGTTCCTAGCTTGCAACCACTTCGAAATCATGGGTGATATTGACCCCACCTGCTACTAACATACGGCTGGCAGAACAGTATTTTTCTGCTGATAACTGGATGGCTTTTTCGACTTGTTTTTCTTTGACATCTTGACCAGTGACAACGAAATGCATATGAATATCAGTATAGACCGCTGGTATAGTTTCAGCGCGCTGGGCGGTTAGCTCACAACGTACATCCGTCACTGCTTGGCGTGATTTTTGTAAAATCTCTACGACATCATAACTGGCGCAACCACCTAGTCCTAGCAAAATCAGCTCCATTGGGCTTGAGCCTTTTTCTTTATCAGCATCGATTTGTACATTATGCCCTGATGGTGACACACCCATAAAGGCTTTATTCTCTTGCCATATGACGCTTGCTTTTGATTCTGACATTGTAGATGTTCCTTATTTTAAATGGCGTATTGCCTATTATTATTGTGTGAATGATATATTGCCCAGCTAGTGTAGCATAAGCCAAAGCAAGATTTTATAGGCTCATTGTTTTGCTACTAGCTCACCAGTGAAATCTGTGCTTTTACCACTTTATACATATAGAAATAGTGGAGTTCGATAGTTTACTAAATAATCGTATGTTCATCCGCCTATTACTACTCATCAACACTTGCCTAAAAATGCCGTATAAAAACCTACAAAAGTTTGCTTGTAAATAGTTGATTTTAAAAGGTAAAACTCGTGAAACATTTTATAGCAAAATACTGTTACACATTTTGCTTGTTTCTTGGTTTAATAACGGTAATGAATCTTGTTTTGAGCGGATATCGATAACAATCACCTTATAATAATTACGATTGCTGTCACGGTTTCAAGTCAAAACAAGCTATTTTTAAACAAATTAAAAGGTTTAGTCATGATAGATGCAGACGGCTTTCGCGCCAACGTCGGCATCATCTTGGCAAATACACAAGGGCAGGTTCTGTGGGCAAAACGTATTGGTCACAACGCTTGGCAATTTCCGCAGGGTGGTATCGACCGCGGGGAGACGCCGATGGATGCAATGTATCGCGAGCTCTGGGAAGAGGTCGGCTTACATCCGCGTCACGTAGACTTATTGGCAGTCACGCAAGACTGGTTGCGCTATCGTTTGCCAAAACGTTATGTACGTCATGGTCAGCATCCCTTATGTATTGGGCAAAAACAAAAATGGTTTTTGCTACGCTTAGATGAGCCAAATACTCAACATATCCGCTTTGATGAAGGGAAACCTGAATTTGACCATTGGCAATGGGTCAGCTACTGGTATCCACTTGGACAAGTGATTCACTTTAAACGAGGCGTTTATCGTCGTGCCTTGCAAGAATTGGTACGCGAACTCCCGCTAAAGCAAGAGCTGATCATTCCTGAGCAAAATAATCATCTGCTTATGTAATGAGCCACTTAATAGTACAATGCAAAACACCCACGATAGTCGCTAGAATATTAGCAATTACCGTGGGTGTTTTTTATTATCTCTTAACGGTCACTTTGAATGATTGTCAAACTCACGGCTAATAATATTCGCTGTGTAGTTTGCTCCCGTATCTCTCTCTTTGCGCAACGTTAAGATGCTTTGGGTGCGAGTACCATACGTAGGTTTGCTACTATCAGTATCGCCAAAAGCGACGGGTTCAATATAAACAGACGATAACATCTGCTCCACCTCAATTGCCACGCCAGTAACAGGCAGTTTATCTTCTGGTGCTTTGATACTATCTGACAAAACGTTAAAAGCCGCCGCTTGCCAGTACGCAGGTGAGCTATCCTCCGCAATCAATGGCAGCACTTCTTGACGTAGTCGCCCGCGCAACCGCTCTGTCTTAAACCAGCTGTCCTCTGGTTGACCATTAGAGATAACATGTAGACCTGCATATAATGGCGTGGGTGCATGACCACGATTATTGACGATCACAGCTTGCGCAGCATCGCCAATGATCAGATTAAAACCCGCATAATTCTGCAAATCAATCTGCCGTGCAAAATCCATTGGACTTAGAGTTCCTATCAAGAATTCGGTGACCAGCGCGCCCCGCGAGCGCTCATCACTGCTTGCTTGCACCCCATCACGAAAGTTCAACACCGCAGCCCAGCGCCCATTCTGTTCATAATACTCTGCACTCTGCGCTGGTGACGCGTTCTGATGAATGCCTAACCACGTGCCACCGCTTTGTTTATCACGACCAGCATAAATAGGTTGGTCAGACCACTGGTGGAGCGGCTCAGTTGGGCGCTGCAAAAACTCATCACGGTTAGACAGTAGTACCAGCGGTAACTCATCAAATAATTGCCAAGCAATAGCGACAATACACATAGCTTTCCTTTTATAATAATTTTCGTTATGCGGGTAATTCTTAATAGAGGCAAAGATATTATTTCAAACTTTACCTATTAATAAGGTAGCACTTACAGGCAGTGCTCATTAATTGCCAGTCAGTAATTTATTGGCAGGATAACTAATCTGGGAGGTTGAACGTATTACCTTTGATTGCTTACTTGGTAAGTCAAATTCCCACGCCACCATGCCTTGATTGTCATTCCAATCTCGCTCAGTTACGGGCGGCGTATGCGTCACCGCAACTTTTAAACTATCGTCACGACTGATAGGTTCACTGCCCAGTACTTGCAAGCGTACGCTACGATTGTGCTGATTGGTAAATTGATAAGCCTTGGTGGTCGTCAGTGTTTGCGTACGGTTTAGCACACCTTTTTCACCTTGCTTATCTTCATTGGTCAGCTCTTTTACGAGCATATTTGAGTCACGACCAAATCCAATACCCTGCTCTTTTAGCACTTGATAATTATAATGCGACTGACCTACATAATTGTCATCACGGTACAACTGTAGCGAACCATCGACCCAGTCCGGCGTCAAAAACGGCGCTGACGCATACCAGTAGGCAGCAGTCTCAACACTTGGCGTACTGCGAATCCAGAGCTTACTATTACCTGTCTGCTCGCCAATCACTGTGCGTACGCGTCTCCCGTCACTCGGAATACTGACCAACTGCGGTAAACGATACTCGATGATGCCATTCTTGTTTTGGCTACTAACGGTAAAATTAGGTAGCGGCGCCATAGCTGCCCCTGCTCCTTTATTATAAGCAGGCTCTTCCATCATAACAGGGGACGCATCCATCATAGGTAGCTCACGTCTTACTCGAGCATCTTCGCTCTCTTCATACAATGACAGACGCTGCACATACGGCAATTGCCCCGTCGTACTTTGATTAGGATTAACGGTGCTGAGTGTCAGTGGTACGTTTGTCCAGTTCTCACCAGTTTGCTGAGCAATAATCGCAGAAGCTGTGATACTTAACTGCTCACTGTTTGTATTTAGGCGAGCTTGATACGCAGGCTCCCAACCTGCACCTTGCACTTGATAATGCAACTTAACGCTACTTGGCGAGCGACTTGCCGTACGTACACTCACCTGTGTCACCTTGTTAAAGGTCGATGTCGCGCTGCCTGCCATCAGTTGATTCAGTGCGTCTTGGGCACGCGCTTGTCGCTGTTGAATCTCTAGAATTCTTTGGTTAATACTGGTCGCTTGAGTTTCTATATCGCGGGCATTATTGGCAATCGTACTGTCTGTATTAACTTGCGTGGCTTTGGTCAGATTTTGCAAGTAGGCCTTTGCTAACCGTGCTGCTTCCAATTCTGCATTGATATTGGCTAAAGCACTTTGCTGCGTCTGCACCTTGGCGTCACCTTGATATTGGCACTGGGCTGCCTGCTCACCTGTCAACTCTTCAATACTAACTTCCCCAATATTGACACTACCTGTCGCTTGTACGCTTAGGCTTTCTTTATCCATATAAGGTGACAGGCACGAAAACACCACCGTTTGCTCACCGCTACCTGTGACTGGCAATGCGCGCGTCACGCTCGCCAGCCCTTGATAAATAGTCACTTGCTCAACACTACTGGTGGCCGCTTGTGCCGAAGACAATCCCAAAATGGCACTACTACTAAGTACAAATGGAAGAATAGCAAATCTAGTTATTTGATTAAGCGGCGGTAATACGCTGCCATGGCCTGTTGAGACAGATGACTCTGTTAATTGTGCGTTCATATATCATTCCTTAGCAGTAAAATCCCTCACGGCAGCCATGCATTGGCTCAACGCGCAAAATAGTAACTATCTTAGAGAGATTACCGTAGCCGTTTTGCAGGTCTGTGGCAATAAATGCTTTTGTTCGTTGTGCTATTTTGATAATAACGGCTCTTTTTTTGCTACCAGTCTGTCAATTGCACCAATTTTTTATCTCCTTCCCCGTTATGGTGCGCTCTATTAACAATCGTGCACTAAATTAACGAAAATAATAGAAAATATTTTTTTATTGCTCAAATATTACTCGATTATTGGCTTTTTTAACTTGGCACGGAACTTGAACTCTTAATCGGTGTTCAGGAACATTATTTTACCTTTTGTATTTATTAGGAGATGTCCATGTTTTCGTTACCAACTTTAGCCAATCCTCAGTTTGTTGAGACTCATCTGCAAGGCAAAATCAAATCACGCTTCTCATTATTAGCGATTGCCGTCGTTGGTAGCTTGAGTCTCGCTGGCTGTCAAAAGCCTGCCGAAACGGCGACAGCCACAGAGACAACAGCCGAAACCACTACAGAGACAACGACTACCCCTGCCGCTGATGGCGACACGATCAAAGTGGGCATCTTACATTCGCTATCTGGCACCATGGCCATCTCTGAAACTTCTCTAAAAGACACGGCACTCATGACCATTGATGAGATCAATGCCAATGGCGGTGTACTCGGTAAGCAACTAGAACCAGTCGTCGTCGACCCTGCTTCTGATTGGCCATTGTTTGCCGAAAAAGCCCGTCAGCTGCTCACTCAAGACAAAGTAGATGTTATCTTTGGCGGTTGGACATCGGTATCACGCAAATCAGTACTGCCAGTGGTAGAAGAACTAAATGGATTAATGTTTTATCCAGTGCAGTATGAAGGACAAGAGCAATCAGAAAATATTTTTTACACGGGTGCTGCACCAAATCAGCAAGCCATTCCGGCGGTAGAGTACTTAATGAGTGAAGAAGGCGGCGGTGCAGAGCGCTTCGTATTGCTAGGTACTGATTATGTCTATCCACGCACCACCAACCAGATTTTAAAGGCATTTTTGAAATCGAAAGGCGTGGCTGATGCAGACATCATGGAAGAATACACGCCATTTGGTTTCAGCAATTATCAAACCATCGTATCTAACGTCAAAAAGTTCTCAACGGGCAAAAAGACCGCGGTTATCTCGACCATCAATGGCGACTCAAACGTTCCGTTCTATCGTGAGCTTGCCAACCAAGGTATCAAAGCGTCAGATATTCCTGTCATGGCATTCTCAGTCGGTGAAGAAGAGCTACGCGGTATCGATACCAGTCTGCTACAAGGGCATTTGGCGGCGTGGAACTACTTTATGTCGATCAAAAACCCGACCAATAGTGCCTTCACCAAACGCTATAAGCAGTATGCATTGGATCAAAAACTACCAAATGCTGAAAAAGTCGTGACCAATGATCCAATGGAAGCGACTTATGTCGGTATCAACATGTGGAAGCAAGCTGTCGAAAAAGCAGGTACGACTGATGTTGATAAAGTACGTATTAGCATGGCGGGACAAACGTTCGACGCACCTTCAGGTTATACATTAAAAATGGATGAAGAAAATCATCACCTATGGAAGCCTGTCATGATTGGTCAAATTCGTTCCGATGGACAGTTTGATACGATTTTCAAAACACCAGAAGTCATCCAAGCCCAGCCATGGAGCGAGTACATTCCTAAGTAGGCTACCCCTAAATAAGTCAGTACTGAAAAGCACGTGGATAGTAATTGAATAGTAGGCGGATGGATAAACGACACCAATAACCGTCCTAACGCCTACTTTTCACATTTATTTTCAACACTTATTCTTAACTTTTAAATAACGCCAAACCTTATCAATACTTCTATCGCTTAGTACGCTAAGCATTAGAAGCTAAGGGTTTGTTGTCTGTGAAAAACAGGGAGCCGCACATGCAGCACCATACTTTACGCCCGTTTGTAGGGCAAACATCGTCCAAAAGTGGTAATAACCCACAAGCATCAGCCAGTGAAGTCATGCAGCATACGGCTCGTTTTTCAATTTATGCGCCTCTGCGATTACTTGCATTGATGGCATTATGCATAACAACATTCACCACCACGGCGTATGCCGATCATGATGGTCAGGTACATGACCACGATACGGATACCGCTCATAGTGAGCAATCTTTGGTCACACCTGTCAACGTAGCCACTTCTACTCAAGCCAGCACCTCAAATATTTCAACAGCAACTACAAGTTCAGGCGATGCCATTCAACAATTTGTAGCCAGCGATTTTAGTAAGCGCCAAGCTATGCTAAGTGATTGGCCAGGATCCGTTGAGAGTTTAGATAGTTTGGTTGAATTCATTGCCAATGATGAGCTGTATCAAGGTAATGGTGGACAAGCTTATTTGCTCAATGCAGATGATCAGCTATTTACTTATCCTGATAAAAAAGAGACTGACGATTGGCCAAGTGATTTATCACAAATCACCCTGACTAATGCCCTTCGCTCAGCGCTCATCTTTGGACAGGCTAAGGTAAAGCTAGCTTCTGACAAGCCCGCACAGCGCCTGCAAGCTGTAGAGATTTTGGCCGATAATATTGACCAAGTAGATCCAGCTATTATTATGATCGCAGCAGGAAATGAGGACAGCGCTAAAGTCAAAAAGGCACTAACTGCTCTACAGGCGCGTATTGATTTCAAAAACGGCGACCTGCCCACTCAAATTGCAGCGGTCAATCTGCTCGCTGATAGTGATAACCCACAAGTATTGGTCGATATCGAGTCTGCCCTCGCTGCGGATAACTTAGATGCCTCGCTCAAAGCTGCACTTATCGATGCTGAATCTAGCGTGTCACGCCGTATTGAAATAAGCACATGGACGGGTCATATTTTCACCGGTATGAGTACCGCTAGTATTTTGCTGCTAGCAGCGCTTGGTCTCGCCATTACCTTTGGTTTGCTTGGTGTGATTAATATGGCGCACGGTGAGCTAATTATGATTGGCGCTTATACCACTTATATGGTTCAAAACTTCTTTCAAGCTTATATACCGAATATGGCAGATTGGTATTTGCTTGCTGCTATTCCGGCTGCTTTTTTAGTCAGCGCTGTCATCGGCATGATTATTGAGCGCATTGTCATTCGCCCACTATATGGTCGTGAGCTAGAAACCTTACTGGCGACCTTTGGCGTCAGTCTGATTTTGATGCAATTAGTACGGATGATTTTCGGTGCGCAGAACGTTGAAGTCAGTAACGTGGCATGGCTCAGCGGTGCGTATCAAGTGTCATCAAGTTTGGTACTGCCTTACAACCGTATTGCTATTATTGGTTTTACCGTCATTGTCGTGGCGCTACTGGTGTACTTACTTAACAAAACCCGCTTTGGTTTGTTTATACGAGCCGTTACCCAAAATCGCCAAATGGCACGTGCTGTCGGCATTCCTTCTGCACGTATCGATATGATGGCATTTGGTTTGGGCTCTGGGCTAGCTGGTATGGCTGGCTGTGCCCTTGCCCAAGTCGGCAACGTGGGTCCTGATCTGGGTCAAACCTATATCATTGATACGTTTTTGGTCGTCGTCGTTGGCGGTGTCGGACAAGTATGGGGCGCAGTATTGGCCGCCTTAGGACTTGGTGTGAGTGGCACGGTACTTGAGATTGGTATCGGTGCGGTACTGGCTAAGATTGTATTGTTGGTTCTTGTGATTCTGTTTATTCAGAAACGGCCACAAGGTTTATTTGCACTTAAAGGCCGCTTTGTCGAATAAGGAGATTCCTATGATACTGACCAAATTACTGTCTGATACGCCGCGTAGTGCTGTTTTAATTGGTTTATGTTTTGCTGTACTACTCATACTTCCTTGGCTACATCTGATGCCAGAGACCTCAGCCTTTCACCTTTCAGCCTACTGGATCACCCTGATTGGCAAAATTATGGCGCTAGCCATGGTGGCATTGGCACTAGATCTCGTCTGGGGCTATGCTGGTATTTTGAGCTTGGGACATGGCCTGTACTTCGCCTTAGGGGGTTATGCGTTTGGCATGTACCTAACACGTGAGACAGCAGGCGATGCGCTTCCTGATTTTATGCGATTTTTGAGCTGGACTGAAATGCCGTGGTACTGGGCGGGCACGCAGCATTTTTGGTGGGCTGTCGCACTGGTCGTATTAGTGCCTGGCTTGGTTGCTTTTATCTTTGGTTTCTTTGCCTTCCGCTCCAAAATCAAAGGGGTATATTTTTCTATCATCACCCAAGCCATGGTCTATGCAGCAGCCTTGCTGTTCTTCCGTAATGAGACAGGCTTCGGTGGTAATAATGGCTTTACTGGTTTTACTACCTTACTCGGCTATGACATTACCGCTGCCTCAACTCGCTCAATGCTGTGCTTTGTCACAGCCTTAGCATTGTTAGTCTCTTATATGGGTTTGCGTCATTTGATGAACCAACCTTATGGACGAGTGCTAGGTGCCATTCGTGACAGCGAAAACCGCTTGCAGTATTTAGGTTACCGTACGTTGTGGTACAAGCTATCCGCTTGGGTATTATCCGCCGTCATCGCTGGTATCGCTGGTGCGCTATATGTGCCGCAAGTAGGCATTATCAATCCGAGCGAAATGAACCCAGTGAACTCGATTGAGATAGCTGTCTGGGTAGCAACTGGTGGTCGAGGAAGCTTAATTGGCGCGATCTTAGGTACTGGCGTGGTTAACGCTGTGAAAACCTACTTTACGGTTGCCTACCCTGAATTTTGGCTATTGATATTAGGCGGACTGTTCGTCGTCGTGACGTTGTTTTTGCCCAATGGCATTATGGGCTTGTTCGATCGATTCAAAAAGGAGAAACAATAATGCTAAACGATAAGTCCTCATCGACTGAACAATCGACCAAAGCGCTATCCGAATATGATCATACTGATGGACGTGACGGTCTCAGTCATCCCAAAAAATCAGGCGTCGACTTTAGCCATGGTATTGCTCTGTACTTAGAAGACGTGAGCGTCTGGTTTGATTCGTTTCGCGCACTCAACAACCTGTCGCTCTATATCGAAGAAGGCGAGCTACGCTGTATTATCGGCCCCAACGGCGCTGGCAAAACCACACTAATGGATGTCATTACAGGTAAAACCCGCCCTACGGAAGGCAGCGTGTTTTTTGGTCAGACTCATAACCTTGCCAGCTTATCTACCGAACAAATCGCTGAAGCGGGTATCGGCCGTAAGTTTCAAAAACCTACTGTCTTTGAAAATTTTACGGTAATGGATAATCTGTTACTTGCTGCACCAAAAGACAAACGTGTGGTCAAAAGCTTGTTCAATAAACTCAATGCCGATACTCGCGATACCCTCGACGCGACTCTACAGCAAATCCGCCTGACCGATAAGATCAACAAGCCCGCTGGATTGCTTTCACATGGACAAAAGCAATGGCTAGAGATTGGTATGCTACTGATGCAGAATCCCAAACTGATTCTGCTTGATGAGCCTGTGGCAGGTATGACCGATGCCGAAACAGAACATACCGCTGAACTGTGTCTACGGCTTAAAAAGAACCATACATTAGTAGTAGTCGAACACGACATGACCTTTATCGATGCCATCAGTGAAAAAGTCACAGTATTGGCACAAGGGGCGATTTTGGCCGAAGGTACATTAGCGGAAGTGCAAGCCAATGAGGCAGTGATTGAGTCCTACTTAGGTCGATAGCCGAACGAATCATCTAGACGAGCCAAACGAATATTCCCTTTAAAATATTAGAAAAGTTTTAGAGTTTAGGAGACAGCCATGTTACAAGTTAACGATATCAATCAATACTATGGTGGCAGCCATATTTTACGAGATGTCTCGTTTACAGCACCTGTAGGCGCATGCAGCGTGGTACTCGGCCGTAACGGCGTGGGTAAAACCACCCTACTCAAATGTTTGATGGGAATATTACCCATTAAATCAGGAGAGATTCTGCTCAATGATAAAGACATCAGCAAGATGTCTCCAGAGCAACGTGTCCGAGCAGGTTTAGCTTATGTACCACAAGGACGCGATATTTTTTCGACACTGACCGTAGAAGAAAATATATTAATTGGTATGGCTAAGTTTTCACGCAGTAAGGCCAAACATGTACCTAAGCATTTATACGATATTTTTCCAGTACTAGATGAGATGAAACATCGCCGCGGTGGTGATCTGTCTGGTGGTCAGCAGCAGCAGCTTGCTATCGCCCGTGCCCTAGCCTCTGAGCCGACTGTGTTAATTTTGGACGAGCCAACTGAAGGTATCCAACCCTCTATTATTAAAGACATTGGCCGAGTCCTGCGTGACTTGGCTGACAAAGGTGACATGGCCATTGTACTGGTTGAGCAGTTCTATGAATTTGCCGAAGAACTAGCTGACAATTACACGGTACTATCACGTGGTAAGGTAGTGTCACAAGGTGCAGGCGATACGATGGTCGAAAATAACGTACAAGATCTGGTCGCCATCTAATTCCTTTTAATAATAGATGTAATAGTACAACTTGGTAGTGAACGCTCGATAATGCTAAAAATGGCATTTTTATCCCAAGCTAGTAGCTACCAAGATTACATATCATCACGAAAATGCACCCCAATTAAAGTCACTCTTTTACCTCACTTCTTATTTTTTGACTCTTAGCCTATATATTCTGTGCCATTTCAAAAACTCACATTACCAATACCCTCTGATTGGCGTCATAGCAATTATGTATGCCCATTGAACGAAATTTGCTATTATAGTCAGCATTTTATTATCAATATTATGATGCCTTTATGATGATTCATCCTCAGTACGATCCTGTAGCATTAGCAGTTGGACCTGTCGAAGTCCATTGGTATGGGCTGATGTATTTGTTGGCATTTGCCGCCGCCTACGGACTGGCATGGTATCGCAGTACCAAGCGTGAAGGCTGGACAACAGATATGGTCTCCGACCTAGTGTTCTTTGGCGCACTTGGTGTGATATTAGGTGGCCGTGTCGGCTATGTATTGTTTTATCAGTTCAGCGAGCTACTCCAAAACCCTGCTTACCTGTTCAAGGTCTGGGAAGGCGGCATGTCATTCCATGGCGGCCTGATTGGTGTCATGTTGGGTATGCTGTATTTTGCCCGAAAATATAAAAAGACACCTTTCCAAGTACTCGATTTTGTCGTTCCCTGTGTACCAACTGGTTTATTGTTCGGACGTATTGGTAACTACATCAATGCAGAGCTATGGGGCCGCGTCTCTGATGGTGGCTATAACTGGTTGACCTACTTCCCGCAGGCCGCTAGTGTTGATATGCAGCAGCTACAAGCCAATCCTGCGCTACAAGACCTTATGACTGAGGTCAATGGCCAGTACCTGTTGCCTCGTCACCCGTCTCAATTGTATGAAGCCCTTGCAGAAGGTCTACTGTTGTTTCTATTCTTGTGGTGGTACTCATCGAAACCCCGTCCTCGGATGGCAGTGACTGGTGTCTTTATGCTTGGTTATGGCTTTAGCCGCTTTATCATTGAGTTCTTCCGCCAGCCAGACATCGACCAAGGATTCATCTTGCTGGGTTGGATGACCAAAGGTCAGATACTAAGCGCCCCAATGATAATTATCGGTCTGTTCTTGATCGGTTACGCTTACAAACGTGGCATCTACGACTGGGGTAAGCAAGCTTCTTACTAAGCCTGCCTTTTTGTGATAAAGGCTGATGACTTAAAATAGGGTAAGCTGTCAAAACGCTTATCCTAGCAATACTTTCAATAATGACAGTGTCTATATCGACTACCCATCTAGCCTGTATGCGCTGTCAGCAGTAACTAAAGAGCATTTTATGATCAATGGCACCCAAAGTAATAACGAGCAAGGCTATTTAGATTTACTACGCCACGTTCTCGACAATGGCACTGAAAAAGGCGATCGTACTGGTACTGGTACGCTTAGCCATTTCGGCGCACAGCTACGCTTTGACTTAGCAGATGGATTTCCACTGCTAACAACCAAAAAGGTTCACTTTAAATCTATCGCTTATGAGCTATTGTGGTTTTTAAGTGGCAGCACTCATGTCGATTATCTACAACAGAATAATGTTCGTATCTGGAATGAGTGGGCGACAGCAGAACAGACAGCACGCTTCAACAGACCTGCTGGTGATTTGGGTCCTATCTATGGTCATCAATGGCGTAACTACGGCGCGACCAAAAATGAAGATGCCAGTTATAACGCTGATGGCGTCGATCAAATCGCACAAGTCGTTGAACAGATAAAGAACAATCCGAATTCGCGCCGCTTGATTGTGTCAGGCTGGAATCCAGGTGAGGCAGAGCAAGTAGCCCTACCACCATGTCATACGTTATTTCAGTTCTTTGTCGCAGACAATAAGCTGTCATGCCAGCTGTATCAGCGTTCGGCTGACTTATTTTTATTATACCCCCATAACAATAATGCACAATACGGAGTAATAGATCGTATATAATGCAATACATAACTTAGTCTATGTATTGAGATAGTGATTATTATGGATGTTAAAGTTTGTTTTGATACAAAGTTAGATTTATCTAAGTCTTGTTTACTCAATGAGATTCCAAATTTATCATTGAACAAAACCGTAACAGTGAATGGTGTTGGAGTATTTGATGATGATGGCAAGATCCTTCCTCTTGTTTCTGAGTATTTGTCGTATCGAACCAAACATCAAATAATCTCTTATAAATCAGCAGTTACTTATGGTAGAAACCTAAGCTACTTCTTAAGTTATATTCGTAGTCGTCCAGATTATGATGACAGTGAATCTGATGAAGTATTTATTACAGTTCCAAAATACGTAATTCAAGAATACCTGACATTTTTAATCCGTGAAGACCATAAGAACTCATCTACTGTTAGAAGTCGAGATGAGACAATACATGCCTTCATCGAATACCTTTGTAGCCCTACAGAAGACCGTGATAAGCTTAGACAAGATAACCCATATAGCGATGGCTTGCTATCAAAACCACCAAAGCGCACACCGATTAGCTCTTGCACACTTGATGACCTTTTCATATTGATTGAATTTACTGATTCAGAACGAGAAAGAGCTTTACTCCAGTTTTTATACGACTCTGGCTTACGTCGTTCAGAACTACCTAGAGTTACTCTTCAAGACTTTAAAGATATTACTAGCCTTAATTCTGAAAAATATATTTCCCGCGATACTGACCTGCCTATTCATCCCGACTATGTATCTTTGAAAGTTAAAGGAAGTAAGGGCCGTGGTAATCAAATTAAGCCACGCTGGACTTTGCTTAGCTTAGTAACTATCAAACGTGTGGAAAAATACCACGCATCTCCCTTGTATAAAAAATACGCTCGTAAATATTTAAAGCCGTCTGAAACACCAGCGTTCCTTAATGCTGAAGGCACTCCTTACACCCCAAATTCAATCAGTAAGCTACTTGAACGTATAAGTAAACGCGCAATCAAACACGGTCGACTCAATCGACTGATTTCTCCCCACAAGCTACGGCATGGCAACGCTTATTCAATACTACAGTCAAAGGATTTAGGGCCTAACTATGTAGATCAGCTTGCTATTGTGCAGAATTGCTTAGGCCACAACCATCTTAGTACTACACAGATATACACTAATATCCCTCAAGATATCTACAAGAGCATGTGTGACGAGAATGGTGATACATTAACCAAAGCTGAGAAAATGAAGCGCTTATCTGAACAGACACAGTTAAGAATTGGCATTAAGGACATCAAATGAAAAACATTGGAATAACCATTGATGAGATTCATGAGGATTTTCCTGAGCCAGGAATTTTAGGTGCAGACTTTAAGAACGTTGAAGAAAAACAACCGATTAAAGACGCCGAAGCAGCTGTTATAGAATGGGTATCGAAAACAGCTGGAGATAAAGAAGCACTATGGGAAATACCAATTAGTAAAGCGGATAATACTTTGGGCTTCAGTGTAGCTGTTAAGCATATTCAGAGTGCTGTAGGTGTCTCATACTCTGTTGCACAAAAATATAGGGGTCTTACTACTCCTTTAATTGGAAGGATGATTGAAGAAGGGATTCTAGTAATACCAAGTGAAAGCTACGAAGCGGCTGGCATCGAAAACACTAGAAAACTTTTGAATTGGTACAGAAAGCTAACTGTAGAGGAAAAGCACACTTTACCTATTTTCGGCAACAAAATTTCGATAGGAAAAATGTCTCCAGAACAACTACCTATAAAAAAAGAATCCTTAAGATTTAATGTTGTTAAAGATGCTTGGGAATTCATTCACAAAGACTTAGAAAAAATTGGAATTATTGATCCAAATTATAAAAGCGTTGCTGAAAGAACAAGCGAAGCGAATGTCAATAGAATAAATCATAGTGAAAGTCAGATAGAGCGTTTTCATAGACTCGCAGCAAGAGAGCTAAATGCAGCTGATGACTTCTTCCCTCCTTCAAAATTAGAACCGTTTATTCAGGTTGAGCAACTGTTTGCTTGTAGTAGCAAAACTGTCTCTTCAAAATCAGGCAAGAGTAATTATAGAGTTGCGAGTAGTTCATTTATAGAGTTCTTATCTAAACTGTATGGAAATAAACCCTTTAGAATCGTAACAACTTTTGATGAATACCTATTATCTAGATATCGGAAATATTTAGAGGGCAAGGTAATAAATAAAGAAATATCAAGTCATCATGCAAATACAGTTTTGAGTTCAGTCCGTATAACATTGAATCGGCTGACTCAAGTACGCGATATAGAATATAGCTTTTTCAATATAAATGGATTTGCTACAACTAGAGAAACAGATGTTAAAAAGCCATTTACAATGAACGAGCGACTTCGAATATTAGAGGCTATTGAAAAAGGATTGAGCGAATCTAGAAAAGCCCTCAAACCTTATAAGAAAACGGGTTTAGGTAGCAATCCTTTGGACGAAAAGGGTTCAGTCATTAGAGGCCTTTCGACACTAGAGAATGCGCGATGGCTCTTTGAAAACCGCTTAATGTGTAAGCCAGTTCATTATAATACAGCTAAATCACCTATTGAAAAGTCTTTCTTAAGAATTATTAATGATTCAGATAAGGGTTTGATAGAGGTATACAACGACTGGGGCATTACCCCAATGATAAATATGGATACACTAACGCCTTACGTTTTAAGGCTTGCTCAAATTACTGGTTTAAATGCAAATCCTTTACTTTCTCTTGATATAAACGATTATGTAGATTCCCATCCGGCAACATCGCGGCCTTGTCTTAGATATTGGAAAGAAAGGTCTGATGGTCATAAAGAATACCACCTCGATCTTTTTAATGCAGAACTGACATGGCTTACGTCATCTCAAGCTAAGTCTATAAAAATTATTTTTGAAGAATTAGTCCAATTGACGAGTAGTTTTCGACAAGACATTGAAGATAATGCTTTTAAAGATAGGTTGTTTATCTATCAGTCGAATAGTACAAAAAAGCACGGCAGAGTATCTCCACTATTAGGAAACAAAGAAAAAAATACAGAAGCATTGGGAGCTAGTTTGTCCAGGTTTGTTAAGAAATATAATTTAAAAAATGATGCAGGAGATCCCCTAACTCTTACAATAAGTCGCTTTAGACCAACATTTGTTAGTGAGATGCTTAGAAATGGCGTAACTGTACGTGAAATTCAACTCATGTTGGGTCACTCCTCACTCCAAACAACTCTCGGTTATATAGATTCTCTAGATTTTAACTCCATGAGTAGAATGAAGATAAATGATGAATTAGAAGAGATACATCAATCGACTCTGGATAAAAAAGTTGAGAAAGTGCCAGAAGATATAGAGTCCAAAAAAAATGATGAGTTGGTAACAACCTTTCATACTCCTCTAGCTGAATGCAGAAATATTTTTGACCCACCAGATTTTGTAAAAAATCTTTCATCCTACATACCTGGTACTCCATGCTCACAATATAACAAATGTTTGGGTTGTGACAATGTCATTATTACAGCTAAGAATCTGCCTGAAATTTTTGCAATGAAGCGTGACTATACGCTTTTGAAAGAGCACTCCCGTGTCATGGATACACCCTATGGGCATGTTATTTCAGAGAATTTAGAACTGATAAAAGGTATTACAGAACCTGAACTATCTAATTTTTCCTTAGAAGAATTAGAAAATGGACGGCGTTTAGCAGAATACATTGAAACGACCACACTAGTTGATGGAGTAATCTAATGGACTATGAAAAAAAGCTGAATGTATTAACAGGTTTTGCAGAACATCGTTTATATGTTTTAGATGCTCTAGACCATGCTACAGTTCAAAAGAAGAAGCACCTTCAAAATAATTACACAGATGACATAGAGTATGTGACGTACCTTATGGACAAACCTGTATCGAAATTATCAAAGTTTTCTGACGACTTTTGGGACTTTAATGACGACTATCCTAATGCTGCACGAAATGTTCAGGGCGCAAAGCTCCGCATTAGTTTTTCAAAGTATACAGATATCCCAAGATTCGTTTTAATAGAAATAAAAATCATATTCGAGTTGGCCTTGCTAAACAATTCGATTTTCAAGCTTCAAAGTAAGGAAGGCCAAAGTCGAACAAAAAAAGTCTTAAAAGCAAACTCTTTAATTACAATTTTTGAAAATGGATTAACGTTTATTAATGAAATATTTAAACAGGCATCTCATGAGCTAGGCTATGAGTTTGTTCAGGAAAAAATCAGAACACTCTCCGATATAACACCCGAACTGTATTCCAAAGCTGCTGAAAACTATGATCGCGTAAAAGGTGTGGAGCTAGATAAATTTTTCAAATATCTACGCAGCCCGGCTTCTGTCAAGTATGTATTTGAAAAACCTATCGCTTATGTAGAGTTAAATAGCCTGAAATGGAAGAAACTTGCTAATACTAATACTTCGAAAAAAGAACAAGTACTGCCAGATCTGGTATTTGAATCTCTCTCGAAAATGGCTTCCTTTATCATAGTGGACTTTTTAAACGCTACAGGAGCTTCAGCAAAGATATCAGATCCTAACTCCTTAGAAAGATTTAATACAAGCAACCACGTTTCATGGGCAAACGAAGAAGGAGTAACCCACGAAATTTTAAATGCTTATATTGCTATGAGATTAGGAACTAAAGGCTATCCTTCAAGTTTCATTACAAACATAATTGAACCCTATGATTGGATGCTCAAAAAAGACTCTAGTGTCATGGGTGGACGAACTTTACGTAACGCATTGAAAAAACGTGGTTACAAGTTAGATAATCTTAGAGAATACTTTAACCTCGTAGCGTATGCCTGCGCGTATTTAGTGGGTCAATATACAGGTATGAGACCATCTGAACTATCAGAAATAAGAGTTCAGGATTGTTCGTGCTTAATTCAAAGTGACTCCGTCTGGCTGATTGAAAGTACGGTCAAAAAGCATAAAGATGAAGTTAGTACAGGTTTGTTTGACGACAGATGGGTAGCTATACCAATTGTTAAGGATGCAGTATTAGCAGCTTCGTATATCTCAAAAATTAAGGCGTCGCCCTACTTAATTTCTAATGTAGATACTGTTAAACCTGATAACTCCCCCCAGTCAATGACTAGTACTGGTATCGTGTATCAAATGAATAACTTTATTAGCCAACTCTTAGGCGAAAAAGTTGCTAAAGAACTAAAATTCAATCCATATATGTTAAGACACACATTAACATATCAATTGTTTAAGGCTGAAGTTGGATTGCCTCTTATATCGTTTCAATTGAAACATTTTGTAGAGAGCATCTCTAAGTACACATCTACTGGCGCCACCTCGTCAGTTACGTTAGGCTACGGTGATATAGGTGAGATGCTGTCAAAAGACGGCAACCGAAAAGGTGATACGAAATCACTGCGCCGAGCAGCTGAATTAGATGCTATTAAAACTGCCCATAATCCAAATGGTACATATTATGGTGGTAAAGCGAGTGAGCATAAAAAAGGTCTGATCAAGACGTTTAGTGGATATATGGCTGAAGGATACACAGAGGATGAGATTTATGAGGCTATGGTAGATCAAGGGGTTGCCATGGTCTATATGGGACAAGGGCTTTGCTATGGTGGTAGAGCAGAAGAGTATGACTCAAGCCTACCATGTATTGGTTCACTGCGTTGTAACCCAGCTCGATGCAAACAAGCCGTTGTAACTACTAAGCATGCTCCTAAATGGCGTGAAGTTTACATGTTAAATAAAACCAACCTCAATAAACCAGAATATTCAGACAATCGAGAGCAAATTCTATCAGCAATGAACGAGGCCAAAATGGTATTGGAAAATCTTGGTGAGGCAATCGAACTATGAGTAATGAAGCTTATGATCAAAAAAATAATGACGACTATGAAGCAATAACTTCTGCTCTAAATATTGCCCTAATAGATCTTGAAAATAATAAAAAACTAAAACCCACTATAGCGCAACTTTCGAAGATGACTGGTATTCATCGAAATACTATTACAAACCGTGGTTGGCCTGTCCAAAAGCTAAATCAGATCAAAGATATCAGAAAAGCTGAAGAGAAATCGCGTAAAGAAAAAAAAGCTATAGATAACGCTGATGTTAAGAATGCGCTTGAAGCAAAAATGATTCAAGCACAAAATGAGGTTATCTACTGGTTTAATGAATATCAAGATATAAAAAGAGTCACTCAACACTCAGATAAACGGTTACAAAAAATGAAAGAGTCACGAGATTATTATAAAACACAATCTGATACAGATAAAAGGTCGTTATTAGAAGCTAGACAGGAGATTAAAAAACTGAGACAAATGTTAGCTTTAAAAGATGCAACACCGAACCAGCTGATGCACTAATCTATCGAAAACTACCTATGCTATAAAAAGTATAAACTTAATTTCCTTGTACTTAAAAGCTAGCAAGAGCTTAGCTAACAAATATATACCTTATAGCATAAATCACATATATTAATACTTTATGCCTAACAGAAATTTATCATCTTTCTTAACTTTTAATTTATATTTGTATCAAACTGAGAATGGATACGCGATAGACTCATGATACTGATACCCTTCCACTTCAAAATCGTCCAATGTTACCCATGTCTCAATATCTTCGAGAGACTTAATTTCAGGGTTAATGTGAAGTTTAGGGGCTGGATACGGTTCGCGTTTTAATTGCACATCACGCATTAACTCTAATTGGTCTTCATATATATGTGCATTTACAATCTTGTGATAAGCTTTTCCAGCCTCATGCCCCGTAATTTGAGCCATTAAAGCCAATAAAGTAAAAACCTGGACTTGATTGAAATTTTGACCTAATGGCACATCACAGGAACGTTGTGATGAAGTCAAATAAAGCTTGCCACCTAACAACGAAAATGTATGAGTATGCATACAAGGACGTAAACATCCCATATGAAACTCACCTGGATTATAGAAAGTTAGGATTTCACCTCGATCATCAATACCGTTCCGCAAGTTATCATAAATCTTACGAAGCTGGTCAAACTCCTCTCCTACTGAATTACGCCACCTGCGGCCCTGTACACCATATACTCGGCCCATATCATCCTCACCTTTACGATAAGGATTAGCTAACCAAGCTTCATTTTCATTGGCATTAGCGTTCCATGTATTACATCCAATAGCTCGAAACTGAGCTGCGCTATCATAACCACGTAGATACCCTAATAATTCTGCGATAGCTGCTTTCCAATAACTCTTTCGAGTAGTTACTAAGGGAAACTCATTAGCTCCTACATTGTAGTTTAAATCAGCATTAATAACGGTTAAGCAGCGTTTTCCAGTCCGTTCATTCTCGACCCATACACCCTCATCAACTATACGTTGACATAAATCTAGATATTGTTTCATTCAATAACCTTAATTGGACTGTATACTTTTCTCGTGAGGTAATTTCTTATTGCCCGTGATCACAACACATTTTACCTCATGATTTCATTGAGCATTATAAAGTTTCAAGGCTCAATTGTACAAACCTGTTCGTAACAACTAATTGTCTTAATAACTTATCAACAGGCTATGCCCCAATGGATCCAATGAAACCGAATCATTCTATCTAAAACCATTTACCATAATGCAGCTTTATGCGCAGAATGCGCGGTTCCCTGGTAACCCTCCCAAACTTAAGACACCTAATAAATAGAATTAAGCTGCCTGATTGAGTTTCTGTATCGGTGTAAAACCGCCATTGCCCATGTTTGG
>NZ_JBNNFX010000019.1:0-75693 GCF_050267985.1 Psychrobacter sp. NPDC078929 | reverse complement strand
CGCTAAAGCGTGTCTTTTTCATAGGATTCTCCTGCTGGTGTATTTTAGCAGTTAATCTCTATTTGTAAGTGTTCTTATTTATTGGGGGGATTACCAATCCATCATAAAACTATTAATTCTATGGCAACATTGGTAGCTACTTTGCTTAAACTTGCAAGTTATGACAAACAAGACTTAGAAAACCCTCACGGTAATATCAACAAAGAAATCATAGCTAAAGCCGAGGGTTTAGGTTTAACTTTAGGTAAAGACTTCATTGCAAAATGGCTAAAGAAAGCTGATGAAGTTCTATAGAACTTTGCCATTTTCTATATAGAACTATCGAACGACCTTACTTCATAAACTAGCAACCATAAGCCGCAGCAATCAAGTTACGGTAAATATGGAGCTAGACACATGAAACAGAAAAATCACATCCCAACTAAGCCACAAGAAAAGCCACCTCAATATCAGCCTAAATGGCAACTCTCTCTACTTAAAATAGTACTCAGTATCCTATTAGCCTACCTGCTGTCACCGCCTGATATCAGCTTTCATATTTATCACATTAATATTATATTTTAGCGCCAACAAACTGAGCACTGCCCTAGCGGATACTCGTGTCCTATAGACTTTTATAGAGCGAGCCGTTAGGGTAAATGCTACACCTTCACACTGGTTTATCCTATGTCCGAGCCTGTCAATCAGCCCACATTTAATCACCTCATAGATAATGCACCTTGGGAACGTTACCGCCGACCTTATGTGCGTGATTTGGCTTATGTACTGTCGTGTCCCAATGTTTTGACGCAGTGGCTAGACTTTGCACCGCATCAAAATACACATACCGTTGCTGTGCATAGCGCGCAATTTTGGCAGACGCAATTTGAGGCGTATGAGCAACGATTAACAGAGCTAGACACCACTGCCGCCTATCAAGATCTGACTCGCTATTTACTCAAACGCCCTAGCCCCAATCGTCTGGGTTTTCATTTTGAAGGCTTACTGTCATTTTGGTTAGAGGATGGGTTCGCACGCAAGCTGCATCCGTATGAGACCCTGGCTAGCAATGTGCAGCTCTATAATGGCAAGCAAACGACTGGTGAGCTTGATTTGATTTTGTATAACCATGCAGAACAGCTGGTTGAACATTGGGAGCTAGCCATTAAGTTTTTTATGGGGTCAACACCTTTTGAACCTGTGAACTGGGTCGGGATTAACTCCAATGATAATCTACAGCGTAAAATGACGCACATGCAAACCAAGCAGTTTCGAGCGGTGTGGGTAGATACAGAAAACCACGGACAGGTAAAAATCGATAAGCGTTATGGCGTGATCAAAGGGCGATTCTTTTTACCGATTAATACAACTGATTGCGGTGATTATGATTGGCCATATTGGCTAACGCCGAACTTTCCGATACATAAGTGGTGTGATAAAAGAGACATGGCAAATCTTGCAACGATTGACACTACAGCTTTGCGAGCCGCGCATTATATTGAATGGTTCACCAAGCGCGACTTTTATGATGAGCGAAATGCTTATAATGGTCGCCAGCAGCCGATAGTTTGGTCAGATAGCGAGCTACCTAAGACAGGTTTATATTTTGAAGGTAATCGACCAATCGTTATTTACCCAAGACAGTAAGACCAGATCGATGAATAAATTTAGCTAACCTAAAGTTTTAAGATGAAACTGCTTAGATAATATTCTGGTCTTAACAATCGGACAGCTTTCACAGAATTCTTAATAGCTCTCAATCACTTGCATTAGCTCATATCTAAGCATATCGGCACTCGGCATACGCTCAGCATGGAAGCGCACCATCGCAATACCTGCACTGGCAAGCGCCTTATCCTTTTTATCATCCGCTTTTTGGCGGGCTTTGCTACTATGCGTCCAGTCATCAAGCTCGATAGCGACCAATGTAGTCTGAGCATCGACATCCACGATCACATAGTCAACGCTCTGACGGCAGATACGATTGAACCAAAAGCTACGCTCTGATGTCTCACTACTATTGGCTTCAATGATCCGTGACAGCTGTACTTGGACAAATATGTGATACTCCGGCAGCGCATTTTTTAACTTATTAAAAAATATCACTTCCGTATCGGTCATGATTGGCATCGGCGCAAATGGCCAAATAGCCAACTCATCACCGCGCACAGGTTTTGGATCAGGCTCAACGACAGGGCGCTTCGTCAGTAGTGTTGGTAGCAGCTTCGGTAACGTAATCAGCCCTAAAAACCCAACGGCCAATACTAAAAATATAACACCAAACGACATGGTTCTACCTTATACAATATGAGAGTGGTGGGCTAATTGTCATTAGTAATAGCAATTAATAATGCACCGACCACGACAAGGCAACCTATATAGGCTGACAGGTTATACAACAACGGATTATAAAAATGGCGCTCATCTTAACTAAGGCGGCGCCAATCAGCAATCTATAAAACAAAAAACACGACAGTATTTGTCGTGTTTTCATATAAAGTAGATAAAAGCCGAATCCAGACCGTTAGAAATGCTCTAGCTTAACGCCAGTAAAGCACCCAAGCGCTGGTCGTATTTACTTTAGGGTCACTATTGATTTTATCTTTTAGTGCCAATGCTGCGACTTTACCACGTTCAGGCCCAACCACAACACGGACACCGCGACTGGTCGCACTGGTCTTGACTTGATAACCTGCTGCTCGGAACTTTTTCGCTAACTCATCGGCTTTGGCTTGGTCATTTGCTAGAGCCACTTGTACCCCAAAGCTACCTTTAGCGTCTGTTTCTTTGACTTCTTTACGCGCTTCACTCAGTTTTTGCTGCGCTTCACGTTTTGCATCGGCAGATTTCTTCGCCAGCGCTTCTTCTTGTTGGCGCTTCTTCTCACGCGCTTGTTCAGCGGCAGCCGCTTCACGTTCTAGACGTTGTACCTGTTTGCTCGATGGGATGGTGATGCTCTGACCCATTTGTAGCGCTGCTGATGGTGATAGGTTGTTGGCTTGAGCCAATACTTCTACAGGCATATTGTATTGTCTTGCCAGTTTAATGAGTCCGTCACCTTTCTTAATCTGATATTCAGAAGGCGATTTTGGTGGCTCGTTTTTTGCCGCTTCAGCTGCTTCTCTTTTTCTCTCAGCCGCTGCTTGGGCTTCCCCCTGCTTTTTTGCTTCGGCTAGTTTCTCTGCCTCCGCTTGTTTTTTGCTCTCGGCAAGTTTTTTGGCGGCTGCTTGCTCTTTTATAGCAGCTTGCCTTTGGGCTTCTTGTTGCTCTTGAACCGCTTTTTGCTTCTCGGCTTCGCTAGACTTTGTAGTATCAGTAGCAGACTGACTCTCAGTACGAGGCTGAACGGTCAGATCTGTAGTAACATCTTTTGTAGACTCTGTACTGCTGGTGTCATCAATAGCTGGCGCACTATTATCAACATATTGCTGGCTCTCAGCACGTGCCTTTGCCAACGCTTCTGCTTCAGCAACTTCCTGCTCTGTCAGAAACTCTTTTGCACGTTTTTCTTGCTCTGCAACGCGGGCTGCACGTTCTTTTTGCTTTTGCGCAAGGATACGTTTTTCTGTTTCGATATCAGTTGTGAGCGGCTGCGGAGATTCTTGCTCCGAGCTTAGTTTGTCGACCATCGCTGACATCGGCTCCGGTTGATCGCTATCGCCAATCTGTTGCACCATGGCGTATAGCATCACGCTACCGCCGATAATCATCCCAATGCCCAATAAGGCTTGTCTCGAAAAGTTCATCCGTTTACGTCTCTTAGTTGGTAATAAGGTTGATTGAGCGGCGCAGCGACTATTTCAAAGCAGTATATCAAATCGCTTCAATCATGATCTCTTACCGCCAGTTACTGTCAGTTAATGCCATCAGGGTTCAAAATTTGTGCCGACCGTCTTCTACTAGTCTGGCAAATCATTTTGATTATAAAGCATATTTTTCATGCTGTCTGCTATCAGGCTACGACTAAGATTAACACTAAACATGCCTTACTTTAACTCATATGATCAGTGCTGTAGCGCAGCCAATGCCTCACCAATGGTGTGAAACGAACCGCATACGACGATTAAGTCTTGTGGTTGGCTCGCCTCTATCACTGCATGGGTCGCTGTATGCAGACCATCAAACTCATATATATTGGTGCTATCGACATATTTAACCAAAACAGCTTGCAGCTGCTCAGTAGTCGCGGCACGAGGATAATCAATCTCAGCGATAAACCAGTCACTAATCGGTAAGCCTGCTTGAGTTAAGCGCTGCACAACCTTATCAATGTCTTTATCACCAAGCATAGAAAATAGCATTTTAATCTTTGGCAGGGTGACAGTCGCTGAGCTATTTTGATTATTTTGCTTGGCTACATGCTGCTGCCAAAACGGTAATAGCTGTGCTAGTAAGAACTCAACGCCTTGCTCATTATGCGCCACATCAAATAACCAATGGCGGCTATGGTTCTCACGATAATCAAAACGTCCAGCCAGTTTGACAGTTCGTAACGCTTGCTCAATGGCCTTGATGTCAATATCTAATGGACTTGCTAATACTGCTGATAGTGCATTGGCCGTGTTAGTTAACGATAACGCAGGACGTGGTAACTGCAAGGTAACCGCCGCATTACTGTATTGCCAAGTCGTTGCATCAATATCGCGGTAGCTAAAATCTTGTCCAATCTGATAACAAGTTGCCTGCTGGGTATCGATGGATTGTTGCACGCTAGCTGGCATCTCAGTAGCACCATAAATCAGAGGAATGCCGTTGCGCAAGATACCTGCTTTTTCGCGACCAATATCCTCGACATTATCACCCAACCAGTCAATGTGATCGATACCGATATTGGTAATGACCGCCATGTCAGGGTCAATAATATTGACCACATCTAGGCGTCCACCCAATCCTACTTCTAATACCCATACGTCACAATCTGCCTCAGCGAATATCAATAGCGCTGCTAGTGTGGTCATCTCAAAGAACGACAACGTCAACTCGCACTGTAAGCGTGCTGCCTCTACTTTGCTAAAAGCCTTAATCAGCGTCTGATCGCTGATCATCTCGCCATTGATACGCACACGCTCGTTAAAGGCACTAAGATGTGGCGACTGATATAGTGCCGTCTTATAACCTGCGGCTTTACACATTTCGGCAATGACAGCGGTTGTAGAACCTTTGCCATTGGTACCTGCCACAGTAAATACGTAAGCGTCATCTTTAGCTGACTGCACCACGCCTAACGCTTCTGCAACAGGCAATACACGTGACAATCCCATATCGATCGCCGATACATGAATCTGCTGCATATAATCGAGCCACTCAGTTAGGTTAGCACTTTCATTAGGACTATGGGCATTAGAGCTGCGAAGGTCAGAGGCTAAAAGGTCAGACATGGATAAAACCTATATAAAATTTAATAAGAGATAAAAATATATGTGCTAGCTAAAACCAAAAATAGCACTTACCGTGCAATGACGATAAATGCTATTAGGGGTCTTGCATATGCAGTAGATGTTAGCACGCAGCTAAGTCATTATGCACTCAATAAATGATTCATTATACTGAGTCATTTACCTTATCGAGCATCTCATTTTACTGAGCATCTACATTTGGTACGCGGCATAGTTTTGCAAGCAGACGATAAATCGTATCGATTAGCTGATGACGATGTACCACTTCATCCACTACGCCATGCTCTAATAGGAACTCAGCGCGCTGGAATGGCTCTTCTAGCGTCTCGCGTACAGTCTGCTCGATCACGCGCTTACCCGCAAATCCTATCATCGCTTTTGGTTCTGCTAGATGGATATCACCCAGCATCGCCAGTGATGCAGTTACACCGCCGTACACTGGATTGGTCAATACCACGATGTATGGAATCCCAGCGATTCTTAGACGTTCAATCGCTGCTGCCGTGCGTGCCATTTGCATCAACGATAGCAGACCTTCTTGCATACGTGCACCGCCAGAAGCGGCAAAGCAAACCAAAGGTACTTTTTGCTCTAGCGCCTTTTCAGCTGCTTGGACGAAACGATCGCCAACGACCGAACCCATTGACCCACCCATAAAACGGAAGTCAAAAGCACAGGCTACGATATCAAGGTTACGCAGTTTGCCATACATAGCAACCAACGCCTCAGTCTCACCTGTTTTTTCTTGTGCTTCACTCATACGCGCAGGATATGGCTTACTATCCACAAAGCTCAATGGATCTTTTGCCGTAAATTCTTGTCCTGTCTCACCATCTACTTGATCAAGTAACCAGTTCAAGCGCTCACGAGCACTCATCGGTAAATGATGATCACAATGCGGGCACACATAACAGTTAAAAATCAGCGCTGTGTTGGTAATCATCGAATGACAATTACTACACTTAGTTGACGGTTCAGTCTCTACCGCAGACAGTGGCGCAGTCAAATGCTGTTTGATACCTGGGATAGGACGGTTAAACCATGACTGCCTATCCGTATTGCTGTTTGGCGCGGCTTTAGCAGTATTGTTATCGGGTTTTGTTATTGTATCAGTCATATTATTTGCCATCATAAAAGGCTTATTGACAAGTTTGCTCATTCGCTTGTCATTGAGAGTTTAATGGTTGTCTAAACAAAACGTCTAATACAGTCATAACATGAGCAGTCATGCGACATATTGATAAATAAATCTCGTATGTCGGTAATTTGATTATGCGCTTGTTGATAGATAATGTATTTGCCAATCAAAGTGACGAATAAATCACTGCTATCAGACACCATATAATAGTGATGTTAGTTTACACTCGTAAACTAATTTTAGCAAAGTCATTTAGTATTGTCTTCACGTAAAGCATTTGAGTAAGTCTCAGGTAAACAATAACTGCAATTTGACTTTGCCGTTTCAAATAACTATTTCTTCAAATAACTATCTCTTCAAGTAACAACAATATGAAAGCAATAGCTATTAGGCGCTTAAGCTGTCTAACGCTTCACGTAGCTCATCCATTTTTGCCATGATGTTCTGCTGTGCATTTGCAACCGCGGCGGCATCGTTGGCATCAATATCGGCAAAATTCTGTACCAAAGCACTACCGACGATCACACCATCCGCATGAGTACCGATCGCTTTTGCAGAAGCACCATCACGGATACCAAAGCCGACGCATACTGGCAGGTCTGTTTCTGCTTTGATTGCTTGAACTTGAGTTGCTACATCGTCAGTATCTAGCGTGGCTGAACCAGTCACACCTTTTAGTGATACATAATAAATATAGCCGCCACAATGAGTCAATACTTGCTCACGGCGCTCGGGCAGCGTCGTTGGCGACAGTAAGAAAATCTCATTCATCGAATGATCGGTCAAATGCT
This sequence comes from Psychrobacter sp. NPDC078929, assembly GCF_050267985.1. NCBI lineage: Bacteria > Pseudomonadati > Pseudomonadota > Gammaproteobacteria > Moraxellales > Moraxellaceae > Psychrobacter > Psychrobacter sp. NPDC078929. The sequence goes on along the minus strand of NZ_JBNNFX010000019.1, from coordinate 68,389 downwards.
GCGTAAAGCTACCCGCTTCTGCTGGTGGCAGATCTACCATCAACAAACCATCAACGCCTGACTGCTCACATAGCGCCACAAAGTTATCATAGCCGATGATTTCAACAGGATTTAGATAACCCATCAGAATAATTGGCGTTTGCGTATCTGTTTGACGAAACTCTGCGACCATTTTTAGCGCATCACGAGTACTGGTACCTGCTGCTAATGCACGCTCGCCAGCCAAGGCCACAGTTGGACCATCGGCCATTGGGTCAGAGAATGGTAAGCCGACTTCGATCATATCAGCGCCGTGTTTGACAAGATCATGTAGCAAGCCAACAAAGTTACTCGGATTGGGATCGCCTGCCATGACATAAGGAATCAGGGCTTTTTTATTTTGTGATTTTAAAGTTTCAAAAGTGCTTTCAATTCGGGTCATAATGTTCTCTTATAATTTTGTTAAATAAATTGTTAGCTTATATAAGTGTATTCTTACCAGCCAATATCCATTAAATTATCATGGTTGTCTTGCGACAAATATTTAATACCATCAGTTCTTTGCTTGTGAAAAGTATTCATAATATTTAGAATTTCACGCAAATCAATATAATACCGGCCATTCAAAACATTGTAATGCTCATATAACGTAAATTTTTTGTGAGCTAACAAGCCTTCAAGTCTTTTATCTTTATTTTTCATAGCTGCAACGTGCTGTTTTTTATATATTATCGAAAAACCAATACCAGAATGACTACTTTGATTTAGATAAAACTTTTCAACATCATCAAAGCTTACTATCTGATCATGATGTAGCTTATCAATGAATATAAAGAAGCTAGATAGAAAGCTAATGCTATCTTCTTTAATAACCATGATTGGCACATGCTTCCAAGTCCATTTTCTAGCAATCCATGGATTTGGCACAACAAAACCTTTTTGGGTACGATGCAACCAATATATCATCAGAAATAAAAACAACATGGGTATAGCTAAAAGAGACCAAAGCCCAAGAATATTTCTTAAAATTTCATCAATTGTCGTAACCGTATAACCTGTCGAAAGCTCCCAAACAGCCATAAAGACATACATCACTGACCATACAATGACAACTATAAAGAAACCATAACTCTGCCAAAAACTGACGCTTTCAGTAGGTACACCCACACTTATTGTGACTGGCGCTGTTAGCACTGCTTGGTCTGGATACTTGCCCAACTGGCTAGGCTTACTCGGTATTAAGCGGTTCAAATTCATGGAGGTATACTATCGATAATAAAAAAATAGCTAGGGCGTGTCTTCAATTCAATCGATAGTCATCTAAATGGGTTAAAAATGGCTAAATCTTGCCAAATGGCGTCAAATAGCTGACTAATATCTCGATATTATCTGCGCTATTTTCCTTGTTTGACTGCGATTTATCTCATTTTTATCACCATTTTTAAAATGAGGACACGCCCTAGCAATATTGATAACTACTCTACTCTATAGAGTGAAGTAATTATCAATTAGCGTATTGAGATTTATGATACCTAATCAAGTTAATACGCTGCTAAACTTTCTTATACAACCATCTAAACTACTCTACTCTTACTACATCTCAATCCCTTCTGCCTTCATTACTGAATGCAGATCCTTGTCACCGCGTCCTGACATATTAACGATAATCGTCTGATCTGGTGTCATGGTTTTAGCCAGTTTCAATGCATAGGCGACCGCATGAGCAGTTTCAAGCGCAGGGATAATACCTTCTTTGCGCGTTGCCTCATGGAAGCCTTCTAACGCCTCTTTGTCAGTACAACCAACATACTCAACACGCTTCATGTCTTTTAGGAAGCTATGCTCCGGACCGACACCAGGATAATCAAGACCCGCTGAGATAGAATGCGTCTCTTGAATCTGGCCATCATCATCTGCCATTAGGTAAGTACGGTTACCATGTAGCACGCCGATACGACCAGCAGCCAATGGTGCTGAATGACGACCTGACTCGATACCATCACCCGTTGCCTCGACGCCATACATTTTAACTTCAGTATCGTTCAAGAAGTCAAAGAACAAACCAATCGCGTTTGAGCCACCGCCAACACACGCAACCAGTGCATCTGGCATTTTTCCTGTTTTTTCTAGATGCTGAATGCGCGCTTCTTTCCCAATAATCGCTTGGAAATCACGAACCAATAGCGGATAAGGATGCGGGCCTGCCACAGTACCGATAATATAATAGGTGCTATCTACATTGGTCACCCAGTCACGCATGGCTTCATTCATTGCGTCTTTGAGCGTGCGTGAGCCAGAAGTGACGGGCACAACTCTCGCGCCAAGCAAGCGCATACGATAGACGTTCATTTTTTGACGCTCGACATCGTCCGCACCCATATAGACGATACATTCTAGCCCTAAGCGTGCCGCAATGGTTGCCGTCGCGACGCCATGCTGTCCTGCGCCCGTCTCAGCGATGATACGTTTTTTACCACACATTTTGGCAAGCAATGCCTGACCAATGGTGTTGTTTACTTTATGCGCACCTGTATGGTTTAGGTCTTCACGCTTAAAGTAAATTTGCGCACCGCCAATCTCATCGCTCAAACGCTTAGCATGATACAGTGGCGTTGGACGACCGACATAATTGACCAAATCGTTATGATACTCTTCCCAAAATGCTGGATCTGCTTTTACTTTGGTATAAAGCGTTTCTAGCTCTTCTAGAGCAGCCATTAGCGTCTCAGAGACAAAACGCCCCCCATGTACACCAAAATGACCGCGCGCATCAGGATACTGGTTAAAGTCCTGTACGTTTTCAGGATTGGTAAAAGTGTTTACAGACTGTGCGGTAGCAGATAAATCTTTGTTTTCGACATGACTCATGATAATTCCTACTGTAATAAGTGGTATTTTTTGGATAACTTTAGATAAATAGAGAAAAAATAATAAAAGGGATAATAATCTAATAAGATTTAAGCAGAAAAATCGGAATAACGATCAACTAAGCAGATTGTTTATCGCAAATAGCTAGATACAAACCCACTTAGATGGCGCCAGTGACCGTAGCGTTTTGCCATCGATCGCGTTTGACCGCTTTCATAAAGGCACGCATTTTGGCAGCGTCTTTTTTACCTTTATCAACCTCAATACCACCGCTCACATCGACGCCATAAATAGGTAAATCTAATGTCGCGGCAACATTGTCGGCATCGAGCCCACCAGCCAAAACGATCGGCAGTGCACTGTCATGTGGAATGAGACTCCAGTCAAAACGTGCGCCTGTACCGCCATACTTATGCTGATGATAAGCATCCAGTAAAATACTACTGGCACCTGCTTTAGCAAATTGATTAATCTGAGCGCGGACGCTATCGAGGGTGTCTTGCTCTGTATTGATACGCAATGCTTTGATCCAACGTTTATTGACCATACCTGCCAGCTGTTGGCACTGCTCAGGCGTTTCATCACCGTGGAACTGGATAATATCAAAAGAAACGTTGTTTGCTAATTTGATTAGCTCATCTTTAGGCATATTGACCACTAACGCCACCACGCTGACAAAAGCAGGCACAGCAGCGCTCAGGGTTTGCGCTTGCTCTATCGTAACTGCACGTGGACTTGGTGGATAAAACACCAAACCCACTGCATCTGCACCTAACTGTGCCGCAGTCTTTATATCACTAAGCTGAGTAAACCCGCAAAACTTAACGTGCATTTTGTGACCTTGCGTTTCATGGTACTGAATATGACACCGATTATAGCGGCATCAGATAGGTTCAAGCTAAAGATAAATCGTTAGATGTGATGAGGTTTTGTTAACCAAACGGCAAAGCCATTGCATCCAAAAACTTATCCTAGCATACTTTTATCCTTAGTTTTGTTTATGATTGCGATTGATTAATATAGGGATACTTTGATGTCTAAGACTGCACAGACAGCCGCTACTGATACTGATACTGATACTGATACTGACGACAATGCTACTAGCAAAAATCCACCGCATTACTTGATGTGGTTTCGTCGTGACCTACGTATCCATGACAATACTGCTTTAGCAGCGCTTTGCGAACGTGCCAATGAAGACAACGCCTCAGTGTCTGCCGTATTCTTTTTGACACCTGAGCAGTGGCAAGCACACGATACCTCCCTTGTACAAGTTGATCACATTGCTCGCACGCTACCTATTCTAGCGAAGGAATTACAATCGCAATTGAATATCACTTTAACAGTACAGCTCTGCTCAAGCTTTGCTGACTGTATAGATGCGCTCACGACCTTATGCAATGACAATGAAATCAGCTGCATCATGGCCAATCACGAGTACGAAGGCAATGAGATTGATCGTGATGAGCAGTTAAGCAAACAACTTGCAAAAGACGGTATCGAGTTCGTCCGCTGGCATGACCAATGCATTTTGCCACCAAAAACTATCACTACCAATGATGGCGATAGTATGTATAAGGTTTTTACGCCGTTTTATAAAAAATGGCGACATACATTGGACGTCAGCACCATTCAAATGCATGAAGCACCCGCAGTGGATAGCGATTATAAAATCAAACTACCATCATCGCAAACGTTTGCCAATACAATCGACAAGATCAAATCACTAAGTGAGAAGATGCTCAGTGACTACCAGCAGACATTAGAAAAGAACGAGTCATTGCAGCATATCGATATGATAGCTCAGCTTGACCGCGCAAGAGACGCCTATCCTGCAGGTGAATCTGCCGCTTGCCAGCGTCTAGAGGCATTCGTCGATGATGATATCAATAATTATGATGTGAGCCGTGATGTCCCCCATCTGCATGCAACCAGTCAGCTATCGGCTTATCTCACTATAGGCTCTATCAGCCCTAGGCTATGCTATCTACAGGCAAATGCAGCACAAGAGAAACTACATGGCAATGATGGCGACAATGAAGACATCAATCGCTGGATAAGCGAGCTTGCCTGGCGAGATTTTTATCGTCACGTGCTGGTCGAAAAGCCAAACCTTATTCGTCATAAAGCCTACAAAGAAGAGACGGATACTAAGATTAACTGGTCATATGATACCGATGATTTTGAGGCATGGTGCACAGGTATGACAGGCGTGCCGCTCGTAGATGCTGCGATGCGTTGTTTAAATGCGACGGGGTTTATGCACAATCGCTTGCGTATGGTGACTGCGATGTTTTTGACCAAAGACTTATTGATTGATTGGCGCTTGGGTGAGCGCTACTTTATGCAGCAACTGATAGATGGGGATTTTGCGTCCAATAACGGCGGTTGGCAATGGAGCGCGTCGACAGGTACGGACTCAGCGCCCTACTTCCGTATTATGAACCCCTTTAGCCAAGCCAATACGCACGATTCTAAAGCTCTGTTTATTAAAACTTGGCTACCAGAGTTAAAAGATATTCCTAACAGTATCTTACATAACGAAGATAAGATGCGTAAAGAATTGGCAAAAGGTGGTAAGTTTGCCGATGTCGACTACCCTGCGCCGATGGTCGAGCATAAATCGGCGCGCAAGCTGACTATTGCTGAGTTTAAAAAAGAAGCTTAATTTTAGAAAACAACTAGCAGACTAGCCATTGGTAGTGACTGGCAACTGACATGCACCTGCACCCTGAGTGGTAACCGTCACTACCGCTCCCGTGAGTGCAAATAGCTGCTGCAATTGGGTTTGCGCATTTTTCAGTGCCATATTCATAACACCACCTCGGCAAGCACGCTCAAGCACTTCTTTTTTTGCCATGGTCTGTGCTTGCGCTAATATTTTAGGGTCGACTTGCATCATGCCAAAAGCCCCTGTCTGCCAGTCGTAAATCTCAATATCATCCAGATATACTGAAAATATCTCTGTAGGCGGCAAAGTAATATTGATTTGCGGCATAGTGGCAGCTGGTGAGTTGGCATTAGCTACTTGCTCTTCGTCTGCATTAGCTTGAGCAGGTTGCACCACCTGTACCATCTCAGGCGTCAACGCACTCAGATCAATGCCTGCCTCTACGCGACCATGAGCGATAAACAATGCTTTTTGCTCATCCTGCCATAGTTTCATCCAGCTCCCGGGTCGCTCGCTCGTAATCACTGTATCGACACTGAATGCGACGGTATGTAAGCGGTTTAACTGCTGAATTTGCGTAACCACGCCTTCGCGAGTAATAGTTTCTATCGGCGCTTCTTCTGGTTTGTTTTGCGCACTATAAATAGCAAAAACAATCGCTGCTAGACCGATGAGTAATATCACCCACGACATTGTCGCAATAGGATGTTTCTCAGGCTTTTGAGTGGCATTAGCGTTATTCATATCAGGATTATCCATAGAAGCTACCTTTATAATGTTGCATCGTTTGGTAAGGCTAAGAGCGTTGTAAAAACGGAACAGATGCTTAGTCTATAAATGCGACTATTGTGCAGTAACTTCAAGTAATGGCTACCATTCCTCTACATAACTTTATGCATAAACCTCTACGCAATCATGTTAATAAACTGTCTCTCAAGTAATCAGTGCTTTCGCTATAAAATCATACGAATAGCTCAATTATTTACCCCTTATTGAAGCCTTTGCATCACGTTCGGTCTGAAAAGACAAAAAGTCATTGCGTCTTAGGCGAACTTTACCTAACATAGTCAGATTGTATGAATAAAATGTCAGTCTCAAAGCATTTATCAGGGTTTTGATCTGAATAGATTGCATTTTTGGCCTATTGATACATCAAATCAAATTTGCCTCTCTTTTATGAGAGTGGTTTTTACTGATGTGCTTTGTATATAAGCAGATTGGTAACTAGGAAATACCCTAGATTATTGCTAAGTGATAAAGGTAAGCTTGCGGCGGCAATGAAACGATTAGCCATACGCTCAACATCCTACTATTTCTTATTTTTTTATCGTTGATAAGGTTACGCTTTATTTATGAAAGCCAGTCAATTTTTATTTGCCACACTAAAAGAAACCCCAAGTGACGCCGACATCGCCTCAAGCCAATTGATGGTGCGTGCTGGTCTTATCCGCAAGATTGCTTCTGGATTGTATATTTGGTTGCCTATGGGTCTGCGCGTTTTGCAAAAGGTCGAACGCATTGTTCGTGAAGAGATGCAAAACGTCGGCGCACAAGAAGTGCTAATGCCGATGACTCAGCCTGCTGAACTTTGGCAGACGACCGGACGTTTTGATGATTATGGTCCTGAGCTATTGCGCTTCAAAGACCGTCATGATCGCGACTTTGTACTTGGTCCAACGCACGAAGAAGTCATCACCAATCTAGCACAAGGTGAGCTGCGTAGTTATAAACAACTACCGATTACCTTCTTTCAGATTCAAGGTAAATTCCGTGATGAGATTCGTCCACGCTTCGGTGTGATGCGTGCTCGTGAATTTACCATGAAAGATGCTTACTCTTTCCATGTGGATCAAGCCTCATTAGCCAAGACTTACCATGATATGTATGACGCTTATACACGCATCTTTACCCGCTTGGGCTTAGATTTCCGTGCGGTACAAGCAGATACAGGCTCTATCGGTGGTTTTGCCTCACACGAGTTCCATGTATTGGCAGATAGCGGCGAAGACGATATTGCGTTTTCGGACTCATCTGACTATGCAGCCAACGTAGAGCTAGCAGAATCTGTCAGCACCGCTGAGCGTCAACCGCCGAAAATGGAGCGTGAAGACGTTCTAACCGAAGGCATGACCAGCTGTAAAATGGTTGCTGAACACTTGGACATCCCGTTAGAAACGACGGTTAAAACCTTAATCGTTCATGGTCATACTGAGAATGATGAGCCACAACTGATTGCTATCGTATTGCGCGGCGACCACCAGCTCAACACTATCAAAGCTGAGAAAATTGAAGAAGCCAACGTACCATTGACGTTAGCATCTGACGAAGAGCTAAAAGCGGCAGGCCTGCACAAAGGCTATATCGGTGTTAATTTAGATATGCCTGTATTCGTTGATCGTTCGGCAGCTGCGTTATCAGATTTCGTTTGCGGTGCGAACGAAGTGAACAAACATACTATCGGTATGAACTGGGCACGTGATACTCGCATTACTCGCATCGTTGATGTACGCAATGTACAAGAAGGCGACCCGTCTCCTGATGGTAAAGGCAGCCTTAAAATCAAACGCGGTATCGAAGTCGGTCATATCTTTCAGTTGGGTGATAAATACTCACAAGCGATGAACTGTACGGTTTCTGGCGAAGATGGCAAACCTGTTACTTTGATGATGGGCTGTTATGGTATTGGCGTTAGCCGTATCATTGCCGCTGCTATCGAGCAGAACAATGATGAAAACGGCATCATGTGGCCAAAAACACCAACGGTTGATGATTCAATCGCTCCTTTTGAAGTCGCCATCATCCCGATGAAGTCTAAAGAAGAGACGGTCATGCAGACGGCAACCGCCCTGTATGAAGAGTTAAAAGCTCAAGGCATCAACGTATTACTGGAGGATCGTAACGAGCGCCCAGGCGTTAAGTTTGCTGATCTTGAGTTGATTGGTATACCGCATCGTATCGTCGTGTCTGATCGCAACTTGGCGGAAGACAAGTATGAATACGTCAATCGCCGTGAAGCTGAAAAACAAATGCTGAGCCGCGAAGAAGTCATGGCAAAAGTAAGCGGTAAATAGCTTTACGAGTAAAGACTATATAACAAAAAGCGCCTATCTCACATGATGAGATAGGCGCTTTTTTATTGGCTTAAAAACTATTTAACATTGTATTTTTATGAACATCGTATTTTTAGCAAGAACTTACTGGCGGATCAAACGGCTTGGCTTAGGCAATAAACGTATATCACTAACACGGCATGGATTGATATCGATACCACCGCGGCGCGTATACCACGCCCGTACCATTAGCTCGCTTGGCTGATAGTATTGGCTCAAATCAGCAAATATCTGCTCGACACACTGCTCATGGAAACCATTGTGCTGACGGAAGCTCAATATATAACGCAGCATATTTGCATTATTAAAAGGCTTATCAGTTGTTATCGAAACGGCCAAAGTACCCCAATCTGGTTGATTGGTCACTGGGCAATTACTACGCAGTAAATTGGAATAAAAGGTATACGGCTGCGTACCATCACTTGCCACGCTTTCATCGCTAGCCCCTACTTCGTTTTCACTCAGCAATGACGCATCAGGATGTTCAGTTAAAGCAATTTTATCCGTGCTATCTGCCAATGCCTCATCAATACAAACACCCTCAGGCTGAGCAATCAATAACGCTGTTTCATCACCATTTAGATCATCGTTTAAACCAAATAACGCTACCTGTACGTCTGCTTGCAAACAAGCTGATAAGTCTTTCGCAATCAACGCTTGTACGTCGTTCCAACTGGCGAACTCGGTAAAATTAATACTATTTAAATACAATTTAAGCGATTTTGATTCTACGATAAACGGTGAGCTAGCAGGAATGCTAAAGCGTGCAATCGCTACTTGCGAGATACCTTGCGGATTTAACCAAGATATCTCAAAAGCCTGCCACCAATCGACACCGACGGTTAGCTTATCGTCTTGCCAACCGATCGCATCACGTCCCATGCTGCGCGCAATCGGATATAGCGTCTCTGGGCTATACTCAGTTGGATAGTCTGTGGTTTGCTCACCCAAGATACCGTGAATACTCATCTGTCTTCCTAATATTAAACCGTTTTAAATTTGCTCAAAATAATATACTTAGCGAATAATACGCACTATAGACGCACGCGCGAACCGTTACTTAGCAAGCGATAAGCGATGGTATAGAATATCGCACAGAACACAAAAATAGCCGCCATCGAATACCAAACATTGACATCAGAGTAGCCAAGAATACCGTAACGGAATGAGTTGACCATATAGACGATAGGGTTCAGTAGCGAGATATTTTGCCAAAATGGCGATAAATTCTCCATCGAATAAAACACACCGCCAAGATAGGTCAATGGCGTCAGTACAAAGCTTGGGATAATAGAGATATCATCAAACGAGCGTGCAAATACCGCATTGATAAAACCACCTAACGAAAACAAGATAGACGTGCCAAGTACCGTAAATATAGTCACAAATAAATGCTCGATACCAAGATCAGTAAAGAACAGCGCCACTATCGAGACAATCACACCGATAGCCAGTCCACGGAAGATACCACCACTGATATAACCCATCAAAATAGCATGCTTGGATACTGGCGAGACCAAAAGCTCTTCGATACTAGACGTGAACTTGGCACTAAAGAAGCTTGAGACGACGTTAGAGTAACTGTTGGTAATGATCGACATCATGATCAAACCAGGCACGATAAACTGCATGTAAGGCACGCCGCCCATCTCACCCACACGCGAACCAATCATCTTACCAAAGATGACAAAATACAAACTCATCGTGATAACTGGCGGTAGCAACGTCTGCGGCCAGATACGTAAAATACGGCGCACTTCTTTGAACCAAATAGTACGAAACGCAATCCACTTTTTACTCAATGACATTGTTTTATTATGATCGACTAGCTCCCGACTCATAATCCCGCCTCCTTCATGCTGTCTGCACTCTGAATGTTTTTGTCTACCAAGCGCATAAATAACTCTTCTAGTCGGTTGGCTTTATTGCGCATACTCGCCACACTGATACCCTTATCAGACAACTGATCAAAGACACCGTTTAGTGACTCACCTTCTGTCAAGGTAACTTCTAGCGTTTGCTCATCTGGTTGCGAGACCCCGGTGACTCCTGTCAGAGCCAACTGCTCAGTGAGCGGCGTATCCAAATCAAATACAAACGTCTCTACCGACAACTGCGCCAGTAGCTCTTTCATTTCTGTATTGATTCGAATCTCACCATGATCCAAGATCGCAATGCGTTTACACAATTGCTCAGCTTCTTCGAGATAATGAGTCGTCAGAATAATAGTGGTGTTTTCTTCGATATTAATCTGCTGCATGAATTCCCACATTGAGCGGCGTAGCTCGATATCGACACCCGCTGTTGGCTCATCCAGAATCAATAGCTTTGGCTTATGAATCAATGCTCGCGCAATCATCAAACGGCGTTTCATACCACCAGATAGCTCACGTGATTTACTGTCGCGTTTATCCCATAGTCCCAACGCTGTTAACAGTCTCTTTGCGCGTGGTTTGGCTTCTTTTGCTGGAATGCCAAAATAACCCGCTTGCGTAATCAAGATATCTTCGACTTTTTCGAACATATTAAAGTTAAATTCTTGCGGTACAACACCAAGGTATTGCTTGGCAATCGAAGGGTTCTCTAATAGGTCTGTGCCGAAAATATGAACGCTACCGGTGGTTGGCTTAAACAATGAGCTAATAATACCAATCATGGTAGATTTGCCTGCGCCGTTTGGCCCAAGTAACGCAAAGAAACCACCTTGTGGTACTGTTAAATCAACCCCTTTTAATGCCGAAAACCCATTGTCATAGGTCTTGGATAGGTTTTTTATGGAGAGTGCTGGTGCATCAGACATGAAGACCTCTTTATTTGTTATCAATTTATATAAAATGCGATTTTAGAATAATAGGCCGTGTTGAACATTCGACTATCATTATCATATAGGCAAAAGCCGTATAAGAATGTTCAACACACTCTACTCTCTAAAGGTGACAATGTACGGTAATAAACGAACTAATCTCATAAAATGAGGCTACTCATGACGAATTTCAACTGCCTTATATTCGAAGTACCATATTAATAATACTCATCATGAAAAAGCGCCTATCTCATCACTGAAATAGGCGCTTTATAGATATACATCGTAAAAGCTTGGAAGGTAATCAACAAAGATTAGCTTGCTTCTGCGACCATATAATCTACGGCATTTTGAACTTCTTCATCAGGAATATCCGCGCCACCTTTAGCAGGCATCGCATTGAAACCATTGATAGCATGGGTATATAGCGTGTCTTTACCTTTTGCAATACGTGGACCCCAAGCGCCAGCATCACCAAAGATAGGAGAGCCTAGCAAGCCTGCTGTATGACAAGTATGACATACGGCGTTATATACCGCTTTACCGTCACGAGGACCGTCGCCAGCAGCTGGGCCAGATGAGCGTGCCGTTACATCACAAGCTTCACCGTCTTCAAAACAGATATTGGCAACAGGCTGGATACGCGCAATCAGATTAGGGTACAAAGCAATTAGCTTCTGTACTTGCGGCGTATCTTGTGGAATTGGCTCTTCATCAGCGGCAGGCGCTGCAGCGGCAGTTTCTTCGCCTTCTGCTGGAGCGGCTTCGTCAGTGGGTGCAGCACCATCTGTCGTATCTGCAGCAGCTTGGGTATCGTCACCTAGCGTTTCAGGAGCAGCTTCTACGACCTCTTGGCCTTCTGCTACGTCTGATGCAGTTACAGGAGTGTCTACAACATCTTCAGCTTGGCTCACCGCGATACTAGCGATTCCTAGAATGGCAGCTGCCGATAACATAACTACTTTTCTCATTCGTCACGTTCTCTTATTACGTATACAAGGACTAGCACGGCTCGGACATTCTGTCTGTCCTCCTTTGACGACCTCTAAGTCTTCAATAGCAGACAGCCATCCCGCGTGCCAGCGCACTTGCAATCGGTGATTATAAATATGAATTCTCCCCAACATTATAAGGGAAAAGGCAGGTAAATTGCCATGCTTGTTTAATGACTTGACTGTTTTTTCTTAAAAAACCTCAATCGCGACTGTCATTTATTGGCTTTATGCTTTTTATTTGTTAGACTAAGCGGTCTTTATTTCTAGACACCTTATGCTAATTATCATGCGCATCTAAGCGTGACAGTCAGACATATCGTTATCATATGCGCTCGTAGCTCAGTTGGATAGAGTATCGGTCTCCGAAGCCGAGGGTCGTGGGTTCGATTCCCGCCGAGCGCACCAATCATTATGTTCCAACCTCGCTCTATCACTTCCTTAGTACTATTTTAAACTACCTACACTCATCAAACCTACACTTCAAAATGTTTGCGATTTTTCTGTGCTTGTATACTTCTGAGGCTCTTACCTATAGTCGATTCAGTATAATTTGGATACAAGGAAGCCGAGTGAAAGTACTACAAGTAGTAGACTGAGCGAGACTGACACCGTAGCCAATTTATAGAGGATTGACTATATAGCAAAATTACTCTGCATCTTGTAAATTGGCAGTCAATTGAGCACGGCTAGGTATATGGTGATAATTAATCACTGGCACATCACCCAAACGGCGCTGACCTTCAGCAATCTTTTTATCAATCGTAATCATCGCAATTTTTTTGTCTTGTTTGCTAACGAGCAAATGATTTGCCTTACGCGTGACTCGATAATCGGCAAAATGCTGTTTTAATATCGCTGTTGTTTTTTGCAGCGCATCATTCGGTGTTGCATTTTTTGATTTTGCGCCGCTATGCGTTTCGCCTACTTTTGCGCCGCGCGATTTTGCCACGAACCATAAAACTGCGATGACAGCGAACAATATGACAAGCCACCAAATTCCGTCTATCATAAGTAAAAATATCCATTATTAGCAAGGGTTGGCTCATGTTAGCAGAATTATCACCAGCGTTAATAGCAGAAGTAAAACTTGCAGCACAACTACTGGCATCGAAACAGCGTATTTGTATTTTGACTGGGGCTGGTATTTCAGCAGAAAGCGGCATCCCAACGTTTCGAGATAAGCAAACAGGGCTGTGGGAGAACTACGGTATCGAAGACTTAGCCACCCCTGAAGCGTTTACTCGTGATCCAAAGCTGGTGTGGTCATGGTATCAATGGCGTCGGCAAATGGTCGCAGACAAAGCGCCAAATCCTGCCCATCATGCGTTGGCTCAGTGGCAGTATCATGCGCAAACCTCCGATCAGCAGCTGACACTCATCACCCAAAATGTCGATGATTTGCACGAGCAAGCTGGTAGCGCGGTGACTCACCTGCATGGTCATCTGTGGCGTAACCGCTGTGGTCAGTGTGAGATACCCTATCAAGATCAATCGAGAGCATCGTACGATAATCAAGGCACTATGAGCTTTGATGAATCACTGCTTAACTGTCCGCATTGCGACGGTTATATTAGACCAGATATTGTTTGGTTTGGCGAAGCTCTACCTGTACAGGCATGGCAGACTGCCGAAGAAGCTGCAGCTAATTGCGAGGTGTTTATCAGTATCGGTACCTCAAGCTTGGTTTATCCTGCTGCTGGATTGGCACAATCAGCCAAACAGAATGGCGCGCAAGTTATCGAGATCAACCCTGACCCAACACCAAATACCATTGTCGATATCACATTAGCAGAAAAGGCTGGAATAGTACTGCCACTGCTGATAGAAGAAATTACTGCTTTATAATTACTACTGCTCGTAAGTACTACTAACGACAGGCAACAAAAAAGGCGTAACAGTTTATATAAACCGTTACGCCTTTACTACTCATAACGAACTCGTTAAAATTATTTCAATGCAAGATCAACTCTCGCCAAGTAAGCTTCTTTTAACTCATCATTGATAAATGCCGATTTAAACGAGTTTTTTACTAATGTAATAACATCGTCTTCCGTAATCGGTAGATTTTCGTAGAGGTTGATAAAGTTTTGATTCACATACCCTTTGAAATAAGCTGGATCGTCTGAGTTGACGCTAATATTCAGACCATAGTCTAAAAGCTCTTTAATATTGTGCTCTTTATAAGTCTCAAAGACTTTTAGCTCAATATTCGAGTTCGGGCAAACGGTCAATGGCATTTGTTCGTCTTTGAGTCTTTGCATCAACTCTGGGCTTTTTATAGATTGCACACCGTGATCAATTCTATTGATATTCAATAAATCTAGCGCTTCGTAGATATACGAAAAGTCTGCTTCTTCGCCTGCGTGAGCAACCAACTTAAAGCCTTCTTCTTTAGCTTTTTGGAAGACCTCTTTAAACTTCGATGGCGGGTTGCCTAATTCTGATGAGTCCAGACCCACACCGATAATGTCGTCTTTATAGTCCAGTGCTTGCTCTAACGTTTCAAAAGCTTCTTCTTGCGATAAATGACGCAAAAAACACATGATGATGCATGATGTGATACCGTATTTTGCTTTGGCATCTGCGAGCGCTTCTTTGATACCTGTGATGACCGCTTCAAAAGGCACGCCGCGTTCGGTATGCGTTTGCGGATCAAAGAATATCTCTGTGTGGATGACATTGTCTTCGACACATCTAAGAATATATTCCCACGTCAAATCATAAAAATCATCTTTGGTGAGTAAAACATTTGCGCCGGCATAGTAAATATCTAAAAAACTTTGCAGATTGTTAAAGTTATAGGCGGCGCGCACGTCTTCTACGCTGTCATAAGGTATCTCTACATTGTTCTTTTTGGCCAGTCTAAACATCAGCTCAGGCTCTAGCGAACCTTCAATATGTAGATGAAGTTCGGCTTTCGGTAGTTTCTTTATTAATTCAATCATAGTATTCCAATAATGGTGTTATCGAGACGAGCCCTAGTAGATATTGCACAGTAGGATAATCAAACCATGCATATATGAGGTGTTATCTGTCTCAGAAGAGTTATTTTAACACTAAAAGCATATCGCCTAAAACAAAACCCTTTGACCGTATAGATAAGCTACTTATAAAAGCAACCTTCTTAATACAACCGTATAAGGCGCAAATTACTTTAAAAATACGACTGTATCAGACAGCTCATTGCCTTCTGGATCGCGCTCTAAATGATAGTATTGACGTAACACTTGCCCCACTTCGTCTAGCAGTTCAGCTAAGCTCTCTTCTGTCTTTTGAGTAGCAATACCAGATACTGCCTTTTCGCACATTGCATTCCATACTGTTGGACTAACGTGAGCGCTGATACCTCGGTCTGCGACAATCTCTAGTTTACGCTCGCATATATTGACATAGATCAAGACGCCCGTATTTTCTTCAGTATCCCAGACGCGATATTCGCTAAACAAATCAATCGCACGCTCACGGCAGTTCATGCGATAAGCTTCTTGGATAGGCAGATGGTTTTCTACAATTAAGAACACCTCACCACGATGCCCACGTTCGGCTCGTGTCACAGCATCTGTTAAACGCGCCTTAGATTCTGTTGTTAGCCACTTACTATGTAATAAAGGGACGAACAAAACTTGACGCCACCAGCGGGCAAAACTGGGGTTTGAAGCGTTGTCTTCTACCATTATATTATTTCCTCAAGTACGTCGTTTTCGATGGTTATGTAGAGTTTATTTTGTTTGCGTGTGTGGAATACTTACCACGAGCCACCTGCGCCGCCGCCGCCGAAACCACCGCCGCCGCCGCCAAAGCCGCCGCCTCCGAAACCACCACCGCCAAAGCCGCCTCCACTGCCGCCGCCCATACCGGGCAAGAAAATCATGCCGCCTCTGCGCCCACCTTTACCGCCGCCGCCTTTTCCACCGCCACCGCCGCGTGAGATCAAAAACATCCAGATAAAGATTGCCATAATCAGCGTCATGAAGAAGCCGCCGCCTAAGGCTATCGAACCTGCAAAAAACCCGCCAGCGGTAATGATAGAACCAAATACTCGGCCCAATATATTCGTAATAAAGCTACCAAAAATCATCGCCATGATAAATAAGAAAATAGGTGACGGCAGCTCGTCTGAGCTTTGCTGAGCAGTATGTTCTGCGGCTTGTGCATCAGCACGGGCTAAGACTTCAGGATCAGCAGTTAGGCGTGTTTTGAGCGCTTCAACGCCAGCGATTATCCCCGCACCATAGTTATTTTGCTTAAATAACGGTGTGATATCTTCGCGAATGACACGATTGACTGCCGCATCGGGCAAGACGCCTTCTAGTCCATAACCCGTTAGAATATACATATCACGGTCATTGACAGCAACGACCATCAGCAGACCGTCATCGATAGCTTCATCACCCAATTCCCACTTCTCAGCAACTTGCAAGGCATAATCAAATATTGGTACGCCATTGGTAGTTGGTACGATAACCACTGCTGCTTGTGCTAAGCCCTGCTGGTAAATACTTCGAAGCTGCGCCTCTAGACGTAGCTTTTCTTGAGGATTTAAAATATTGGCCTGATCAACGACTGGTTCATTAAGTATCAACTTGTCAGCGTTAACACCCTCGGCACTGGAGCCTACAGGTGGCTGAGCGGTTGTTTGAGCATTGGCAGTACCATTTGCTGTGCTTTGGTTATCTGCGTTTTGATTGATAGCGTCGTTGCCGAGCACCGCCCCATTGATAGCATCGTTATTTAATACAGCATCATTGATTGCTTTGTTAGACTCGCCTGCTTTAGCAACGGCCACCAATTCTTCAACACTACGGTTTTGCAGATCCGAGGTGCTATCTGTCGCCACCGCTGTCTCATTGGGTGCAGCGTGCAATGCAGGCACGCTGACGACACCTAACGTAAACAGTAATGCTGATAAGATTGCTTTTGAATTATTCATCTAATCTATACCACCTCAGATAACATCTTTACCAATTGATAGACTCTAACTAATCATTATCAAACCATTAGCTAAATAAACAGAGCTGCCTATGCCGCTCTGTCTTCACGTTCATTCTAAATTTTATTCAGCTGACTTTTCTGTAGAATCGCCAAAATCAACACTTGGTGCGGTTGAAATCGCCTCTTCATTGGCCACACTAAAGTTGGGCTTAGTGTCCATACCAAATACTTTTGCAGTGATGTTGGTTGGGAACTGACGTACCGTTGTATTGTAACCCTGCACTTCTTGGATATAACGGTTACGAGCCACAGCAATACGGTTCTCAGTGCCTTCTAACTGTGCTTGCAGGTCCTGAAACAGTGCATCTGACTTTAGATCTGGATAACGCTCAGACACTGCCATCAAACGTGACAATGCACCTGTCATCTGCTCTTGCGCTGCTGCATAACGCTCCATCGCTTCTGGATCATTAAGCACTTCTGGCGTCACCGTGATACCGCCCGCACGTGAGCGAGCTTCTGCCACTTGGGTGAAGACTTCTTGTTCTTGCTCAGCATACTGCTGTACGACTTTGACTAAGTTTGGCACCAAATCAGAACGGCGCTGATACTGGTTGACCACTTCTGACCATGAAGCAGTGACCTGCTCATCTTGTGCCTGCAGGTTATTGTAGCCACAGCCACTTAGACCAACCGTAGAAGTTGTCAATAAAGCGGCTAGCAACATCGGCTTCATAATAGATTTACGCGTCATTGTTGATTCTCCTAATAATGATAAATAACAAATATCCAGTACCACGTTTTTAATATTTTTAAGTTTTCTTGGTATTCATACGGCAGTCATACGCTCTATATACTGTATATCTGCGCATCACTCTATCAGCATGATATCAAAAGAAGTTGTCCTAATGATGGCGTTATATACGGCTTTTTACAATTGACCGTTACCAAAACACAACCGCATAGCATCAACGATAACGTGTTTTTATCATGATAGATATAGAGCAAAAATCTAGCAGTCTAGAGGAATCAGACTAAATGTTATGAAAGTACAAACAATTATTTATATATAATTTAAATCTTGCTAATGTATCAGCCAAATAAAATACGAATATATCTACTGTCTATAAAGAAATTTCTAGTAATTAGTACAAAAATATGGCAAATTGCAGTTACGTAGCCGTACGGTTTGAATACATTTGGTAGTGGACTTATAGTTTGATTAGTATTAGCAAGTTGTTAATTTCTTAATAAAAACATCAATTAACTGTCAAATTATCGCTAAATACTGTCAATTCGCCATACCAGTCATGTATTTATTCAAGACAGCTCATAGTAAGTTGAATGCCATCATGGTGATGGATATTTAATTATATAACCGCCTGTTTTATCCGCCGGTCAACTTATGACTCATCTGATGTATAACATGATGATAGAAGACCGCAGTAGTTGAGGTTGTAGAATAATAGTAAACGCAGCTGATATTTATATTATCAGTGATAAGCGCTATGCAAATAGTCCGTATTACTGATGAGATACGCGGGTAAATACAGACAACTACAGTCCATTCTTGGTGGCCAAGCACATGAGACTTAGACAATAAATAAGTCGATGCAGAGACTTTAACTGCTTAACTTAAATAAGTAAGTTAACCAGTTAGTTTACTCCTAGCAAACAGTGCCACCTTGAGACAGTACTAGGAACATAAATATGGAAGGTTTAGTTAACTTAGTAAATGGAATTATTTGGAGCCCAGCGCTGATTTATCTCTGCTTGGGTGCCGGTCTGTTCTATTCCATTATGACGCGCTTTGTACAAGTACGTCTATTCGGTGAGATGATCAAACTCCTATTCACTGGTAAATCTAGTGCACAGGGTATCTCATCATTTCAGGCACTTGCCGTCTCACTCGCCGGTCGTGTGGGTATGGGTAACATCGCTGGGGTAGCTGCTGCTATCGGCTTCGGTGGCCCAGGTGCCGTTTTCTGGATGTGGATCGTAGCCTTCCTAGGCGCATCTACAGCCTATGTCGAATCTACCCTTGCTCAGATTTACAAAGAAAAAGATGTGGTAACTGGCGAATATCGCGGTGGCCCAGCTTATTACTTTGAACGTGCCCTTGGTCAAAAGTGGTACGGTATCCTCTTCGCAATCGCTTCTATTTTATCATGTGGTATGTTCTTACCTGGTGTACAGGCGAACGGTGTTATCAGTGCATTTGCACAGGTAATGGGCGAAGGTACGATCATGAACGTTGCAGGCCTAGAAGTTGGCTCTATGCGTTTGGTCGGCTTGGCTATCATTTTAGTCGTGCTAGGTATCATCATCTTTGGTGGTATTAAGCGTATTGCAACCTTTACTGAGTTTGCAGTACCTTTCATGGCATTAGGTTATATTGCCCTAGCGTTGATCATCATGTTCAGCAACTTCAGCTTGATTCCAGATGTGTTTGGTATGATCGTTGGTGATGCATTCACTGCACAAGCAGGTTTTGGTGCTGCTATCGGTTGGGGTGTGAAACGTGGTATCTACTCCAACGAAGCTGGTCAGGGTACAGGTCCTCACGCTGCTGCTGCTGCTGAAGTTGAGCATCCATCACAGCAGGGTTTAGTTCAGGCATTCTCAGTATATGTTGATACATTACTAGTATGTTCTGCTACTGCATTCATGATCTTGTCTACTGGTATGTATAACATTCAAGGTACGCTACCAGATGGTCAGTTCATCGTACAGAACGTCGCCGCTGCTACTGAAATCAATGCTCCTGCTTTCACGCAAATGGCAATGGAATCTGTATACGGTACGTTTGGTAATGTCTTTATCGCAATCGCTGTATTCTTCTTTGCCTTTACGACAATTCTGGCTTACTACTACATCGCTGAAGTAAACGTCGCTTACTTAACACGTTTCCTCGGTCGTAGTGCGAACAGAACTGGTCTATTCCTAGTGAAAGTGCTTATCATGGCGATGGTTGCTTATGGTGGTCTAAACTCAGCTGGTTATATCTGGGCAATCGGTGATATCGGTGTTGGTCTTATGGCTTGGCTTAACATTGTTGGTATTCTTGTCATCTTCATCGTGGCTCGTCCAACTCTTACTATGCTTAAAGACTATGAAGCTCAGCGTAAAGCTGGCGTCACTCGCTATAGTTTTGACCCTGCTAAATTCGGCATCAAAAACGCACCGTATTGGGAAGAGCGTCATCTAGCACAGCAAAAAAGCATGAACGCTGATCCATTACGTAAAGATAAAGTGTAAATCGATTTAATAGGATTGCTCCTTAATCTTATTGAATAAATAAAAAGCCCGAGACTATGTTCTCGGGCTTTTTTGTTTGGTTAGTTGTATACACTGCTACAGAATAGCTTGCTGAAAAAATATCAAAATTCACGTTCATACAACCTAGTTGAATACCTTAAAACCACCCTTTTATCTTCTAAAGTTAATCTGTATTTTAAGTAACGTATAACTGTTATTTTATCTTTTGCTTGTCCTCTTTATAGAGTTCGCTTTAGCATTAGACTACTTTATATTAATTAAGTCGTCGTACCAGTATAGGTAAGCCACAGTTCCCCTATTCTTAATCTATAGACGTAAAAAAGCCTAGCGCGATGGCTAGGCTTTCTTTAACTTATAGATTATAAATCTACGCGTTAATAAATAGCTTATTCAGGCATTAATACTGCATCGATAGTATGAACCACACCATTGGTTGCCATGATATCTGTACCAGTGATATTTGCTGTGTTACCAGTAGCATCAGTAATTACATTGTCTTCACTGATAGTGATAGTTTTACCATTCGCCGTTTCAATCTCAGTACCGTATGGGATATCAGCCGCTTTAACTTCCATTGCTAGTACATGGTAAGGAAGAACCGTTTTTAGCAAGTCTGTATTGGCCAATAGCTCTTCTTTAGTCACACTTAGTTTTTCTAGTACTGGCGCAAACGCATCATCAGTTGGGGCAAATACAGTATGCTTAGTTTCTTCCATTAGCATAGTATCAAGACCAGCAGCCTGTAGCGCAGCGGTTAAAATAGTTAGGTTTTCGTTTTCTGCTGCGATTTCAGCGATAGTTTGAGTCGCTTCCATGTCCATTTCGGCCATTGGCTCTGCTTCAACAGCTTCTGTCTCAGCAACTGGCTCAACTGCCATTTCTTCAGTCGCTTCTGGTTCAGTTGGCTCCGCAACAGTTTCAGTGTCATTACACGCTGCTAGTGACATGGCTGCGGTTACAACTGCGATAGATAACAAGTTCTTCTTTAACATAGGTAATTCCTTTTTGGATAAATAATTGATTAAGGGATTTATTTAAATTAATAATTTTCGATAAATATAATGGTGACCAATGATTGATAAATTTACCAATTACTTAGTCATACTATTTAGTCCGTTATATTGATAGTTCTCAGTCTAACTGTTTAATTTTCAAATGGTATTTACTTAGGTAGCAACACTGTATCAATCACGTATATAGCATTGTTTGCTTGTATATCAGTTATTGCGATATTTGAGACAAAATGATGTGGATTAACTATTTTCGGATTTTTATTTAGAAAATTCTAACCTAAATAACCCCACTCTCAACTTGAAATAAGCAATTCAAACTGAAGAGGCGGGTTACCAAGTTTTTTGTTGAGTACAAAGCACAGATTGTGTGAAAGAATCTTACGAATCAATCGATGAGACAAATGCCATAAATCTCTTGCTCGTACCCTTTGTATATTAAATCGTTCTGATAACTGACCAATGACTGTTTCAACGATACGGCGGGCTTTCATTAGCCGCCTTACCACAGGTTTGGGTCTATCCTCTTTCATGTTGGCTCTGAGTGGCGTTTGTAAATCCACGCCTTGAGCGTCGTAGTACGATGTCAGACTAGGGCTGATATACCCTTTATCAGCGCCAAGTAGCCCATGAATATGAGTGGTGATTTCTGGGGCAACCGCTCTTTCATCAACATTGGCAGGAGCAAAGGTAAAGCCTTTAATCATGCCCGATAAGTTAACAAGCAAATGGCCTTCAAAGCCATAGTACCTCTCTTGCTTAGCGGCACAGTAGCTAAAAGCTGCTAAGTCTTGATAATTCTTATGCCGATAAGCGCGTCCATAATGACAGACGGGTATCGGAAAACCATCCATAAAATGGATGTTGTCACGGCCTTCAATTTGACTGACGTTATCTTGTATCTGCTGTTTGACTTGCCACAGATTGGCGCAGTGCTTTGCGAAGTTAGGGTATGAGCCGATGGCTGGAAACCAGTCTTGCCAATGCTGGGTAAAGTATTGCCAAATTTGTTTGTCTTGATCAAGGCGTAAAAATTCACCGACCATCTCCATGCAAATAACCTCAGGATCACTTAGCTTTGGCGCGTAACCTGCACTTCGCAAGGGTTTGGTGACGACTATTTTGTAATATTGCTCTACCATTAAATAGATATTGATGATAAATTCGTCTATGGGCATCTCACAACTCCATTGTATTCTTGGTCGAAAACAATAGATTAGTGAGGTGCTCTTCTTTTTTCAATCACTTTCGAAGTTGAGAGTGGGGTCTAAATAGGAACTTATATAGATAAAGCTCTAAAGTCTAAAACAGCCGTTGTCTAATAGTGAAATCATCACAAACAATGGCTGCTTAGTCTTATAATAAATACAGTAGGTATGCCTCAGTAAATACTTATTTAGGCAACAATACTCTATCGATTACATGGACAACACCATTGTTGGCAGCGATATCAGTCTTCACGATGTTGGTTGTGCGACCATTCTCATCCATCAATTTGCCTTCTTTGGTTACCATCAACGTATCTTTGCTAGCGGTCATTACGTTACCAGGCTTCACATCTTTGGCATACATAGCCATATCACCAGCGACTACGTGATAACCCAATACTTTGGTCAATAGTGGCTTGTTAGCAAATAGCTGTGCTTTGGTCATACCTGTTTCTTGCAATGCTTGCATAAAGGCGGCATTGGTCGGTGCAAATACCGTATAGTGAGCGTTAGGATCAGACAACATATCGACTAGGCCTGCTGCTTGTACCGCTTCTACCAATACTGAAAAGTCAGGATTGCTTTGCGCAATTTGTACAACATTCATCTTAGCCATACTCTGACTATGCATTGGTGCTTTCATATCGCCCGTCTTTGCTGGCATCATATTATTACAAGCACTTAGACCTGCAATTGAGATAGCCAATGTACCGATGGTGGCAATTTTAGTAAGTTTCATAACATTTTCCTTAATGATTTGAATTTCTTTGACGTTGGTATTGTTTCGACTATGATATTACTGTCTTACAGATCATTCTGCCTGCTAATGCCATTTGCTCACCATACCGTACTGCTAATACCGATACTTTTGGTACCAGTTGCTGCTAATAAATGAGCCTATATTTATAAGTAGGACTTACTAAGACCTTGTATTTCTGAAATTAAATTAACATGTAAGCAATCTTTATCAACCTGACTTTGCGCAATTTTTTGTGGTATGGGTGTAAATTCTGTCTGACTTCTGGGCGTTCCCGTTGGCTTTCATTTACAAAAGAAAAGCTTTATGTAACCCCTTAGCGAAATGATATTCATTTGTGCGTATCTGCTTTATGAAATAGACTCTGATGTCTTACTTTGTTACTTAGCTCTCCTCTTATTTATCTATTGCCAAAGAGGAATATGCAGTATCCCTATGTAGCAAACTTTTCATGCTAAAATAATGCAAATTTGCGGTCCTCTTCGTGAGACTCTGCACGCTACTGGTTTGTTATTCCTTCTTTTTTTAATAATTACGATATAAGCAGCACACCTATGATTCCAACGACGACCTCACCAACCGATTCTCATACCGCTACCGCTTCTAGTTCCTCATCCGCTAATGAATTTATATTAACGCCGCCTGCTGTATTTCCGTTTAAAGAGCAGCAGCTAACCGCACGTGCACGTATCACTGAGCAGATGGCATCACGCATTTTGATGTTAGACGGTGCGATGGGTACGCAGATTCAGACCTATAAACTAGAAGAAGCGGATTATCGTGGTGAGCGTTTTGCTGATATTGACCAAGATGTACGCGGCAACAACGACTTGCTGGTACTGACTCAGCCGCACATGATTAAAGATATTCATCACGATCATCTGCTAGCGGGCGCTGATATCATCGAGACGAATACCTTTAACGGTACGCGTCTGTCGATGGCTGACTATGACATGCAGTATTTGGTCCCAGAACTAAATAGGACAGCGGCCAAGATTGCTCGAGAAGCGGCGGATGAATTTACCGCAAAAACGCCTGAGAAACCGCGCTTCGTTGCGGGCGTCGTGGGACCGACGTCACGTACGTGCTCGCTATCGCCTGATGTCAATGATCCTGCGTTTCGTAATATTACCTTTGATGAGTTGGTACTCAACTACCGTGAAGCGACCTTGTGCCTGATAGAAGGCGGTGTCGATATTATTTTGATTGAGACGATCTTTGATACGCTCAATGCCAAAGCGGCGATATTTGCAATCACTGGTGTATTCGATGATATTGGCTTTGAGTTGCCAATCATGATTTCAGGTACGATTACCGACGCGTCAGGTCGCACGCTATCAGGTCAAACGGCTGAAGCGTTTTATAACTCTATCCGCCATGCCAAGCCATTATCTGTTGGCTTTAACTGTGCGCTAGGTGCTGATGCGCTGCGTCCACATATTCAGACATTGTCAAACATCGCTGATACCTTTGTCTCTGCGCATCCAAACGCTGGTCTACCCAATGAGTTTGGTGAGTATGATGAAACCGCTGAAGAAACCGCTGCCCTACTCGAAGGTTTTGCCAAAGCAGGTATCCTAAATATCGTGGGCGGCTGCTGTGGTACGACGCCTGAGCATATCCGTCAAATCGCTAAAGTCGTGGCGAACTATCCACCGCGTGTTATTCCTGAGATAGCCCCTGCCTGCCGCTTGTCAGGACTCGAACCATTTACAATCAACTCTGATAGCTTGTTTGTCAATGTCGGTGAGCGTACCAACGTTACAGGCTCTAAAAAATTCCTACGTTTGATTAAAACTGAAGCCTATACCGAAGCGCTCGATGTCGCTCGCGATCAGGTCGAGGGCGGCGCGCAAATCGTCGATATCAATATGGACGAAGGCATGCTCGACTCCAAGCAGGCGATGATTCATTTTGTCAACTTGGTCTCAGGCGAACCAGATATCAGCCGTGTGCCACTGATGATTGACTCGTCTAAATGGGACATTATCGAAGAAGGTCTTAAACGTACACAGGGTAAGTCGGTCGTCAACTCTATCTCGTTAAAGGAAGGTCATGCTGAGTTCGTTGAGCGTGCCAAATTATGCATGCGTTATGGTGCTGCGATTATCGTCATGGCATTTGATGAAGACGGACAGGCTGACACTTACGAGCGCAAGATTGAAATATCTAAACGCAGCTATGACGTACTGGTCAATGAAGTGGGCTTTCCATCAGAAGACATTATTTTTGACCCAAATATCTTTGCCGTTGCAACGGGTATCACCGAGCATAACAACTACGGTGCTGACTTTATCAATGCCACACGCTGGATTACGGAAAACCTGCCGAACGCCATGGTCTCAGGCGGCGTATCCAACGTCTCGTTTAGTTTCCGTGGTAACCCAATCCGTGAAGCGATCAACTCCGTATTTTTATACCACGCGATCAAAAACGGTCTGACCATGGGTATCGTCAACCCAGCCATGCTTGAGCTGTACGATGATATTCCAAAGGAAGCCCGTGACGCTATCGAAGACGTCATGCTCAACCGCAATCAAGGTGAGACTGGTCAAGATGCGACTGAACGTCTGATGACCGTCGCTGAAAACTACCAAGATGGCGGCAAGAAAAAAGACAGTACTGTCGATATGAGCTGGCGCGAAGGTACGGTAGAAGAACGCATTGCCCACGCACTGGTCAAAGGCGTGACCACCTTTATCGAAGCGGATACCAAAGAAGCATGGGAGAAGTACCCTAAACCGCTAGAAGTCATCGAAGGGCCACTCATGGACGGTATGAATATCGTCGGTGACCTATTCGGTGCCGGTAAAATGTTCCTACCGCAAGTCGTGAAATCTGCCCGCGTGATGAAGCAATCCGTCGCATGGCTAAACCCATATATCGAAGCGGAAAAAGTCGAAGGCGAAGTCAAAGGTAAAATCCTAATGGCAACTGTCAAAGGCGACGTGCATGATATCGGCAAAAACATCGTCGGCGTGGTGCTTGGTTGTAACGGCTATGACATTGTCGATCTGGGCGTTATGGTGCCATGTGAAAAAATCCTCGATACTGCCATCGCAGAAAAAGTCGATATCATCGGTCTATCTGGTCTGATTACCCCAAGTCTCGATGAGATGGTCTATGTCGCCAAGCAAATGCAAGAGCGCGGCATGACACTACCATTGATGATCGGCGGTGCGACGACCTCGAAAGCGCATACTGCCGTCAAGGTCGAGCCACAATATCAGAATGATGGCGTCATCTATGTATCCGACGCTTCGCGCTCAGTCGGAGTGGTCACTAAACTGCTATCGAAAGAGCACCGTCAAGCGCTCATCGATGAGACCCGTGAAGAGTATGTCAAAGTGCGTGAGCGTCTGGCTAAGCGTCAACCAAAAGCTGCCAAAGTCACCTATGCTGAATCGGTCAAGATTGGCTTTCAGTATGATTGGGAAACCTATGTACCACCAGTGCCAAATAAACTAGGACAAGTGATATTGGATGACTATCCAATCGCGAATCTGCTACCTTATATTGACTGGACACCGTTTTTTATCTCTTGGGGTCTGACCGGTAAATACCCGAAAATATTGCAAGATGATGTGGTTGGTGAAGCGGCTCGCGATCTATTTGAAAATGCAGAAGAGCTACTGCAAAAGATGATTGATGAAAAATCAATCGTAGCGAAAGGGGTGTTTAAACTGATGCCCGCGCGCCGTACTGGAGCCGATACGGTCACAGTCTATGACAATGCGCCTGCCGATGGCGGTAAACCGATCTACCAGTTCGAACACTTACGCCAGCAAAGCGACAAAGCTAGTGGCAAGCCAAACTTTAGCTTGGCAGACTTCATCTCACCATCAGAGACGCATACCGATCACTTGGGCGGTTTTACTGTCTCTATCGTCGGTACAGAAGCACTGGCTGAGCAATACAAAGCAGCAGGCGATGACTATAATGCCATTATGGTACAGGCGCTGTCTGACCGTTTAGCCGAAGCATTCGCCGAGCATTTACATGAGCTCATCCGTAAAGAGTACTGGGGCTATCAGCCGACCGAGTCACTCACCAATGATGAGATGATTAAAGAAAAATACGTCGGCATCCGCCCTGCACCTGGCTACCCAGCTTGCCCTGAGCATACCGAAAAAGGTAAATTGTTTGACTGGCTCGGTACGGTAGATGCAATTGGTACAACGTTGACTGAAAGCTATGCGATGTGGCCTGCGTCATCGGTCAGCGGATTCTATTACTCGCATCCTGATAGTGAGTATTTCAACGTCGGTAAGATTAGCCGGGACCAGTTAGAGAGTTATGCTGAGCGTAAAGGCTGGGATATGAAAACGGCTGAGAAGTGGTTAAATCCGAATTTGTAGTCGATTGGCTAATCAAGTGATAGAAATCTGATAGTTATTTTTTGGCTTACTCATTTAATATGGGTAAGCCATTTTTTATGGCAGTCTATTTTGCCCACCATCAGCAAACTTATCGCTACGTTCATAGCAAAATACTTTCATCATTTGCTAACAATAACCATGCTAGATTATTGTCTATTCTATTATTATTGTCTTTGTGAGATAGGCTATGAATCAGATTGCATTACTTTCTAGTTGGATTGGCAAAACCTTTGCAATCTGGGCATTGGTCAGTGCTATTTTGGGATTTATTTTTCCTGAATTTTTTACCTCGTTGGCTTTTTTGATCGTTCCCATACTTGGCATCATTATGTTTGGGATGGGTATGACGCTCAAAACAGAAGATTTCCTAGAGATTATCAAACGCCCCAAACCTGTATTGGTAGGCCTATTAGCGCAGTTTACGCTAATGCCTCTTATCGCTTACCTATTAACGGTCATTTTCAACCTCGATCCTTTAATAGCTGTCGGTGTTATCTTGGTTGGTTGCTGCCCTGGCGGTACGTCTAGTAATGTGATTACGTTTTTGGCCAAAGGTGATGTGGCTTTAAGCGTGGCGATCACCTCTATCTCTACCCTGCTTGCGCCTTTTCTGACCCCTATTCTGCTCAGTGTTTTTGCGGGGCAGCTGATTGATATCGATTTGGCTAGTATGATGATAACCATTACGAAAATCGTCATCTTGCCCATATTACTAGGTGTTATCTTTCATAAATTTTTGGGTGAAAAGATCGAGTTCGTCACCGAGGTATTACCGATGGTGTCGGTATTGGGTATTTCCATCATTATAGCGGCAGTGGTTGCCGTGTCTAAAGCGACCATCTTAGATAGCGGTGCTATCGTATTTATCGTGGTTGCCTTACATAATATGACGGGTTATACCTTGGGCTATGTAATCGCTCGCTTGTCTGGCTTTACGGAGAGACAACGCCGCGCGATTATGGTGGAAGTGGGCATGCAAAACTCTGGTCTAGGTGCTGCCCTTGCGGCGACTTATTTTAATCCTGTCGCTGCCTTACCTAGTGCTATATTTAGTGTGTGGCATAACTTTAGTGGTGCGCTGGTTGCGAATATTTTTGCTAAGAGAGATGGTAATTAACCAGCGGTAAATTCAGTCGTGATCAATTAGAAATTTATACTGAGTGTGAAAATTAGAATATAAAAACTGCTAAAAAATGGTTGAAACCCAATTTGTAGTAACTAACTTTCTTACGTTTAAATCGATTTCAAAAAATATATGTAGCTATGACGTTTAAATATACCGTCTCCTTTATCTTTTTCATTCAGTAGAAATGCAGTCAATAAAGGAGACGGCGTTTAATTATATATCTGCCAATTTTTTAAATAAATACTTTTATTGCTCACTATCTTCCAGCGACAGTATCTCGAAAAAGCTCTTCGAACCTTTAATACTTTGACCTTTTCGCTAATAAATTTACTTTTTACAGCTTCTTCTCGCTTTTACACTCTTTTTATTTCATAACCAACCTCTCCATTTTACTCATTTAGAAAATACTTTTTGGATTGGATTAACTGAAAAATGTTTGTTATATTCATAAATACTGATTTATATATTCTTTAATTAACATAATAAGGAGATGCAAGGCACTGACTTTCAGCTGAGTGAGATTTTATATTTTTAAATCAAGGAGAGATAAAAATGAAATCATTTAAACTAGCATTATTAGCCATGACAACAGCACTGATTTTACAGGGATGTGGTAGTGACTCTGATTCTGATGAATCACCGACGTCGCAACCTGATCAACCAGATGTTACACAACCTGATCAGCCCAATATTGATACTGAAATCGTCGGCATGTGGAGTAGCGACGATACCGCTAGTGGAGAGTTATCAACTATTATATTCATGGATGATGGGACTTATATACAGACCCAAGTCGATAGTATCCAATCAACCAGTGAAGCTGGAAATGGTATGGAATTAGGCAGTTATAGCGTCAGTAGTACAGAAGGCAAACTAACCGCTACGCCTATCTTTGATAAAAACGGTACCTCTGGATTATCAGATTCTGTCATGCGTTATGCTCAGGTATCTAACGGTAAATTTATCCTGAAAGTAGATGAAAACGGAAATGGCATCATTGATAGTAACGAAAGCTATCGTTTCTCAGAAACTAAGTCTGAAAGTATTTTAGGACCTTGGGATTTCGATGATGCTGATGACAACGAGCTACTGGGCTTAGCATTCTTAGAAAACGGTACTTATATCTACGTGCAAGTTGACGAGGATAGGTCAGTCGATAATTCCGAAAATGGTATGGAATGGGGTAACTACACTGTTGATGCTGTTACTGGTCAATTAACTACTACTATAATTTATGATGGCAATGCGGGGACTGGATTATCAGAACCACGCACGCGTTACGCTCGAGTAACAGGCAATACTGCCCTTACTATTGAAGTGGACGATAACCAAGACGATGTCATAGACTATGAAGAGATGTTTAAATTCTCAAGACCCTAATCCAACAGTGTAATAGCCACTGATAGCCAATAAAAACGTTAGAGTTATTCTCTATTTTCTAGTGAGAATGACTTTAGTCTTTTTAGGCAAAAGTATTTATAAGTAAACGACCTATATCTCATCTTCTGTAAATTAGACGACGGTGTCGAATGGAAGAAGTACTTATGAAAGAACATTACTAATAATAAGCCATCAACTTAATAAAGCTTCAGCCAATCTATGATCGGCTGAAGCTTTATATTTTGGTCTATTCATCTTTTGCTTTCCCTCGCCGACACTTCTCAGAACAATAAATCACCTGCTCCCAGTCTTTCTCCCACTTTTTACGCCATGTAAATGGGCGCTGGCAGACGGGGCAGATTTTTTGCGGTAGGTTTACTTTTTTATGTGCCATCGTCTACTCCCTTATATCTATATAACCCTATTTCATTACTAACGACTACTTGTCTTCTTTTTGATGATCCAGCCCTTCATATTTTTTTACCCGTCGGCATTGGTCGGAGCAATAGACCATGCTCTCCCAGTTTTTATCAAGCTTCTTAGTCCAACTAAACTCGCGCTCGCAGACAGGGCAGAGTTTTTTGCGAACGTTCTTCTTTTTGTGCGCCATAATTTTCTCATTGGTTTGTTTACTACATTAGTCACTGGGCACTGGGCACTGGGCACTGGGCACTGGGCACTGGGCACTGGGCACTGGGCACTGGGCACTGGGCACTGGGCACTATAGTCTACTAATCATAGTCGTCAAATATTTTATTTAGGCGATTGAGACTATTAACGATTAACTTACCAGATTGATCGGCGCTGGTATCAATCGCCAACTTCTCATCCATCCGCATCGTCAATGGCTCTAACGCTTGCTTGAGGGCAGTTGCCATCAGTGCCGTTTGCTGATGAATATCAGGGATATCGCTATCGGCTGTTTGATTATCATTATTGCTAACCAAGCTATCCGCCATTTTTTGCGCCAGTTGTTCAACAGCGTTGACCAGCTGCACCATGAGCTGTTTTTGTGCATATTGGTTTTGCTTGAGATACTCGCCTTCTGACTTATGATCGTGCTTATATATTTGTAGCAATTGACTCACACTTTTCTCAAAGCCATTATCGATACTATCGCTGACGACTTTGGCATTGTTAATGACACTATCGGCAAGTATTTTTTGTGCTTCTAATTGGGCGTTTAGCTGGGCATCGAGTTGCGCTTGTTGACCTGCTTCTCGTAAGCGAGCGATTTGTTCAGGATCATTTTTCGTTAAGTATGTCTCAAACTGGCTACTGATGGCATTGAAACCACTGGCCAAGTCGACCAACTGGGCGACGATACGTGCGCCCGTATCGCCATCTTCACCGCCCATGGCTTTGTTACGTAGGAAGTCGGCTTTGATTTGCGCCCAACGCTCTTTTTCTGATTCGGTTAAGACACCACGCATCTCACCAAGCTTGAGCAAGTTACTCTCTGCGCCTTGGGTCAATAGCTGCGACTCGCCCAGATAGTGATCGTCTATCAGCTGATTCAGCTCTTCTTCATTCATGACCGCTGATAGCTTTTCGGTCATCTTATTCATATTACGATAACTGCCTTGCAGCTTAAATATCGGCTCAACACGATACTTATCATCTTGCGAGGCGGAGGCAATATAGGCTTGGTTGACGTCCAGAATGACTTCTTGCACCCTAAACATATGGCGCAAAATAGCGACAATCTCGTTAACTTCTGAAGTGCTATACGGATACGTCAAATCGCTGCTTTGTGCTTGAGCAAGATTCGCATTGTCCGTTTTTGCCATTTTAATCAAACGATGCACATCGCTTAAGTCACGGTTGGCCATTGGTGCGAGGACGGTATTAGAGGTCAGCGAGTTTTCAATATAACTGAGTGCAAACACCTCTTCCATGCCGCTCATGATATCGCCTAAGTTATAGATATCGGCACGGTTGGCGAGCATGTCCGGCACTTTGAAAGCCTCGCCGCTTTCGGTATACGGGTTACCTGCCATGACCACGCAGAACTTTTTGCCACGCATGTCATAGGTCTTGGTTTTGCCTTGCCAGACACCATCGATACGGCGTGTACCGTCACCCAACGAGATAAACTTTTGCAAAAATTCCGCATGGGTATGCTGAATATCATCGAGATAGAGCATGACGTTATTGCCCATCTCAAAGGCTAAATTGATTTTATTCAGCTCTTCCCTTGCCGTGGCATTGGGCGCTTTTTCGGGATCTAATGAGGTGACATCATGACCGAGTGACGGACAGTTAATCTTCATAAAGATCAGGCCGAGGCGATTTGCCACATACTCCATCAAGGTGGTCTTACCATACCCTGGTGGCGATATCATCATGAGGATACCCATCAAATCGGTCCGCTTATCCTCGCCGACCGTACCCATTTGCTTGGCAAGGTTATCGCCGATAAGTGGTAAGTAGCTCTCGTTAATCAGGCGGTTACGCACAAATGAGGACAAGGGACGAGGCATAAATTCGTCCAGTCGCAAGGTTTCTTTTGACTCATGTAATATCTCTGAGCGCATCGCCAGATAGCGTTTATAAGCAGGGATCACTTGGGTGTCATGGTGATGCAAACGATTTAGAAAGTCGTCAACGGCAAAGGTTAGGCTCTGCTGATGAATACGTGTATGCTCACCCAATAAACCATTAACTTGTATTTCAAGCGACACCTTACCTGTATGACGCGCAAAGCTTTGCACTTGATTGAGCGGGTTATTGATACTGGTCAGTGACGTTGATGATGACGCTGGAGGTGAAGAGAAAGACAAAGTAGAAGCGGCATTAGCTGTGCCTTTATGCGCGCCGCCTTTATCGAAACTTGCGCCCGAGTCAATGAGTCGCTGTACCAAGGCTTCACGCTGCGCATCGTTCAGTTGAGTGAGTAGTACAGCAATTGCTTCTGGCACATAATGACGACCGCTTTCTAGCTGCTGCTGACGTAGCGCGTCTTTTTCTTGACGTTCAGCCAGCTGCGCTTCACTGAGCGCCTCGCCTGCCTCATTCAGGCCATCATCTGCTACGTTAGCCGACTCACTATTACTGTAAGTCTTATCAAGCAGTGCATGAAACCATGTGGCTAGTAGCTCGTAGGCTGATTTGGGTTGGAAACCCAGCTTACCAATTGAGGACTGTAGCTGCGCAAAACTGGCCGTATTTTGCGTACTGACGGGCGAGCTACTCAGCGTTTGGCTTAGCTGCTCACACAGCTGCTCGGCCTGCCTACTGGTTTGCCAGTTCATTGTGTTATATGCGGCGGCATTTGGTTCTGCTGACTGACCACCCATGACGCTGACTAAATATTCGCAAGCCAGCTGCACATAGCTAGGTTTAAAGATATTGGTATTATGAATATCGCTGGTCGTTGAGTCTGACTCTGACGCCAATGCGGCGTCTGATGGCTGCTTAGCATTATGACTACTACCCATACGTTCGTCACGATAGGCTGTGACAAAACGATGCATCACTTGGCTCATATCCTCGACCAGTAAGGATTTGGCAGTGTCGCTACCAAGGGCACGGCGCAGTTGCTCGGCGGTCGCCGCTCTATCCGTCCAGTTGCTCGCGCGAGTCAGCACAGATTCGTTCAGCCAATTGTCGTAGCCAAATTGACGTAGGCTGTCTAAACCCAGCGCTTGTACGATATTTAACTGCCAATAGAATAATTGCGCCAGTGCGCGGACTTGCGGGGTATAAATCAGTAGCCCGGCCTCACGCAACGTTGGCAGTATCTGCATCAATAGTAGCGTGGCATCATGGTCATGAATGCCTTTGTCAAACCCAAGCTGATAGCGCGGGGTTGCGTACGCTTTGACCAATTTTGCTAGCGGACTGTCATTATCGATATCACCATTGACGTCCAAAGTAATGACGGTTTCGTCGTATGCTTGGTAGAGACGCGTTTCGGTCAGACCGTCTTGACTATTTTTGGCGCTCTCGATGATGCTATAGGCCAAGTACTCGGCGCGGTATACCTTGTCGGACTCGGAGGCAATATTCATCTCCCAATACGGGCGCAAGGCATTTAGCTCAGTATTATTGAGCGCTTCGTAATAGTCGGTACCCGTTAGATGCAAATTGAGCACACGCTTGCCATCTGACTGCTGGCGACTGAGTAAGGTTAAGTCTAATGGCTGAGTATTAACCGAAAAACGATGCTTGCCCAGTTTGATGATTTGGCCACCATCTTCAAACAAGTCCGACTTGTCTTTTAGACTCTTATAGCTTTCGATTTGAATGGCTTTTAGGCGCGCATCAATGTCATCGGCTTTGACGCTAAAGCCCATCGCCTGTAGCTCTTTTGCGATGTTGCGGACTTTTTGCACCAGACCATCAGAGGCAAAGTACGTATTGAGCGCTTCTTCTTCGGTAAAGCCCGTGACACCAGTACTTTGCGTGCGCTTCTTGATACTCTCAAGCATTCGCAGCGCGCCATCGCCTAGATTTTGTGCTTTGCGATTGCGGACATCGAGCAGTTGCTGCTTATGATTTTCAAAGGTTTCGTAAATCTCTTCGCGTTTACTGATGATATCGGCTAAAAACTGATCGCCGCTATTGGTCTCAGGATCCGCGAACTGGCTTTCTAATTCCTCTAATTGCACCAGTAGCTTTGCCATTTGCTCATCTGATTTCTCAGGCGTATTAGCAATGGATAAGGCATTGGCAATCGATTGACCAAACAGCTTAAACTGCGCGCCAAATTGCGCGAGCGCTTCAGCCGATCCTAAGTTTTTGCGTTTGTGATTGAGCTTGGCTTTGCTCTGATTAAGGCTGGCATAAATAGTCGAGATGTCATCGATGATTTGGGTGCGTACCGTGGCGTCAGCAACATCCAACGTACCGAGCAGCTCGGTCAATAAATCTAACCCTTGCGCCGTATCGTCAATTTTATCCAGCACTGGCTTTAATTCAGCATTGGTCTCCGCCGTGTTTAAGCGCTCACTGACATCGACCAATATCCCTTCGTAGCTTGATAGCGATTTATCACCGCTTAAAAACAGTACGGTTTTTTCGGCAAGATCGCTTTCTGCTTCTTCTAGCTGCGCTTGTAACGCTTCTAATTTATCGCTGTCTAAATAACGCAAATCCTCTAGGCTAACCAAACGACCTTTTTGTCGTCTTAATGCCGACAGCTGATCGACATAGTCACTGGCAGACTCAAACGTCGTGACCCGTATCAGCCGCAAAATCTCATTTTGCTGAGATTCGGCATCGGCAAGCGCGTTTTGGGTTTGCTTTTGGATACTTTGTACTTTGGCAAACTCATCAATGACCAGCTCAGCGGTCGCCGTCACTTCTTTAATACTACTGGCGACGTCGCTCAGCTCAGGCTCAGACAGCCAGTAGTAGCTATCAAAGAGGCGACTGGTATTGTCCGACAGCTCTTCATAGAGTTTTTGCGACACGCTTTGGTTGTCGATTAGGCGGGTAATGCTATAAAGATCTGAGATACCGCGCACTAGCTCTTTGTTGCCGATTTTGCCATAGAAGCTCGTGCTTTCAGGCAATTCGCTCACATACTCAGGCGAGGCGTAAGGGGTGTGCCATATCTGCATCGGATGAATGCGCGACGGCTCGCTTTGGTCGCTAAACAGCACCAAGCGACCATTGTCTGCCAAGGCCATACCATTACAATAAATAGGATTTGCCAATTGCTTTTTAATCAAATTATAAGGAAACAGACCCGTGATACCCAAGTCTCTGTCATAAAATAAAAATAGAACATCTTCGCCATTTGGCGATATGATTTTGCGTTTGAACTTTAAGTCTTTGGCGTCCACATTATTGGCATCAAACAGTTTATATTCGCCCGTTTGCAGATAGTAGCCACCCGGAAATATGATGCCGTGGTCTTCTGGTAGCTGCACACACGATTGTCCAATCGCATCCAAACGTAATACCCCTTCGGTTAAAGTGTTATAGACAAAATAGCGATAACTATCCTCGCGATACGGTAATATCTTAAGCAGAATTAAACTGCCAACTTTGGCATAAGCAATCTCGGCATCGGTCAACGACTGAGTACGATCTTCGACAGGCTCGCTATAAATGCCCTGCCCTGACTCGGTATTGTTTTCGATTTTGATGGTCAAGTCACCGCCAACCGTTTCCACAAATATGGTGTCCAAGATATTCATGTGCGGATATTTGCCATTGATCATCTGCTCACGCGTGGTCTCTATCCACTCAAAATCATAAGCAGGTGGTAGCTCAATATCGCGCTCACCGCGATTGTCGACATAAGCCACTTGCGCCGCCTCTGGTGTGCCTTGGCTAAAATCTAACGCAAAACGAAACACGCGAATATCGGTGATACGCTCACCGATCTGAAAGGCCAATAGCAGCTTGCTGTCTTTCACGGTTAGCTGAATCAGGCGTGTTTGCTTGTAATAGCGATAGAGCTCATTGAAGTCTTGTACAAAAGCATCTTGATCTAAAAAAGTGCCTTTTAAATCGACCTCTTCGAGCTGATACTCTTGCTCTTCACTATCACCACCAACATTGCTCTGCGGACTCTCATCGCTGTCGCCTTTATCAGCAGGGTCTATCAAGCGATATAGCGACAGTACATCCTTAACATTGCTAGCGCGCTTTAGCCCCATAAAGACGTTGTAACCAAACAGCAAATAATCACCGACCTGTACCATATCCTGCGCCACACAGTTGTGCTCGGTACGGATGCGCGTGCGCGCCACGACCTGCATTTGGGTACTGCCAAACTCCATCAGGCGTGCAGCATTTAATTTGGCGGTCAGTTGCTCTAGACGGCGGCCTTGCTCTGTCAGGCGTTTTTTGATGAGCTCATAAGCATTACCGGCGGCCACTGCCTGATCAGTTTGA
Organism: Psychrobacter sp. NPDC078929; assembly: GCF_050267985.1. Lineage (NCBI taxonomy): Bacteria > Pseudomonadati > Pseudomonadota > Gammaproteobacteria > Moraxellales > Moraxellaceae > Psychrobacter > Psychrobacter sp. NPDC078929. The sequence goes on along the minus strand of NZ_JBNNFX010000019.1, from coordinate 31,040 downwards.
GTTGCTTGGTTCGCGTTAGGATCACTGTTGCTATCTGAATTGGTTTGGTTTTGCGTGTCCGCCATCGTTGCTCGTCCATTTTTATATTTTGGCAATAAGGAATCATTGAAAGTAAAGAAGCGCTTGGCTAATCTAAAAAATCGCATCACTTCTACTGATTTTTTAGATTAGCCAACTCATCATAAACAATGAGCTGGCTATCGCGCTTTAACACGCTTAGCGCGAATGAGTCATAGCTAGCACGCTGCGACCTAAATGACAGCATGCTTATAAATGCAACGTACTTATAAATACTGACATGTATACCAGTCGCACATCATTTAAGCAGTTCTGTCATCATTTGACTGGTTCGCTTTCATGGCTTGGTTCGCCATGACCCCATTGATGATACCGCTTAACGTGTCTGACTTACCCGCTAGGCCATCAATGGCTTTACCGATCGATAGTGATTTGGCAAAGTTGTCAAAGAAATGCGCTTCACCGCCGACGATATCGATTTTGGCTTTTTGGAGTGCCACTGCCAAGACTTCGGCGTTTTCTTTGGCAATCTCTTTACCTGCATCAATAGAAGCCATCGCTTCTTGTAGCGCGGTCTCAAGCCCCATACGGAACTCCTCGTGCTCACGAGCCTCTTTACTCATGCTGCCCATGGCGTTGAACTTCTCGACCAGACCGTCTGCTTCGGCTTGGAAGTGCGCACGAGTGACTTCGGCTTTTGCCATTCCAACGTCACGCTCGGCCTTGGCGTTTGACTCACCGCGAGCGGCGATAACTTCAGCATTGGCCATACCGACATCACGCTCGGCTTTGGCATTAGACTCACCGCGAGCGGCAACAATCTCTGCATCGACCATACCGATGTCACGCTCAGCTTTTGCTTTAGAGGCGCCGCGAGCTGCGATAACTTCGGCTTCAGCCATGCCTTTTTCACGGTCTGTTTGAGCCTGAGCCTGTCCCGTCGCTTTGATGACATTGGCTCTCGCAATACCTTCTTTTTCAAGCGATACTGATTTGGCTTCTTGAATCGCGGCTTCAGCAAAGCCGTGCGCTGACTCTTCTGCTTTGATACCTTCTGCCATTCTGATTTTGGCTTCTGACTCTTTGGCAGAGGCTTCAAGGTTAGCCGTAGCAAGCGTAGTGATTTCAACGGCTTTATGCTTGGCTGACAGCTCTTCGGCTTCGGCTTTTTTCACCTGACGTACTTTGATTTCTTCCGCATCGGCTTCTGCTGCTAGCACGCGTGTCTGCTTAGAACGCTGCGCTTCACTAACTTCGCGAACTTCTTTGATACGCTCTTCTTCTTGCGCCACTGTTTTGTCGACCGCAATACGCTCGCGGATGACATTGGCGATTTCTTTTTTCTCAAGTTCAATCGCACGTTCAGCCTCGATGCGTTGCAAGTCAACTTCACGCTCACGAGAGACGATTTCTAAGTCACGGGCACGCGTAACCTTCTCTTCTTCGATGACAACTGCACGCAGACGATTTTGACCTGCTACTTCAATTTCACGTTGCTGATTCTCTCGCTGAATCGCTAAGTCCTGCTCAACCATGATGACGGCTGTTTCTGACTTCTTACGCTCTTCTTCTTCAATCTTACGAGTTTCAGCCGTTTCACGGGCAATCACTGACGATATTTCACGCTTTTGCTTGGCTTCAGCATCGGCTTGTTGACGCTCAAGCTCTAGCATCGCCTCTCTGGTTTCAACGTTCTTTTTCTTAACCGCTAGCTCTTCATCACGCTCAAGCTCATTGGTAATAACGTTTTGAAAAGCCGTTAGCTGAGTAATCTTTTTGATACCTTCAGCATCTAGAATATTACTTGAGTCCAACGATACTTTCGGTGTTTGCTCTAGATAATCGATTGCGACATCTTCTAAGACATAGCCGTTTAGATCGTTACCGATTTCTTGAACGATACTGTCACGAAACTCGCTGCGGTTTTCAAACAATTTAACGAAATCTATTTGCTTACCAACTGTTTTTAGCGCCTCTGAAAACTTGGCATTAAACAGCTCATTAACAGCGACTTTATCTGAAGCTCTCTCAACCCCAACCGATTTGGCGACTTTTAGCACATCTTCTTCGGTTTCATTGACACGTAGATAAAATGCGACTGTGATATCAGCACGCATGTTATCGGCGCAAATCAGTCCTTCTTTACCGCGTCTATCCACTTCTAACGTGATGAGCGATATTCTCATCAGCTCTTTTTTATTAATAACTGGCCAAACAAAGCCACCATCAAAACGTACGGCTATTTTGCTCACACCGTTGATAATTAGTGCTTTGCCCTGCTCAACCTTGAAGTAAAAGGCTTTGAGCATCAACAGTGCTGCCATAATGAAAACAAACGCCAGCACCACAACCACGCCGACGATAATGAGTATGTCCATGTTTATTCCTTTAATTGAAACATTCTATAGTCAGTTCTATATCCATCAGATGTTCGATCCGGTTTGCTCAACTCCTCTATGTAGCAGTTTCACTTGCCTTTCTCATATCTAAACTAGTTGAACCGACCATAACTAAATTTAAAACCGTTCGTATGATGTAAAAATAGAGGTTTTTTAGCTCAATGGCTGTTTATTGTTTATCAGGGTTTATCTTATTTTCGAGTTTACTCTATGCTAAAAGCGATAATAGAAAGTCGTATCAACTAAACGATTTATAATTATTTATCTTCAACACGAGCGACTTGATAGGTATTTGTTTCTTCTAAATACGCGATCAACATCACTCTATCGCCCTTTTTCAGTAAGCTAGTACTGTTGTCTGAACGAACCTTGAGTATCAAACCTGCACCGCCATCATTCAATTCTGCCTCACCGTGCTTGTCCGTCACACTAAGTGTGCGCACAATCGCGATTTTGCCTACATTATTAGCAGAATTACGTTTGGGAATTCTGGCAATGTTTTTGCGGATGGGTGAAATGATCATGCCTGTTAGCCACATAGAAACGACCAATACGAATATTAGTGCCCCTGTGCCAAATACGTAATACAGAACACCAGAGTCAAAATTTTGATGTAAGAAACTGGTATACAAATAGCTCAATAACCAACCGATTAAACTAACTAAGCTCAATATAATGACTAGAGGCACACCGTAGAGACCAAACTTCAGCATGAGGCCTGTAAAAAAACCGGTCGATGATAAATCAGAGACAGCAGCATCACTACCTGTCTCTACAGCATCCACGCTGTCCATATCTGCCATGCCGAGTAAGGATACCACCCAATATAGAGTAACGAACATCACAAGACCGGTGAAAACAATCGTTGGATATAAACTTATTTTGGTGATAAACACGAAAAAAGCCTCTTGCATTACGCGGGTTCTCCCTTTGTGAACCTAATCTTCTATTTGTAATAACCTACTACAAAAGCTAAGGCTCTTCACTTAATATTTATAAACTTATGTTGTTTTACAAATAAGTTTATAAATGTCACGACTTAAGATATACCTCTCTAACGACCCCATATCGGTGACCGCACGACTCCACCATCTTGGCCACTGATGGCATAGCTGGTATTACCTGACAGCGAATGGATAACTAGACTACCATTACTTTGGCCTGCTGCTTGCCCGCCCACACTCAAGCGGCGAGTTGGATAGACGGCATAATTGCCAGATGGAGATAGACGTGCAGGCTCATCAAGCCCTGTTTCTGCCAGGTTGACCACCTGTCCCGTCGTCAAGGTCATGACAGCCGCCTTGCGACCATTTAAGTAGGCCATACGCTGACCATCTAAGCTAAGCTGAGGACTGGCCACATACCCATTTGTTGATACAGGTGTCGCATTGCCCGTAGCGAAGTCATAACGATAAATTCGCGGTCGTCCAGCACGGACTTTATCGCTGGTATAGACAAAGCTCTTGCCATCAGCAGCATAACTAGGCTGTACCTCTGTACTCGGCAGGGTCGTTAACTGCTGGGTCTTACCATCGCTCAGACGCATCTTATAGATATCAGAATTACCCCCGACTGTAGAGCTATAGAGCAAATCTTGACCATCGGGTGAAAATGACGCTGACATATTACTGCCTTCAGCATTTACTACTAGGTTGCGCGTATTGCTACTACGATCATAGATATAAATTTTGGGATGCTCACGCGGGGCTTGTTTGCTGTATGCAAGCAGCTGTCCGTTTGCCGACCATGCTGGCGCATAGATATAGCCATTAAGCTGATCGATGAGCTGACGATCGCTACCGTCAGGACGGATACTATAGAGTGACGATACTTTTGCCGTACCTACGCCCTGCTCTTCTATGTAGGCAATGTATCCTCGGCGATCAATCGCTGGCATACGTGCAGTCAGCGGATTGGTCTCGACTGTACTGGTTGGCTTTTTTACTGAGGTATTAGGTAATGTCTGACAGCCAGTGAGGACGGTAACTATAGCTATCGTAGTAATGACTTTTATGGTTTCAAACATAGCGTGGTATCCAATAGATCCTAATGATAAAAGTATTGTGAATAATTAAAAAACTATCGTCACTGTTGCCGACTCAAAGCCATAGCTAGTATCTCACGATATCAAAGGTATTATAGGGTTATTGCTCTAGTGTAGTCTAAACTGAGTCAAACTTTGGATAAAAAAATGCCCCACTTAATAGCGAGGCATTTTGCGTTTCAAGAAGAGTAGCTTTAAATGAGCAACTTTAATTGCTTAAGTTCACGAACCAGTCAAACTGTTTACTCAATCATTAAGTTACTTCGCAACGGCTTTAAAATAAGCAACTTGATCATCGTTTTTAATGGTCAAGATCGGCACATTGTTGGCATTCTTACTAAGGCTATATTTACCTTTTACAGTGGCTAATGTTGCTGTATCAAAGCTGGCTTGCGGTTCAGGACATGCCATCATAGTACTAATGCCGTTTTTAATCTCGACTTCACCATTTGCAACGCTATATCCAGCACCCATGTTATTGCAGGTATTCATAAATGCCACGTAATCTCTACCGTTATCATTCATAAAATTCAACGTTAATGGCTTGGCTGGGTCAAAAAATAGCTGAGTCACTTTATCGCCATTGCTGCGTTTGGCATCAACGAGCTGCCAGTTGTGTGCTTGCAAGACATCTGCAGTGATTGGTTGGTCAACTGGCGCAGGCAAGTTCGTCGTCTGACAACCTGCAGCAAGTGTACCAACTGCCAATGTCGCGGCCATCATTACTTTAGTCATATTCTTCATATCAACTCCTCGCTTTATTGCATCCGATACTTTTACTAGACATCCTATCTGCTTGAGCCATCAGCGCTAATAGACAGGCGGTAAGCGCTAATAAACATAGTAAAAGCTCAGACTTATTATGATTCATTTATTGTTTTATTTAATGCTCTAAACAATGGCAATATTGTGCATGACTCACAGGGAGGTGTCATCATAAACTGGGTAGTTATTCGGAATGCATTTTGTACTACTTTGCAAATATATAGCTACTTGCTCTTGCCAGTACCAAGATGACCTGCTAACTATAATTTTGCTTACTCTATCTATCCGTATCAACGATGGTTATTAACGATAACTATTGACGGCAATTATGGATTGTTCACAGCTTGCTGTCGTTGCAATGCCGCGTAACCATCCAGACGCTTACGCTCAGTATCATCAAATAACTGCTGTTCAAGCTGATTTATCTGAATTTGCGCTTGGGCTACATCGACACCTTGGCTTAATAGGAGATTTTTTTGAGTTTCATACTGGGTGAAGCGTTGGTCAAAATTAGCGTCTTCTTGATCTACTTGTGCCAGCCTTTCTGCTGCTGGTGCGCCTACTAGCTCTCGGCGCATATTATATAACTCCTCGGGCGTTGCACCGCGAGCTTTCATCTGTTCAGTGCGAGTCATCAACTCGCTAATATTGGCTTGTTGTATGATATTGCTTTTAGTAGCATTCTCTGGCAATCGACTGATATAGTCCTGACGGGCAGCTTGTTTCTGTGCGTCAGACATTTGCTTATTTTGGTCAATTCTGACCATCTCTATACTATAACTATCGTAATCATCCTCTGCGCCAAAAAATGCTGTGATGGTTGACTTATCAAAGTACTGCTGACGTAGATTAGCGATATCTTGTTTTTGCTGGGCAACTGCGTTCAAGTCCAGCTCACCACTTTTGGTCGCCTGTAATTGCAGATTACCATAACGCTTTTCTATCTCAGGAAGTGCTTTAAGGTAAGCAACATATTGATTAAAAATAGTGACCGCTTGGCTAGCGGCAGGCTCTGGTGTGTGATGGCGAATATAACTCTCCACACGGGCCAATATAGTCGCTTCTTCCTCCTCACCTAGGGCTGATAAAAAATAATCAAACAAACGCCGCAGACCTTCAGTGACGACCAACTGTTTATTTTCATCGATGATAATTTCACCATCAATCTGAGTACCCTTTAATGAGCGTGGTAAATTTTCTAATCCTGTAACAAATTGAGACTGGCTGGGTGGCGTTGTCGATTTCACAACTTGTCCCGCAGCCAGCTCAGTTGTCACTGACTCGCTACTCTCATTATTAGAGACGGACGGTTTGATTGAAGCTGAATTTACATCATTACTAGGCTTAAACCACAAAATAACCGCCGCTGTGGCAATGATAACCACGGCGATGATAGCAATTGTTGCATAGGTTGGACGGCGGTTATTTGACATAAACGATATTTCTCAATCAATGAGCATTATTATTTTACAGTTCAGCTTATAGGTTGGCGTTTTTCAGACGGTTTACCTGAGTACGATAGATAGATTTTGGCTCAGACTCTCCCCATGCCGTCAGACCCAAGACTTGATCGGCGGAATCCAAATGGTTCATTCTATAATTATCACGAATCACATAGCCAAGACGACTTGAGCAAGCAGATACCAATCCATCATTAGACTCCCCTGCGAATGGTACGCCCGTTGCGGCTAATAGATAATCGCTAGGGTCAAGTGCGCTCGTTATTTGCCCAACGCCACTAAATGAATAATACTTGATGCCATTGACCGCCGTACTAGTCGGTTGACCACAATAGTTTTTTGGCATTGCTGCAGGAAATTTGGCATTGAACTTAGCAGCACCATCGGTCGATAGAGCCACGAGCGCTTGCCAGCCATCTTGTTGTTGAATTTGGTTGAAACTGATACCAGAACCAATATCTGTGAAGCCACCAATCAGATTGAACACGCCTGATACTAGCTGGGTGGTGACATTAGATGGCTGTCCAGAAGTATTATTTGGCTCAAGGACATCTTTAACAAAATCAGCGGTTTTTGATCCTTGCTCTGGACTTGATACCGCGGTTACTGAAGCCACGTACTTTGGCGCGACGCCAGCGACATAACGGATATCTATACCGCCCTGACTGTGTCCAAACAAATTGACTTTAGATTCACCTGAAATCGCGGCAATGGTCTTGACCTGTTGTAGCAGTTGCTCACCTCGAACTTCGCTGTTATTGACCGCTGACGTTTTGGTGGTATATACCTCTGAGCCACCTTTCATCAAGTCTTCTGGAATCCCGTTGAAATAATCAATGACTCCAAATAGCGTTGTGAAGCCGCCAAGCCCGTGTGCTAAGACGACCGGATATTGAGTTTTAGTGTAACTAGAAGTGAAATATTTACTGTCCACCAACTTGCAACCGTTAGCATTGGCACAATTATAGTATTGTCCTGCAGCTTGAGCAGAAGTGGTTTGCATGGTCATTAGAAGCACACCAGCACTGATTGAACCCAGTATTGGTAACAATGTCTTTGGTGTGAGAGCTGCACGAATGTACAAAGAAAGCGTCATAACAACATCCTTGTTATCATTGATTTGGTTATTTTTACTGTACAACTACAGTAAAAATTGCTGCTAATTCCGTTAGCAGGCAAAATTACATTACTTATATATCCTGCAACATTCAACTAATTTGTCAAAATATGAATATATTAGTCTGACTAATGAGTCATATAAGCCCTTACCAAGCTGTAAAGCAATTATTTTCAATGATAATGATAGGTACACTATCACTTAACGTAAAAGTGTCACTAGTACGTTTATGGTATAATCTATCTACAATGAACCCATAATTATAAGATATACGATGATGACTAAAAAATCCCTTATCCAGTCTCCAGAAGCCATAGAAAAAATGCGTGTGGCCGGTAAACTCGCTAGTGATGTCCTTGTCATGCTCGACGAGCATGTCAAAGTGGGCGTCAGTACCGAAGCACTCAATCAGATCGCCCATGACTATATTGTTAATGTGCAGCAGGCTATCCCTGCCCCACTTAACTATAATGGTTTTCCAAAATCTATCTGTACCTCAGTCAACCATGTTGTCTGTCACGGTATCCCAACTGAAAGCAAGCTGCTAAAAGATGGGGATATTATCAACATCGATGTGACTGTTATCAAAGACGGTTACTATGGCGATACCTCAAAAATGTGGATCGTCGGCAACGGCTCTATCATGGCACAGCGTATTTGCAAAGTGGCGCAAGATGCCCTTTACGCAGGTATGAGCGTGGTCAAGAACGGTGCACGCCTAGGTGATGTTGGCGCTGCTATTCAGGCCGTTGTCGAGCCTGAGCGTTTTAGTATTGTTCGCGAGTTCTGTGGTCATGGTATCAGTGATGAATTCCACCACGAGCCACAAGTCATGCACTATGGCAAAAAAGGCACTGGTTTTGAGCTAAAAACAGGCATGACGTTTACCATCGAGCCTATGATTAACCAAGGCACGTGGCAGACTAAGATTTTACCTGATGAGTGGACGGCGATTACTAAAGACCGTAAATTGTCTGCTCAATGGGAGCACACCATGGTCGTAACAGACAACGGCTGTGAGGTATTTACTACTCGCCCCGAAGAAGATTTAAGTTTTTTGACGCAGTAGTACAATCAAAGATCGCTTAGGCGGTCTTTTTTTTGGCCTTTAATTAGGGCATATTGAGTATTGTGCTTATAGGCGCTTTGTCTTTATACTCAGATGACCTAATAACTTCTATTGATATACTTATCAGCACTTTTATTGATAATTGCTATTCGTGACTTTTATTAGCCATCAGTACATTAGACGCCCAATAGCGCTCAGCTCAAACGTTCTATTTCTAAACTCTTAACTGGATAACACTCATGTTTAATTGTGATATCGCCTCTGTTGATTTGACGCCTTTACCGATACTACCAAGTGAGGTGGCGACAGACTCATCCCCACTGTCAGCCAAAAATGTGACAGACAAGAATCTGCTTGGCATTCCTGAATGGTTGGCCCAAATCAATGACGATATCAGCCGCTCATTAGAACGTGGTACTAACATTCGCCAACTGGTTGCAGCACGTGCTTGCGCTATCGATAGCCTATTGATTGCGTTGTTTAAATGGTTTGAATTGGATAAGACTGATTTGGCGTTTTTTGCGACTGGTGGCTACGGGCGCGGCGAGCTATCGCTCTACTCAGACATTGATATTTTGCTTCTGTCTCCTGGTGAGATAGGTACTGATGCCAGTAGCAAAATCGACAAACTGGTCGCTCTACTATGGGACATAGGACTAGAGCCTGCACTCTCCGTACGTAGTGTTAATGATGCGCTAGAGGCCGCGCTTGACCATACGATTGCTAGTGCTCAGCTAGAGGCTCGACTCCTAATCGGTAACGAAGCATTGCAAGACATGCCCGCTCAAATCGTTAATAAACAGTGGTCTCCGCGCGCATTTTTTGATGTAAAAATGGAAGAATCCAAAGCGCGTTACTTGCAGCACAATGCCACCGAATACAACCTTGAACCCAATATCAAAACAGCACCAGGCGGGCTACGTGATATCCATATCATCGGCTGGGTCACCAAGCGTTATTTTCGCGTGAGCAAGCTATATGATTTAGTGCAACAGAACTTTTTGACCGAAAAAGAATTTGATGAGCTGAATTTTGCCGAAGGGTATTTATGGCAAATTCGTCATTACTTACATGTACTGACTGGCCGTAACGAAAACAAGCTGTTGTTTGATTATCAGCGTGAGATTGCTCAGCTAATGGGCTACGAGACCCAGCCTGATGACCAGCCTAATGCTGCGGTCGAACGGTTTATGCGCGACTACTATCGCTGTGCGATGCAGATATCAACGCTGTCTGAGATGCTGACCAATCATTATTATGAAACGATAATAGAGCCACAGCTGCCTGACGATGAACGTCCAAAAAAACAGCCTATAAATGCGCGATTCAATCGTATTGGCAACCAGATTGCCATTGCGCATCATCGAGTGTTTGCACAGCACCCAGACTCTATCTTAGAGATGTTTTTATTGATGGGTCAGCATGGCATCGATAAAGTTCGCACCCATACCCTGCGCGCACTCAAAATTGCCGCACGCGGCATCGATCAGATATATAGAGACAACCCTACTCACAAAACATTGTTTTTATCAAATCTAAAAGAACAGAATTACCTGTTTCATCGTCTGCGTACCATGAATCGCTATGGAGTACTGGGTAACTATATTCCTGCGTTTGCGCAAGTCACTGGCCTTATGCAGTATGACTTGTTCCATCGTTATACAGTAGATGCGCATACCTTGTTTTTGATTAGAATTTTGCACCGATTTACAGATCCGACCTTTCAAGAAGAGTTTCCACTGGTCAGCTCTATCTTTCAGCGTATCGAGCGTAAAGAGATTTTGGTGCTGGCAGCCATGTTCCATGATATTGCTAAGGGCCGTGGCGGTGACCATAGTGAGCTTGGTCAAACCGAATCGATTGAGTTTTGCTTATCGCATGGTATGAGCTTGGCGGATGCAAACTTAGTAGGCTGGCTCACACGCTATCACCTTCTCATGTCGATTACTGCACAGAAAAAAGATATCTCAGACCCTGAAGTAGTCACTATTTTCTCTGATCTCATTGGTAATGTGACTCATCTAAACCATCTATATGTACTGACGGTGGCTGATATGAATGCGACCAACCCACAGCTATGGAACAGCTGGCGGGCGACTCTCATGAAACAGCTATACTCACAAACGCGGCGCATCTTGCGCGCTGATATCGATGCGCCCACCAATCGTCAAGATATGATTAGCGCCACACGCAAGCAAGCGTTGACGATGCTAGATAATGTCAATAACCAACATATGAACCGCGATGAAGTATTGCGTCTATGGGATGACTTGGGCGATGAGTATTTCTTGCGAGAGATTGCAGAAGATATCTTATGGCATACCGAAGCTATTTTGAATCACCCACCGATTGGATTGGCCTCTAACGCTGACAGTCCACCATTGGTCGTTTTGCGTGAACATCGCGAATTGGCACTTGATGCGGTACAGGTCTTTGTTTACACCCAAGATCAGATGAACCTGTTTGCCGTTACCATGGCAGTATTTGATCAGATGAATCTCGACGTTTTAGATGCACGCATTATCACAGCGACCCGTGACTTTGCTTTGGATTCTTATGTATTGCTAGATCCTAGTGGCACATTGTTGGTTGATGAAGACAGTCAACAAGAGCTAAAACAACGCTTAATTGACTCATTCAAAGACCCTACTGTACTTAAACTGACGAACAAGCGTATGCCGCGTCAGTTAAAACACTTTGAAGTAAAAACAGTGATTAACTTCGAGTTCAATGAAGCATCAGATCAGCACATCTTGAGCTTAGAAACGCTTGATCAGCCAGGGCTATTGGCGCGAGTTGGGCAAGTGTTTTTGCAAGAGCAAATCGAAGTACATGCTGCGCGTATTACCACTTTAGGTGAGCGTGCTGAGGATATGTTTTATATCAGTGATCAAAACGATAAGCCACTCTCACCTGATAGACTGGAAGCATTAAAGGCAGCTCTGTTAGCCAGTCTTACCGTTCAGAAAGAGCATAATAGCGTAATATATTTTTGATACGGCTAGATAGTTTTGGTTAGCCATTATTTTGAATATTAACTAGCAAAAGTAGTCTGATAGTCATCATAGAAGTACGTTTTATAGCGTACTTCTATAAGTTATCTCGCTAGCATGTTCGTTCAGTTCATCGTCAGCAAGCTCTGGCGGCAAAACACCTACTTCGGGTGGCTGCTGCTCCATAATTAATCGTCCAGCATCAACTTCTTTTTGTAGCAGACATTGCAAGCTTGCTAGGTGAAACTGTCCGTCTAGATAATCATCTAACGCTTCCAAAGAGATAGGCGATTTGGCATGTACATCAGGATACAGGCTATCCTCTGCCAAAATAATCATTTCATTGAGCGCCTCTTCGCCCATCAGCTCGTCGTTATCTATTTTGCGCTGGAGTTTGTTTTCCAACTGGCCTTTAGCAGCAAGGGCGCTGATAAAAAGTAGGGTCTGTATTACAAACAAAGAAACGTACTGCCATAGCGGTAATGAGATACCAAATATATTATTGAGTAGCATCAATGCCATGGCTACTACCACATAACCGACCAATTGCCACAACAGCCACATAATTAGGCTGTTTTCGCCAAACCAAAACATTTTCTTTTCCTGACGCTCAATCAGTTGCTGACGCGCTTGCCACCAGCACTGCTCACGTTCTTTGAGCAGTTTATACAGTTTGGAACGCTGCAAATTATTATCAAGGTTTTTGTTATTGATATCTTTAGCGATGAGATCATCATTATTTAGCACACTAGACATATCAGACTATCCTTAAAACGACCTAATACTCTTGTGAGTAATCATTTTTATGTTGTTATAGGTTATAAATAAAGAAAGTTTTGAAAGGCTTCTCGACGACTACCTATTTATTAGCCATAAATTGAATAGCTTATGTTCAGTAAAGGCAAATTCACGATATAAGAAGCAAAGGACAAAAAATTAGAGAAGTGCTACACTGCTCTAATGTAAATTTTCTTTATAACTTTATTATTAATTGTCTATTATAGTTACCACACTTATGAATCACAACTTAACGTATTTGCATCCTTATCCTTTCGCAAAGATGGCAACACTACTTGCCGACAGTAAGCCTGCCAACGGTTACAGTGAAATAAAGCTCGGTATTGGTGAGCCAAAACATGAGCCCCCTGCATTTGTGCTGGACGTCCTACGCGAAAACTTGGACAAAATAAGTCGTTATCCGACTACAAACGGTATGTTTGAGCTCCGTCAAACTATCGCCCACTGGCTAGAGAAGCGGTTTTTTCTAAATCATGTCGATGCCAATACTCAAGTATTACCAGTAATGGGCACACGTGAAGCGATTTTTAGCTTTGTACAAGCGGTCGTTGATCATGATGTAGCTGACAAAGATAGTAATTCTCTAGCGTCTGATACATCGCCTACAGTCGTCATGCCCAACCCGTTTTATCAGATATATGAAGGCGCAGCGATATTGGCACAGGCAACGCCTTACTTTGTCCCTTGTACATCAGCTAATGACTACAAAGGTGACTATCGCGCGGTACCAAAAGACGTCTGGACGCGTACACAGCTATTGTTTGTCTGTAGCCCAAACAATCCAACAGGCGCCGTCATGACAATGGATGATTGGGAATACCTCATTCGCCTGTCAGATCAGTACGGTTTTATTATTGCCAGTGACGAGTGCTATAGCGAGCTGTATTTTGATACAGCACCGATTGGACTGCTCCAAGCTTGTGCGGCCCTTGGTCGCCGCGATTTCAAAAACTGTATCGTGTTCCACTCTCTATCCAAACGTTCAAACTTACCGGGTTTGCGCTCTGGATTTGTGGCCGGTGATGCCAAAATTTTGCAGGCTTATTTGCAATATCGCACTTACCAAGGCTGTGCAATGCCGATACCTCATCAGCTGGCCTCTATCGCTGCATGGCAAGACGAAAAACACGTCGCTCATAATCGCTCGCTATACCAAGAGAAGTTTGCCCTATGGATGTCCGAGCTTGGGGAGTTGCTAGAGTTACGCATGCCTGATGCTGGGTTTTACTTCTGGGTCAAAGTGCCTGAACAGTTCGATGGTAATGATGAAATATTTGTCAAAGCGCTGTATGAGCAAGCCAATATCCATGCATTGGCAGGACGCTATTTGTCACGTGAAGTTGATGGTCACAATCCTGGACAAGGTTATGTGCGTATCGCTCTGGTCGCGAGTGTCGATGAGAGCCGAGAAGCAATCAGTCGTATCTGTAAATTATTAGGTGCTTAAAGCTAATTAGAAAAATCTAATGTAGCTGAGATAAATTTCGCTATATTAAAAAGCCTTCAATAACCCTATTTATATTATGGTTATTGGAGGCTTTTTGTTTTATTAATGCTATAGTAAAGTCTCTACCGAAAATATGCCATCAAGGATGATGCCATGCCCCATCTTGATTTTAGCCAACCGCCCTTTGATGTATTGAGCTTAGCCGAGCGTCAAAGCATTAGAAAAAACACCCAGATACGCTACCTTGCCAAAAACGAGAGCTTGCCTGTAGAAGAACTGCAATGTCTATATGTGGTCATCAAAGGGCAAATCGAGCAATCACTAGATGGTGATTTTGTCGCGTCCTATGTAGGTAGCAATCACGCTGACGGTCTGAACAATAATGATTGGTTTGATAGTCGCCGCCTGCCTGAACCACTTGCCAAGGATAATCAGCTAGAGCCTGAAAGCACTCCTATACAGCCATATCAATTCCGAGCTAATGAAGAGACGTTACTGCTCCAAGTCGCTGGCACTGCTATCGATAAAATCAGCGCGCAAAATCATTTGGTACGCCAAATGCTATCAGACAAGCTGCCTGAGCGATTAAAAGCATTGCGCCAACGACGTCATAATAAAACGCTAGATCCTGCCAGCTATACCAACCAACAAGAAGTACAGCAAATCATGCTGCAGCCAGTGATAGATGTTCATCTGTTACCAGTACATATCGTCGATGCCGATGATAGCTTGTACGAAGCTGCCCGCATCATGACCAAAGCTGGATTAAAACATGTACTGGTCAGACCGTTACATGGCTTAAGTGGCTCACAAACAGCGCAACATGAGACAAGATTACTTTTAGGGATTTTGACCGATACTGATATCTGCCGCGCGGTGAGTGACAGACAAGATCCAGCTATTACTCCTTGCCAGCGCTATGCTAATTTTAATCTGCGAACCATCAAAGCCAGTGATGAGATTGGCGATGCGCTGCTGACCATGACTCGCTATCGTATTCATAGACTGCCAGTCATTGATAAGAGTGGCGATGTCGTCGGTGTGCTTGGGCAAAGCGATATGCTCGCTCACATAGGCCATCATTCACAGCTCATTAGTATTCAAATCGAACAGGCGCAGGACTTATCAAGCCTAGATACCGCTGTTGAGCTGATCGGTCGCTATATTCGAGCACAGCATCACAATGGTGTCAAAATCGGCAATATCAGTCGTATGGTACAGACGCTAAATGCGCAGGTATTTACCAAACTATGGCAGCTAATCGTACCTGATGAAGTGATGGCCAATACCTGCCTTATCGTTATGGGTTCAGAAGGGCGCGGTGAGCAAATCATGCGTACCGATCAAGACAACGCGCTCATCATTCGTGATGGCTATACACACCTCGATTTAGCACAGTTTGCTGATACTTTTAATAGCCATTTAGCAACGCTTGGCTACCCACTGTGTGATGGCAATATCATGATGACCAATCCTATGTGGCGACAACCGCTCAAGCAATTCACTGCGCAAATTGGCCTATGGTTTAGGAATTCCGACCCGATGCATGGTATTTACTTGTCTGCAATACTAGATGCTGAATACGTCTGCGGCGATGAGTCACTGCTTACTCAAGTACGTCAGCATTTAAAGCTTGCTCATCAAAAAGCAGACCCTATGTTTGTCAGGCAGTTTGCACGGGCAGCGCTACAGTTTGGCGATGTTAATCAATGGTGGCAGAAGTTTGTACCTTTACTAGGCGGTAAATCAGCATCATCCGACATTGATCTAAAAAAAGCCGGTATTTTTCCTTTGGTGCATGGTATCCGCACTTTAGCATTAGAAAACAATGTGCTCGATGTGCCTAGTACCAAGGCGCGTTTAAAGGCTCTAGTACAGGTTGATGCTATGACCCAAGAGCGCGCCGATACTTTGCTAGAAGCACTAGAATTTTTTATGGCGCAGCGCTTATCTGTGGCGCTCTCGACCGACGATAAGCATGCACGGCAAGTAGACCCTACGACTTTGACTGCGCTTGAACGTGACCTACTCAAAGAGTGTCTGGCCGTGGTCAAAAGCTTTAAGAATCAATTGCGTCAACACTATCAGCTAGAAATCGCATAAATGTGGCAGTCTTAGTACAGAGGCTTCATAAATAGAGAAATTTTATAAATACAAAAATAACATAGATGGATGAGCAACCAATATGAACTGGTTACAGCAGTTATCTTGCGCTTGGCAAAAGACGCAATTACAGCGTCCAGAGCTTGCCTTAATGTTTACGACATCTTCGGCTGAGCAATGGGTGGCGATTGACTGCGAGATGACAGGACTGAACCCCAAAAAGCATCACCTGCTGTCTGTAGCAGCGATACATATTAATGGCAGTATCATCGACACGGGTAATGGCATGCATTTGGTTTGCAGACCTCCTGTAATGCCAGACCGCGACACCATTGTAATCCATGGCCTACGTACCGCCGATGTTGAACATGGCATGAGTTACGATGACATGTTGGCACTGCTGCTACCATTCATAGGTAATCGACCAATCGTTGGATTCTGCACACAGCTAGACATAGCTTTTTTGAATCCTTTGGTCAAACGCTACATGGGAACGTCTCTACCAAACGAAGTCATAGATTTGCGTCACCTTTACAGTCGGCGTATCAGTGGTCACACACAAGGGCTCTCTAACCAAGCCCAACATCTGAATCGGATATTAGCCCATTACAACATTCCTGAACTGGGCGCGCATGATGCTTATAACGATGCTGTTATGACGGCGATGGCTTTTTTGCATGTGCGTTAGCAGTAAAGCATGCTCGCAGTTCAATCGATAGTTAGAGTTAGTTATCTAAATAAGAGCGTCATTATCGCTAGGGCGTGTCCTCATTTTGAAAATGGTAGTAAAGATGAGATAAATGGCAGCCAAACAAAGAAAGGAGTACAAATAATATCAAGATATTAGCCAGCTACTTGACGCAGTTTGGCAAAGATTTAGCCATTTTTAGCCCATTTAAATTTTATTGTTCAGATTGATGACACGCCCTAAAATTGTACTGCTGACATCGTGTGCGAAAACAGCAACTCATGTTACCATAGGCTGTTTTTGCCACCTGATGAAAGATGCTCATGCGATACCCTTCTAAACGCCGCCATTACTCTACTGCTGCAACCAAAATCACCACGCTTTGTCGTCATTTGCGACTGCTAAACCAACCTAATAAACGTCTATCTAGGTTAGCGTTATTGGCAGCGGTTGTGGTCGCACCGATACATGCTCAAGCCGTTTTACCAGCAGCCATTCAAAAAGCCTTGGCACGTGCCGATTTGACAGAAGCGGATATCAGTATCGTTATTACACCTGTGGGTGACAAGGCTGCTAGCCGTCTGCCTGCTCCTATTCAAGTCATTGATAGTGATGAACCTGACAGCCAATCTGCATCTACTATAGTATCTGAGCACCCAACTACAGACACCTCTACGGATACAAGTAGCAGCGACCCGAGCCACCAGAGCGCCTTAGTTACCATAGAGCAGCGCACCATTGAAAAGCACGAGCAAAAAATACATGCTTATACCGATGACCCTTATACTTATCAGAGCGTAGAGAGCATTCCAACAGTCATCCCTGATGAATCTCAGCATACGCTTACTCAGAACACCAAAGCCCAAGATGCCGCGAGCAATAATAAAACCTCTATAAAGATTTCATTTTCGCCTTTGCTGGATCACCAGTCTGACATCCCTCGTACGCCTGCCAGCACCATGAAACTTGTGCCTAGCTTTATCGCTTTGGACACTTTAGGGGCCGATTTTGTGTGGCATACACGGGTTTATCACACAGGTATTGTCATCGGCAACCGTCTACATGGTGACTTGATTATTCAAGGTAGTGGCGACCCAAAAATGACCCACGAGCGTTTAAAGCAGTTACTGTATAAAGTGCAAGCATCCGGTATTCGTCATATCGATGGTGACATCATCATCGACAGCGCTGTTTTTAACAATGTTAGTAAAGATCCTGCCGCCTTTGACAACTCACCTCTACGCCCTTATAACGCCAGCCCTGATGGGTTTTTGGTTAACTTTAGCACCATTGGTATCAAAACTTACCCTCAAGATAATGGCCAAGCAAGTGTGACCTATAAGCCGCGGTTAGCCAACTATCAGCTGCCTGCTACAATCAATACCCGTGCAGCCAGTTGTGGGCAAGCAAGCTATAGCCTAGCGCCGCAGTGGCAAAACACGCAGCTCGTATTAAATGCCAGTCTGCCAGAGAGCTGCGGTGAGCATGTTTTTTACGTGGCATATCCTAATGCCAAAGAGTTTGCCGCACACGTCATCGCTGCCAAATGGCAAGCATTAGGGAATACTTTGAGTGGACAAGTAATTTCGCAAGAAACCCCTTACGATATGAGCAAGGCGACAAAACGAGCGCACGGGCTTACGGCTATCGCGATGTCGCCATTGCCTATGGTCAGCTATCCGTCGTTGAATCTAACCGAGCAGATTCATGACATTAACCACTTCTCAAACAATGTCATGGCTGAGCAAGTGGCGCTATCTATAGGCGCTTACGGTAAAGGAAGGCTGACTCAAACAATACCTGCTAGCACAACTGCCACTAATCCAAGTAGTCATGAAGCCAGCACTAATAATGAGGTGGATAATAAAGTAACGGCTGATAAATCTAGTAGCAAAAAGGCTGATAGCTTATATCAGTTTGGTAAACCTGCTACAACAGACTATCCTACGGCCTTACAAACCATCAATCAATGGTGGCAAACCAATCTCAGTACACCGCCGCCTCATTTGACCAATGGCTCAGGACTTTGCCGTGAGTGTACAATCACCGCCGCCAACCTAAGTGAGCTACTGACTTATGCTTACAGTCGACCAAATTTTGATGCCTATGTCGACTCGTTAGGGGTCGCTGGGGTTAGTGGCACTATTGCCGCTCATAGCGATCGCTTGCCTGAATCGGTAGCCACTGGCCGCGCATGGATAAAAACTGGCACGTTAAATAACGTCACCTCAATGGCAGGTTATGTCAAAGGACTGTCAGGACAGGACTACGTTGTCGTCGGTATAATTAACACCGATCAAGCATTAAATCCTTATGCAGCGCGACCTGTATTAGATGCCATGCTCGACTGGACGGCACAGCGTTGATATTTTAATTAACGCTTTAAGTCGACTTATTATCAATACTCTATTTTTTACCTTTATAAAGGTTAGCTTATGTCACGCCAGACAACCAGTCTTAACAAACCCCAGACACTTGTACAAGTGCAGCCTAAACTGGCTCGATATGTTGGTTTTTTTGCGATTGGATACACGCTTGCCAGTACCATATTTATGATGATACAGACCAAACTTGCGCTCAATCCACAACTGGTTATGGTGGTTTCTATTATCGTGGGTGCTTACATCGCTGTCAGTAAATTCATCAAACATCAGAAGCGAGCATTAGCGCGTGATGAGATTAATAAATTGATGTTTGGTGGGGTTGTGATTGTCTGGATGCTGACGGTCATTTATTTTTCAGCCATCTGGTTTTGGCTGTTTGATACGATAAGCCGTGAGGTATTGTTTGAGATGGCGATGCAGCGTCCACTGCCCCTGCTTTCATCACTGATGCTGATGCTGGTTCTCACACTAGTCAGTGCGCGAATCAGTCTATGGTCTATCAATCGATTATTAGACCCTATACGCAAATCAACGTAAGTACAAACCATCATCTACAAGGTGCTACAAAGTTTTCCCCTGCTAATGCGTAAAATCCGTTAGGCTAAGTTTAAGGCGTGTCATTATTTTAAGAATAGTACTAAAAATGAGACAAAGTAAGACGCGCCCTAGTAAGTAGTATTTTAGCGATGACTTGTTTTACCTTTATAATAGGAGCGAACATTATGGACATGATCTTTTTTGACAACATAGACAAGCTTGGTCGTATTGTTTTGACGACTGTTATGGTTTACGTGTTGATCGTGACAGTTACCAAAATCTCTGGCAAACGCTCGACGTCACAGCTCAACAACTTCGATTGGATCGTGACAGTCATGATCGGCTCGTTAGGTGCCAGTACAATTTTGCTCAAAGATATTCCCTTTGTCGAAGGGGTTTCGTCTATTTTAGTGCTGTACCTATTGCAATTTGTGGTGACCAAATATGCGTCTGTTTCACCGCAATTTAGTAACTTTATTTTATCAGAGCCGCGTATCGTTTTTTATCAAGGGCAGTTTTTGCCAGACGCCATGCGTGATGAGCGCTTGACGCGTCAAGAAATCGAATGTGCCATGCGTTCTGAAGGGATTAATAGTTTTGATGATGTCGAAGCCATTGTTTTTGAGTCTGACGCAAAGCTGACTGTCATTCCAAAGCCGAGCCAAAGTGATAAGAGCGACGATGATCAAAACACGAATAGCAACGTATCAGAGACGATTAACCCTCTGATGTAAATTGCAGACAATAAAGAACGAACGATACAACTATTAAGAACACGGCCTAGTAAGCTTGAATTTAATTATCGAGATGGTAAGCATTATGAAAGTAAGGATTTTGACCGTTGGCAATAAAATGCCTAGCTGGGTACAGACGGGTTTTGACGAGTATTACAAACGCATTCAACCGATGCTAAGCACAGAAATTGTCGAAATTGCGGCAGCCAAGCGGGCAAAAAACCCTTCAGATGCTAATTTGGCACAGTACCGTGAGCAGGAAGGTCAGGCTATATTAGCCGCTCATAATGCATCAAGCCGAGAGCAATTGTGGGTATTAGATGTCAAAGGCAAGATGATTTCGACAGAAGGACTGGCTGATAAGCTCTCTGATGGCATGCTGCAAGGCGATGATATTGCCTTGGTCATCGGCGGTGCAGATGGTGTCTCGCCAGAAGTATTGGCAAAGGCTGATGCAAAGTTATCACTATCAGCACTGACATTGCCACATCCGCTAGTACGCGTCGTACTTATGGAACAATTGTATCGCGCGATGAGTATCAACAATAACCACCCTTATCACCGTGGTAATTAAATAAAATACTAATCTATTTTTTGATTTGAAACATCAACCCTAAAATAGATTGAAAAACTGGCGCACGCCCTAATAAATGCAACATGAAATATCCAAAACGTGCGACACCCAACGCCTCTAAGCACTCTCATCAACGTGATGATCATCATAGTGTGCAGACGCCTATCACAGCGGCTGCCGCATGGGAAAATACGTCTGATGTAGCGACGAATACATCTAAGCTACCAGCGCTCTTTATCTCGCATGGCGCACCTACGCTTGCGATTGAGCAGTCTGCGACGACCAGTGCACTGGCTCGTATCGGTCAAAACTTACCTAAGCCACGTGCCATCGTTATTATGTCAGCGCATTGGCAGTCAGCAAAGCTAGAGATTAGCAGTAATCCACAGCCAAAGACGTGGCATGACTTTTCAGGATTTTCGCCTGAACTTTACGACATTCAGTATCCTGCTATAGGCCAGCCGGCACTGGCTGAGACACTTGCTCAGCAGCTGACCGCACGTGGCATTACTTGTAGTGTCAATCCAGTACGTGCCTGTGATCATGGCGTGTGGGCGCCGCTCAGACATCTGTACCCAGAAGCCGATGTGCCTATCGTACAGATATCACTGCCGCAGCATTATGACAGTATCGCCTGCTATCAGTTAGGCGCGCAGTTGGCACATCTGCGTGATGAGCAAATCCTCGTCATTGGCTCAGGTAACATTACGCACAATTTACAAGCATTGCGCTGGGAAGCTGACAGCATCGATCAAGCAGCCAAAACGTTTAAGCAGTGGTTGTTGCAGCAGCTCAAAATAGACATTCCCACGGCGCTCGACTGGCAGCAGTACCCAGACTACAAGGACATTCATCCAAGTGATGAGCACTTGCTACCGTTGTTTTTTGCATTAGGTACTGGTCAGCGCGTCTCTGTCGTTCATCAAAGTATGGCCCATCATAGTTTGGGTATGGATATCTATCGCTTTGATTGAGTGTTATCAATCCAAACTATAGCTTAACCCTACTTCTCAAAAGCGTGTTTGGTAAATAAACCTGCGCGCTCCATCTCACCTGCCACGCTGAATAATGTCGCTTCATCATTCATACGCCCGATTAATTGCATGCCAATCGGTAGGCCGTTTTTGCTCATACCGACGGGTACTGACATCGCGGGTAACCCCGTAACATTACCCAATAGTGTAAAGCCCATCTTACCTAATACAGGTGCACTGAGCTTTTCAATCATGCCTGAGCTAAAGGCATATCTACCCATATTAAAGCCCTTGTTAAGCACCTCGGCGCTACGCATCATCATCTCATCCATACGGCTAGGCGGTAGTACACCATGCTTTACCGCAGGCGTGGGCACAGTCGGGCACAAAATCATATCGTAGTCTTCTAGTAATAGCCCCGTCTGATACTGGCTATAATGCCAGCCATGTTTGGCATGTGCCAAATCAACCGCTGATAGCGAACGCCCAAGCAGTGCCATATTATAAGTTTGTGGCTCTAGGTTTTTGATGTGGTCAGTACCAAACTCACGCTCGATATTATCAATCGTAAAAGCCGTATGCGCGCAGACCACAACGATAAAGTCATGCCAAAACTGCTCGATATTGATGTTTGGCTCGGCTGGTACTACTTCATGACCCATAGACTCTAATTGCTTAGCCGTTTGATCAAGTACCGCCAGCACCTCTTTGTCCACTGTCGTATTGGCTATCAAAGGCTGCTGATGCAAAGCGATTTTTAGCTTTCGCGGTGCACGCATTGCCGCTTGCAGAAAGGTGCCGTTTGGCGGAGCTATAATGTAAGGGGCACCAATCTCTGCTCCACTAGTTGCATCTAGCATCGCTGCACTATCGCGCACTGAGCGCGTAATCACATGGTCAGCCACGGCCCCCTCCCAGCCTTCACCAAGATTAGGGCCCATTGGATTACGTCCACGGCTTGGCTTTAACCCAAACGTACCGCACCAAGCAGATGGGAAACGTATGGAGCCGCCACCATCACCGCCGCCTGCCATCGGGACAATACCGCTCGCAACTGCTGCTGCACTACCTCCTGACGAGCCGCCAGAGCTGTAGCCTTTTTTAAAAGGATTATGAGTAGCACCATGCGCTTTTGGCTCAGTGGTGATAATCAAACCAAACTCAGGAGTATTAGTCTTGCCAAAAGTATTAACGCCTGTCGCTTTCATCCGTTTGACGATTTCACTGTCTTTCTCTGAAATGATATTGACGCTGCGGCTACCCATCGTAATTGGCTCGTCGGCGAAGCTAAATGATAAATCTTTTAGTAAATACGGCACGCCAGTAAATACACCTGAAGGTAAACCTGCCTGCGCAGCATTGTAAGCACGCTCATCAAAACGATGCACGATAGCATTTAGCTTAGGGTTGATTTGATTGGCTTGATGGACAGCAGCGTCTAGCAATTCCTTTGCGCTAACCTCACCTGAATTGACCAAGGCTGCTAAGGCGAGCCCATCATACTGAGTATATTCTTTAAACATAACTAACCTTCCTTGGAGAGTAATTTTATTAAGACTATGTAGCACGCATACTTTCTAAAACTAATGACTATTTTTTCATAAACTCCTGTCAGTTTAGTATAAAAAACCGTGCCTGATATTTGATAAACGGACTCGTTAGTCATCTGGATGGTTTAAGTAATTAATGAGCCAATATACGAATCTACTCTTCGAGCCCTAGAACATACTGAATAATAAGAGCTTACTTCTAAACCCACAATTTATAAAAGTATTATTAAGTTTCTTCCATAAAAAAACGAGCCATTCTCATGACTCGCTTTCTCGTTATCAACTTAAGGATTAATCCTACATCAATAGTTCACGCTTGCCACTTTTGCCCATCGAGCTGACCAATCCAGCTTCTTCCATAGAGTCGACAATACGCGCGGCACGGTTATAGCCGATACTAAATTTACGCTGAATGCTTGAGGCAGAAACTTTACGTGTTTCCATGATAAAGGCCACAGCATCATTATATAAATCATCATCTTCACCAGAGGCATTGGCTGTACTACCACCGCCTGGGCTAGACAATTCAAAATTGCCTGCCATATTATCAATATAGTCAGGGGCACCGCGCTCACGCCACGCATCACAGACACGGTTAACTTCTTCGTCACTGACGTAAGCACCATGTACACGATCTGGCTCGATCTGTCCTGGCCCCAAGAACAACATATCGCCGTTACCCAGCATGTCCTCAGCACCGCCACTATCTAGAATCGTACGTGAATCGACTTTTGAGTTGACTCGTAGTGCCGCACGCACTGGGATGTTGGCTTTAATCAGACCTGTAATGACATCGACTGATGGACGCTGAGTCGCTAGCATTAAATGAATACCTGCAGCACGCGATTTTTGCGCCAAACGTGTGATGAGCTCTTCGGCTTGTTTACCAACCTGCATAATCATATCGGCAAACTCATCCGCGACAATAACAATCATGGGTAAGGTTTTTAGCTTTGGTGCTTGGCTAATACTTACGCTGTCATTTGGACGCCATAGAGGATCGAGCATAGGATTGCCTGATTTTTCCGCCGCGATGACTTTTTTATTAAACTCATTGAGCTTACGAACCTTTAGCAAGCTCATCAACTGATAGCGACGTTCCATCTCGGCCACACACCATGACAAGCTACTGGCCGCTTCCGTCATATCGGTGACTACTGGCGTTAGCAAATGCGGAATATCATTATAGTTAGCAAGCTCAAGCTGCTTTGGATCAATCAAGATAAGACGCAGCTCATTGGGTGTATATTTGAGTAGCATCGATAGTAGCATCGAGTTGACCAATACTGATTTACCAGAGCCTGTGGTACCAGCCACCAGCATATGCGGCGCACGAGCAAGGTCGGTAATGATTGGGTTACCACCGATGTCTTTACCCATTGCCATGCTAATCTGCGCTTTAGGATCTTTAAACGTTTCGGTATTTAGCAGTTCAATCAAACGTACCATTTCACGTTTCTTGTTAGGCACTTCGATACCGATGTACGGTTTGCCCGGAATCACTTCGACCACACGTAAAGAGGCCATCGATAATGAACGTGCTAAATCACGCGAGATACCTGTGACTTTACTAGCCTTCACCCCAGCAGCCAGCTCTACTTCAAAACGGGTGACAACAGGGCCAGGGATAGCATTAACCACAGAAGCCTTTACATTAAATTCTTGTAGCTTAATTTCTAGCAACTCAGACAGTTTTTCAAGTTCAGCCACAGTGTAGCTAGGCTTGCGGTCAGGATCCGGCTTATCCAATATAGAGACTTCTGGAATAGGCGTCAGGCTGCTGCGATAAGCTGCCGTTTGCATCGAGCGTGACTTTTGACTGAAGGCTGCGTCATCACTAATATGCGGCATGACCGGTACATTGGTGTCGTCATTACTATCATCCTCTGACATCATATCAGTGATATGGTTGCTACTATCGCCCTCTGGGACAGCAAAGCTAACAGATGGTTGCACGGACGCTTTCGGCTCAGGCTGTACATTTGAGACTGGGCTAGTCACTTCCACCGTTGGCGCTGCTTTTGGATTGGCAGGAGGCGTATTGGTTGGTGTCATGTCTGACACATCTGGCACATCTGGCAATGCAGGCTCAGTCTCTACTGTTACCGGAGCAACTTCAGGCTCAGGGGCTACTGCTGTTTTTTCAGTATGTGGCAACTCTACAGGCGTATCAGACAGTTGATTGGCTGACTCCTGTGCAAAGCTAATAGGCTCTTCTAAGATAGGTTCTGGGTTTTTCTCTTGTACTATTGGCTCAGCTGCTATGATTTCCTGAACAGGCTTAGAGTCTTCATACGTTCCTACAACAGATTCAGTAGGTTCTGATATGTTAGCATGCTCTGCCAACCATGCTTCTGCCAACTTATCTACTTCCTCAGTCTCATGTGTCGTAGAGATTTTAGGATCAGCAGGTTCAATGACTGGCTGACTGGCTAAATTACTGCTCACTGACTCATCAACTGATGGCTGAGCTAGTGATTCTTTATCATGTATATCTGGTTGATCAACCGCTTCCATCGTTGTAGTGGTCACAACAGTAGCAGGTACTGATTTCTCTAACGATGCTGTACTACTAGTACCCGCTTGGGAATAGTTAGGTACAGGCATAGCCGAGCTGTCCATGCTATTGGCATTATAAACCATTTGCTCACTTGCGAGTAAATCATCGACAGTATTGGCATCATTCCACGCAAAGCTTGGCTCAACTTTGCGAGCAATAGGTGCAGTCAAGTTTGAAACTAATGGCTGGACTGTACTGTTGACCGTACTATCAGTAGCATCTTTAAGCGTTTCTGTATCGGTATTTGCCTGATCACTTTTTGAGCTATTGGGTGTCGCCGCTGCTTTTGCTGCGATGACGGAGGCTTTGACACTATCTGCCAATCCTGAGGTTGCCAAAAATTCTGATAATACACTACCGAAACGTCCACTGCTGTTGACGTCTTGAGTACCGCTAGTATTTTCCGCAGACTGTAACTCAAGTGGCAGTTGCTCATGCTCTACTTTTTTATCTACCGACTCATCTAAGTTTTGGCTATCATCTTGTGATGTACTGCTCGGTTCAGTAGCGTTGATAGCATCCTGACTTTTTACACCTGAACCAAGCCATGACAGCGCACGAACCTTTTGATATATCGTCATCCAATGGATATTAAAGGCAAACGTAGCGGTAATCACAACGAATACTGCTAAGAAAATCACACTCCCCCACTGCGATAGTAGCTGTGCCAAACGCGCTTGTAGTTCTAGCCCGATGATACCACCAGCGACGCCTTCAAGACCGATTGCGTCAGGGTTTGTGACTTGCTGAACTAGAGAAACCAATTGTGCAAATAATGCGCTAGCACTTAATAGCAAAAACACATAAGCGACCAATCGCATGAGCCAAAACGTTGGCTTGTTTTCCCACCAAATCAAAATAGATTCATAAACCACGAATGCCAAAAACCACCAAGCACCAAACCCAAAAAAGCTGTAAAGCAAATCGGATAACCATGCGCCTGCCTCGCCGCCCATATTATTAATCGTGGTCATATCACTACTGATGTGCGACCAGCTAGGATCGTTGCCTGTATAAGTCATCAAAATGACAAACAAATAAACGGCCAGTATTAACCCAAGGAGGGTAAACATTCCCTTTTTTAAATACTCAATAAGCGGTGCTGATATCACGTAAGATCTGCCTTGTTATTAATACTAAATGGTCGCCAATGCATGACTAAGCCTAATCATGCTGACATAAAGTGTTGACATAAATGTACCGAGCGAAGTGTTTGTTTGGCATGTGCCGATTGTAGAGCCTTTAAACAACCGTTATCGCTTGGCTCCTACTACACTTGGCATAACTTCTTATAATAACAAATACATAGGTACAGTGGCGACAGTCTTATCAAGAAAGCGTGTAAGAAAGTAAATCAGTAGACACTTTGCGTAAGAAAACAGCTGGTTAGCGAAACACGAGTGGCAAAATATGGCTAACTGTATTGCCTAAATTCTATAAAATAGTCTCTGTTTTGCACTTATGTTCCAAAGTTATTTATTCTTTGATTCTAATGATACCTGTGTTTGTTTTAGCAAACTTGCACTTTGTGCGCTGTGCCCTTATGTTATTATCACACAGCAATTAGAAGAAGCATATTCGTAGTCATTTTTGATATTCCTCTTTTATTATATTTATAACTTACATTTTTAATTCGTATATTTAGCAAGGAACAACTCATGGCAACTGACACTACTGCTCCACGTCACGAAAAGCTCATTATTTTAGGCTCAGGCCCTGCTGGCTACTCTGCAGCCGTTTATGCAGCGCGCGCTAACCTTAAGCCGGTTATGGTTACTGGCATGGAAGTCGGTGGACAATTAACCACCACTACCGAAGTCGACAACTGGCCAGGCGATGCGCATGATTTGACAGGTCCTGCATTGATGGAACGTATGAAAGCGCATGCAGAGCGTTTCGGTACTGAACTGGTCTACGATCATATCAATGAAGTAAACCTAAACGAGCGTCCTTTTCAATTGACAGGTAACAACGGTAGCTATACTTGTGACGCGCTCATTATCTCAACTGGTGCCTCTGCACAGTACTTGGGGCTAGAATCGGAAACCAAATTCAGAGGGCTTGGCGTATCAGCCTGTGCCACTTGTGATGGTTTCTTTTATAAAAACCAAAAAGTTGCGGTGATTGGTGGTGGTAATACAGCGGTTGAGGAAGCTTTGTACTTATCTAATATTGCGTCTGAAGTGACCTTAGTACATCGCCGTGACAGCCTACGCTCTGAAAAAATTCTGCAGGACAAGCTATTTGAAAAAGCCAAAAGCGGCAATGTCAAAATCGAATGGAACCATCAAGTAAAAGAAGTGGTCGGTGATGACATGGGCGTCAATGGCGTCGTTATCGAATCAATGATTGATGGCAGCACCAAACAACTAGACACAATGGGTATGTTTGTCGCTATTGGTCATAAGCCAAATACTGACTTGTTCAAAGGTCAGTTGGATATGAAAGATGGCTATCTGATCGTTAATAGTGGCTTGACTGGTAATGCTACCCAGACCAGTATTGAAGGTGTGTTTGCCGCAGGTGATGTAGCCGATCACGTTTACCGTCAAGCCATCACTTCTGCTGGTACGGGTTGTATGGCTGCGCTAGATGCTGAAAAGTACTTGGATGCACTGGGCGAAACCGTCGCTCGTGACCACACTTATGATTCAACACTAACTGCAGATAAAGAAGCCTAAATGGGCAACTTTACTCAACAGCACGATAAACACATTACGCCTGAGACTTTAAAAAGTCTTGGGCGTTATGACTTTCCTGATCCCATTTCTATCGATCCTGATGGTATTGGCATCGTCGCTATGGGGGGTGATTTAGCACCTGAAACACTGATATCAGCCTATGCTCAAGGACTATTTCCTTGGTTTAACGAAGATGAGCCTATTGCTTGGTGGTGTCCTGAGCCGCGTTGTGTGATCGCCCCCTCGGCTTATCAACCGAGTAAGTCTCTACGTAAGCAAGCAAATCGCGAACGTTGGCAATTGACGCTTAATAAAGCTTTTGACGATGTCATACATGCCTGTAGCTTACCGCGCAGTGATGGCCTTAATGACAATCATCCCGAAGGTGAGCATACTTGGATTCATGATGAGATGATCGAAGCTTATACCAAATTGCATGCGCAAGGCTTTGCTCATAGCATTGAAGTTTGGGACGAAGCAGGTCAACTGATTGGCGGATTGTACGGGTTAAAAATAAACGGCATCTATTTTGGTGAATCAATGTTTCATCGAGCATCTAATGCGTCAAAGCTAGCGTTTTGGGGTCTGATGCGCTTATGTGAACAAAGCGATGTCGCACTCGTCGACTGTCAGTTACCGAACGATCATTTGATGAGCTTAGGTGCCACTACTTTACCGCGTGCTAGCTTTCTGACTCAGTTAGACAACCTGATTGGCAGCCAGTCTGTGCCATGGCAAAGGCACTCTCATAAACCGTTAGCCGTATCGCTACTGGATAGCGAATCGCCGTGGCAACTAGAGTTATGATTATCATAGCGAAAAAAATAAGAGGTTATTATGGCACTTGATACATCGTTTCTATTGATTGGAGAGCTAGCAGCAAAGGCCAATACGACCAAAGATACGGTTCGCCATTACGAGCAATTAGGCCTGCTAAAATCTCGCAAGCGTCAGGCAGGCTCACGTTTATATACCGAATTTCATCCAGAGTGTATCGAACGCATAGAGCTGATCAAAAGCGCGCAAGCTATTGGCTTTACGCTTACCGAAATCAAAAATAGTCTAAATGATTATTATGATGGTCACTTGGATATTGATTCGCAGCTCATACTCACTCAGCAGAAGCTAGAACAGGTTAAGAAACAGCAAGCCAATATCAGCATAATGGTGGAGTTACTGAGCGAACGCTTGGATATTTTAGGTCGAATGAAAGCAGATAGTGATTATCAGCTTGATGTAGAGGTCTGTAAAAAGAAAATTCCTTTGCAATAAAGCTTAAATCTTAGTTAACTCTGCTTTTATATCGTAGCTGTTGTAGCCACTTTTATCATAATCGCTTATTTTTTATTAAGCCTTATTTTCTTTATTAAATATAATTATGCTGCATGATCAATGCATCGACTGCTGGTTTATGTGGCATTTTATAATATCCTTTACGCTTATGAATAATATTGAATGCCTGTTGCTCGTATAACGCTATCGCCGCTGTATTATCGGCACGTACTTCTAACAAAAGACTCTCTACCTGATTAAGCTGTAACAGCTCATGCAATTTATTCAATACCTGTAAAGCAATGCCTTGGCGTTGGTATTTTGGATCAGTTCCGATACGCAACACTTCTGCTTGCTCAAAAGTCGTTTGATATAAACAATAGCCAACTATCTCACGATGAGAGACGCTCTCTTCTTTGGCTTGATCGTAAGCAATCAGTAGGCAAATACTGTCCTGCTCAAGTAACTCAGTCAATGTTTTCTGATTCCAAGCATCATCTGGTTGCACGACCGCTTCTATATTAGCGACGGTTTGAATAACGTTTTCGAGTTCTATTGCATTCGTTGGTAGTGCTTCTATCGCAAACATGATGTTCCTTTCATTTAATTAGTCTCATCATTTGGTTGTACTTAGATTATATAAGTAAGTGACCAAATTATTTATTTTTTATCACAAAAAAAAGGCCACCCTAGATAGGATGGCCTTTTTTATGACTAATTCATAAGCTCATTGCTGAGACTTAAGGATTAGTTCAATACGTTAGCAACAACACCAGCGCCTACAGTACGGCCGCCTTCACGAATAGCGAAGCGAAGACCTTTGTCCATAGCGATTGGGTGGATAAGCTCTACGCCCATCTCAACGTTATCACC
>NZ_JBNNFX010000018.1:0-81899 GCF_050267985.1 Psychrobacter sp. NPDC078929 | reverse complement strand
TTTGCGATAATCTAGGGAGTAAGTCATGGTTATTTATTGTGGTAATCGTTTAGTTGATTTATTTTATAACATTTTTGTGGTCAGGTGACTATATCTTATTTAAATTCCTTATGTGTAAACATCATAGGCTTCAAATTATTGTTCAAATAGTTATACAAAAGAAACTGAATACAAAGCGCCCTATTAAAGATAGCGTTGAACTGTCTTTAATAGGGCGCTTTGTATAATTATTAGCAGTGGAAAGAAAAGTAAGCTTTAGAACACGTCTTAATATTAGAAATACTGCTATAAAAATCGTAAATCAGAGTGTATTTAATGATTCAAAATCTTCGATAAGAACATCTGCGCACGGTCACTTTTCGCGCCTTCAAAAAACTCATCTTTACTACAGTTTTCTACGATATGCCCTTCATCCATAAAGATAATACGATTGGCCACCTGACTGGCAAAGCCCATTTCATGCGTCACGCACATCATGGTCATACCATCACGAGTCAGCTCGACCATTACATCTAACACTTCTTGAATCATCTCAGGATCAAGCGCAGAGGTTGGCTCATCAAACAGCATTGCGACGGGATCCATGGCCAACGCTCGTGCAATCGCAACACGCTGCTGCTGACCACCAGAGAGTTCTGCTGGATATTTCGCCGCTTGTACCGTCAGACCAACACGGTCCAGATACGCCATCGCTTTTTGTTTGGCCTCAGACTCTTTACGGCCCAACACTTTGATTTGTGCCACAGTCAAATTATCAATAATAGTCAAATGTGGAAATAACTCAAAATGCTGAAATACCATACCAACACGGCTACGTAACTTAGGTAGATTAGTTTTTGGGTCACCGACAGAGATACCATTGACCATGATGTCACCTTTTTGAAAAGGCTCAAGTCCATTCACTGTCTTAATCAAAGTTGATTTACCACTACCTGATGGACCACAAACGACGACGACATCACCTTTATGTACATGCGCCGTACAGTCAGTCAGTACTTGAAAATCTCCATACCATTTGCTGACATTAGATATCTCAATGACCATCTCATCACTAGCATGACCACTATTGGTAACCAGCCCGCCAAAGGCATTTAAGTACGTATCAGCATTGCTCATCACTGGCTCCTAACCACATTATTTTCGATAATCATTATTAAAAAAAGGTAAATCAAACACTCAATTCAAGCTATTAACATTCACAAGCGAAAGCCGTAACAAAATAACTATATTAAAACCGCAAACGCTTTTGTAATTGTTGCACGCCAATAGAAGCACTTAAGCTAATCACAAAATAGACAGCACCAGCACCTAAGATATAAGGCGTGAGTAACCCCATTAGCTCACCGCGAACGTAGGCTGCGCGGAAAAAGTCAGTCAAACCAATGGCAAATACCAGTGTCGTATCTTGGAATAAAATAATACATTGCTGCAAAATCAGTGGCAGCATCTTACGAAAGGCTTGTGGCAAGATGACCAGACGCATGGTCTGCCCATAAGTCATGCCGAGCGCTTTTGCCGCATTGACCTGCCCGCTACCAATCGATTGAATACCAGCACGCACTACTTCTGAGAAATAAGCCGCCTCAAACATCATAAATGCGACCACACAAGAGGCAAACGCAGCATCGAGTTGCAGGTACTTACCCGCTACCCAAAGATAAATCATCGGTACGGCAAAATAAAACCATAGCAGTACCAGTAGCAGTGGTACGGAGCGGAAGTAATTGACGTATAGTTTGGCTGGAATCTCAAGCGCTTTAATACCTGACAAGCGCATCAATGCCAGTACAGTTCCTAAACTGATACCGCCCAAAATAGCCAAAAACAGCACTTTTAAGGTGGTAAGCATGCCGCCCATCAAACCAGGATAGGCTGTTGCCAATTCGGTCATATTCATTTCTGACCTCCCACAATAAGCCCAGGCACACGCAATTTACGTTCAATCAATCCCATAATAGCGATTAAGGATAAGTTGAAAACCAAGTAAATAATCGTCGCGTAAGTATATATCTCGATACTATTTTGAGTATATTCGCTGATGGTTTTGGTTTGGCTAATCAGCTCCATTACCCCCACAAGCGAGGCCACAGAAGCGTTTTTAAAGCAGTTCGTTAGCTCAGAGCTGAGCGGTGGCAAGATAATACGAAATGCCTGCGGTAGCAGTACTTCTTTATAGACTTGTGGAATGCTAAACCCTAATGCGTAGGCCGCGTTAATCTGTCCATCTGGTAATGACTCAATACCCGTCCGTACCTGTTCCACGATACGAGCAGCAGTAAATAAGCCTAGACCAATACTGGCTGATAGCATGGCTGAGGTATTCGGAGACAAGTCCTTATACCACCATTCTTGTATCGTCGGCGTGAGCCAGCCAGGCGCAATATAAAACCAAAAGAACAGTTGAACAAGCAGTGGAATATTACGAAAAAATGTCACATAAGCCGTACCGATTGCACGAGCGGTCTTGTTGGGCAAGGTACGCATGATACCGAAGATGGTACCGACGACCATCGCGATAGCCCATGCGATACTGCCAATCAATAGCAGCCAGCCAAGACCTGTGATCATCCAATGGATATAGAGCTCGTTGCCAATACCAGTCTGCTCAAAGAGCACACCCCAGTTCCAGCTATAATTCATGATTGTCTCTCCGAGCAACGATTGATAGGCCTATACGTCAAATAAAATTACTGGCTATCTGAACGTATAGGCAAGCTATGTTGAGGGACAATGAGCGTTACTGCGCTGCTGCTTCTTTAGGCTGAGCGCTGTCATGCGGATTGGCAATCAAAGCCTTTAAGTTGTCTGACATCTCAAAGTTTAGATTGACGTTCTTTGGTGGGATTGGGTTCAAGAACCACTTGTCATAAATGCTATTGATTTCGCCTGAACTAAAGACATTAGCAAGTGCTTCATCGACCACAGCTTTGAATTCAGGATCATCTTTACGCATCATACAACCATAGATTTCAAACGATTGCGGCGTACCGACGATGACCCACTCATCAGGATTTTTTGCTTTGGCTTTTTCGCCCGCGAGCAATACATCATCCATCATAAAAGCATCAGCGCGACCATTTTCTAGCATTAGGAAGCCTTCGCCATGATCTTTTGCTGAGATGATATTGGTATCCATTTTATTATCATCGTTGTACTGACGGATATAACGCTCTGAAGTCGTGCCTGCTGTCGTTACCAGAGTTTTGCCTTTTAGGTCTTCAAAATCTTGAATACCAGAATCTTTTTTGGTTAACAGACGCGTGCCAATTTCAAAGAAGCCATTAGAGAAAGCGACTTGCTTTTGACGTTCTTCGTTATTGGTTGTTGAGCCACACTCAAAATCTACTGTGCCGTTTTGTACCAATGGGATACGAGTTTGCGAAGTAATTAGGTTATAGCGAACGTTAAGGTCTGGCATGTTTAGCTTTTGCTTAACGGCTTCAACCACTTTCATTTCCAAGTCGTGAGCATAGCCAATCGGTTGGTTAGGATCATCAGCGATATAAGAAAAAGGAATAGAGGAATCACGGTGACCGACGACAATAGTGCCAGAGTCTTTGATTTTCTGTAGCGTACCGTTGGTGGTGGTTTCTGTCGTCGCTGCATCATCTGCTGGCGCATCAGTGCTGGTCTGGCTGCTGTTATTACATCCCGCTAAGCCTAATGCCATAACAGCAGCTAAAGTCAACGGTTTGGAAAATGAGTATGTCATGAAATACATCCTTTTATCGCAAGATTGAGTGAGTGCTTGGACGACATAGGTCTGATTGACCCGACTGCCCCGCATCCGTACGGTTGTTGCTGTTGTTTATCACAATGCAACTTAATGTTACTGTACAACAAATTTGCAGTAGAGGGTGAATTTTTTTTGAGAGAGTACATATTTATGAATATGTTTATATTCTGGCTATAAAATGTTGGCTCATAGCGGCTATCTACTCAGAGTTTTGTACAAACAGCTGCTTGGTTGTTTAAGCTAATTATTGTCAATTACTACTCATAATCATCAAAACAGTCTGCTAAGTGAGATTGATAAATCGGCAGTAATCCCCATAAAGCAAACAACTTCTCTATACTACAAATGACTTATGACTCAAGATATCCAAGTCCCAAATACGGACAGCCAAACTACTGGCAACCATGGCAGCAACGACATTCGCCAACGTTTCTTTGTTGAAGACTCTCCAGTGCGCGGTGATGTGGTACGCCTATCACGCAGCTATGCGAGCACGATTGCGCAAAAGCCGTACCCCGAAGCCATTAAACGTTTATTGGGTGAGATGCTGACCGCAGCGAGTTTGCTAATCAGTACGGTCAAAATCAACGGTCGCCTATCTATTCAGTTGCAGTCATCAGACAGTGACAGCTTACTAAACTGGGCGATGGCAGAATGCGATCAAGACGGTATCATTCGTGCGCTTGCTAGCTGGAAAGGCGAGACGGATGAGCAAGTACAAGCGTGGGACAATATGATCCATGCCAAAGAAGCGTTTGCTGAACTTGGTGCGATGGGACAAGGCGTATTGTTTATCAATATTCAGCCTGATGGCGGTGAACCATACCAAGGTATCGTTGAGCGTAGCCATGACAATCTAGCGGACTGCTTAGCGCATTATCAAAAGCAATCAGCACAGATTCCAACGTTAATTAACTTGGCATCTGATGGCCTGCAAGCTGGTGGTATCTTGGTGCAAATGCTGCCGCGCACTGCTGAAGAAACGTCTGAAGTTGAGCAAAACCAAGATGCGGGTATCGATGATGATTTATGGACGCGCTTGTCTGTATTGACGCGCACGGTCAAACCAGAAGAGCTAACGACACTGGATGCTAACGAAATCCTTTATCGCTTGTATCACGAAGAAAACATCGTTGCCCCTGAGCCTGCGCCTCTATCATTTGGTTGCACTTGCTCACGCGAGAAGTGTGAAATGGCAATCGAGCAAATCGGTGAAGCAGAAGCGTTAGATATCGTCGAAGAGCAAGGCGGTACATTTGAGATGGATTGCGGTTTCTGCGGTGAAGTCTATAAGTTCAATAAAGATAATGTAGCAGCGATATTTGCTGAGTAAGTTTTCTTACTTCCTATAAATTATTGTTTATAAAAAAACCCTCAAGCGTCATGCCTGAGGGTTTTTGTTTTTATCATTAAATCACTACACCGCTACATCTAAACTTCTAGGATAAGAATGTATGCGCGGACGTCCGGCATAGTCACTTCGACCATTATCAAGTAGCCATTCAACCACTTGTTCGCGTACTCGTCTACTATGAATTAAGTTCATATGATTAACACCATAAAATATGGCTTTATGACCATCTGGCACAAACAAAGCATGCTCGGCATCATCCTCGCCCAACGCTGAAGCCACTGATACCAAACTGTCTCCGAGCAGATCCGTTACCTTAGAATCATAATGGGTCTCAAGCAAGGCACTGGCGACAAAGTAAGTTTTAATACCACTTGGCAACCGTGCAGGATGGCGGAAATCTTGTGGTAGGACACTACGTCCTTCTAGTGCTTTCCAATCCGCATCCCGAATACTGCCATGACGCAGATCGATAATACCGGCACTGCGCATATCCCCGAGCTTGGCCAGTGAGCCTGCAAACGGCAGCTTGGCAATGATGTCTTGCACATAATTACCGATACGCTCAAGCACTGCCCCATGATGCGGCGAACCTAGCGTGATGAGATTGCCTACGCGCTTGATCCAGTCTAGGCGATCTTGCTCACCATAAAACAGTGCGCTGCGAGAGACCAAGCCGCCCATACTATGTCCGACCAGATCTATCTGACTGATATTTGGGTTATCATCGATCAGCGTTTGTAGTAATTGAGAGAACTTACGGCCGCTACGAGAGATACGGCGGCCTGTGTTGTAATCCAAATACAGCACCGTGGTATCAGGCTGGCTGACATGAATGGCCTCGCCTAAATCATTATCCGCTTGGGCTTGCCAGCTTAAATGACTCATACATAAACCATGGCACAAAATAGCAATGCGACCTGATAGCACCTCACCTTGCGGCTTGCCGTCTTGAGTGTATAGCATCATCGGAATGGCGAGCGCATTTTGATTGTTGACAAGATGGTCACCCATGACACCATTGAGTACATTAACCAGCTTTTTTAGTGAATCCGGTAGTGGCTGCACTGACTTTTGGAGAATCAGGTTTTTGTATATGCGTAGTACAGACGCTAGATTATTACCGACCATTTGCATCACATGACGTATCGTGCCATAGATACGTCCAGTAAATCCGCGCGACCATTTATTTAAATGTTTGTCATTGAAGCGGCCTAGCGGACGCAGAATAACTTCACGGTGGATGGCTTCTACGATTTCTGTAATCTCAACCACACCCATGGTTGCAAGCTGAGCCAATCCTTCAAAAAAATCTGCCAAAGACACAGGTGTTTTGTTGATTTCATCACTGTCATCTGAATCTGCCAGTAGCTTGACCAACTCATCCATATCGATGGCTTCGAGTTGGTCGATTTGCTCATATAGATGACTGTGTAGCGGTACACTCGCATCTGGGACAAAATGCGCATCGAGCTCATGATGAGTACGAGTATAGCTGCTATCATTTTGAGCGTCGCTGTCACTAACACCGTCGTTATAAAACACCTTTGGACTGCTCATAATATTTGCACATTCAGCGAAAAAAGTAATGGTCTATATTATCCTGTAACTGCAGCAAAGAGAAGTAAATGGTTTGACTTTAGAACAGGATGACGACTAGCAGAGCCAAATGAGTGATAGACGGTCTCTTTAACTATCAGATCAATATGATAATAAAAAATCCCAAGCCTTAACTTGGGATTTTTATGGTTGTGAGCATTTTATTTGTTTCTATTATCCGCCTATAGCTTATCTATCTATGTCGTGCTATCAGCTGTATCAAATGATTCTGCCAGTATGACATCACCATCCTCGCGAGTAATCATCACAGTCGCTGAGCGAGGTATACTACCACCAGCGACAGCGCCCCATGTGTTGCCCGGATGCTGGATGTTGATAAACAGCGTTTTAAAATCTGGCGCCATGGTGATACCTGTTACTTCGCATCCTTCAGGACCAACAAAGAATCGTTTGATATTGTCATTGCTAGCAGATGTGCCGACTCGGGTTGACTGCCCTGCCGATGTGGTCTTCATCGAGCCATCACTGACCTTACCCGGCAGAGCCGCAAGCAACATACAGCTACTGGTATCGGTGTAAGCGCCGTCATCTGTCTGAATCCATAAGACACCACGCGGGTCAAAATACAGTCCATCAGGTGAAGAAAAGTCATTATTGTCATTTAATTGAGAAAGGTTTTCTGCCGATAGATCACTTGGCGCACCAAACAGATAGATATCCCACTCAAAGCTCGTTGCGGCATGGTCGCCGCCCGCTTCTGCCCAGCGAATAATGTGACCATTGTCATTACCAAGCGACTTTCCGCTTGACTGATAGCTACGCGGATTGGAAGCTGAGACAGGTTGGTCGTCACGTACGCCGCGATATTTATTATTGGTCAATGTCACATAGACATCGCCTGTCATAGGACTGACCGATACCCATTCTGGTCGATCCATTTTGGTAGCACCAGCAGCATCGGCAGCTGCACGAGCAAAGACCAATACTTCATCCTGTCCATTGAATGGCAGTACACTGTTAAAAGCATCCAGTCCATTTTGACCATGGACGAGTGCTTTCCACTCGCCGCTACCATCTTCGTTAAATACCGCCACGTATAGCGTGCCGTCATTCAGATATTTGTCACCTGCTTTTAGTCCGCCGCCGATGTCCGAGTTTGACCACATCGCTTTGGAGACAAACTTATAAATGTACTCACCTCGGGCGTCATCACCCATGTAGAACACCACTGGCTTACCTTGCTCAACAGGAGCATACGCACAGTTTTCATGAGCAAATCGGCCCAGTGCGGTACGTTTTTGCGGTATAGAGTTTTGGTCAAATGGGTCAATCTCAGTAATATAACCGAAAGTGTTGAAGCCGTAGCGATAATCTTCAGCAGCACTGGCACCGACAGCGGTCATATCCCAGCGTGAGAACTCGTCTGCTATTTTGGCATCCCTTGCCTCTGGGGTATGCCATAAATACTCCCAACCTGGGAAGTCCTCCACCGCACCGTAGCGCTCGCGCGCATAGTTATCACCAGCGCTCAATTGGCTGGCATCCTGTCCACGGGCAAACACCCCCAAGAAATTCTCTTCGGTCGTCAGATAAGTACCCCACGGTGACAGACCTGCGCCGCAATTGTTATTGATGCCGCGAGTCTGATAGCCTGTCGGGTCAAACTTGGTCTTGACCAGAGCAGAGCCTGCCACAGGGCCAGCCAATTGTGCTGTTGTACTACTGGTAATACGGCGATTGTATTTAGAGTCAGGTACCATCTCATAACCCATACCATCTGCACGGCGAGTTAATTCAACCACCGAAACCCCATGACAGTTGACTTCACGGCGGACGTCGCTTGCGAGACGACGGTTTTGAAAGATAGGCGCAGCGTCGTTATCTTGAGTGACGTAATAGCCAAATGGGCTAAGCTCACTGCTATTAACGTATTCATGATTCATGACTAGCAAACTGTTTTCTGACGCTTTGGCATCGTAAGCGTTACCGTTTTTGCCAAAGAACCACATCCCATCATGGTTGTCACCCATACGCCATTCAAATGACTCTGCTGATTGCTCACGATTGTCTTTCCAATCCTCGATACCAGAGTTTAGCGGCGTACCAAGTGGTAATATCATCTCTGCCTTGTAGCCTGCTGCTACGGTCATCGTATCCGCTGTTGAATGCGCGACTGCTTCAAACTTTAAAGTATCAGGACGCTTCAAATCACCTTGCGCAGGGATAGCGGCATTATCGTCATTACCAACAATACTGCTATCATCGTCTTCACTACAACCGACCAAAGGTAATGCGCCAAAAAACGCAGCAGCCGTCAACCCTGTGCCACCTTTTAGGATACTACGGCGATTCAATCGACGATTGATAATCGTCTGAAAGTTAGTATTATTAGTAGGATTTGAGTCTTCAACCACTTCGTGGGCAAGTGTTCGCTCATTGTTCAATAATGTCATTATCAGTCACCTTGCTATTAGGCTAGATTGGCAGAGAGTTGATCGCGGCTTTATCATTACAACCACAAAAATACGAATTCCGCTTAAGTCTACTCAACCTTTATGACAGCACGCTGAACAATAGGTGACAAACTGATGACATTCGACTGTACTAATGATTATTGAAAAATAGAATGATTAAATAGTTAGCATTGTTTTGCAGTTAGTGAACTTAAAAAATAAATATAAAAGCTTAAAAGCAAAAACCCCAAGCAATTGCTCGGGGTTTTTAATATGCGTTTGTTATTGCAATCAAGCTTACTGTACTTGTGATACCCACTCATGAGCACCCAGTTTTAGCTTAAGCTGATCACCTGCTTGCAACACACCAACGCCGCTTGGCGTACCAGTCATAATTACATCCCCTGCTTGCAAGCTAAAGGCGTGACTGATATTGACCAGCAATTCATAGACAGGAAATAGCATTAAGGCACTATCGCCATCTTGCGTTAATTTATCATTGATAAATAGCTGATACTGTACACT
This sequence comes from Psychrobacter sp. NPDC078929, assembly GCF_050267985.1. NCBI lineage: Bacteria > Pseudomonadati > Pseudomonadota > Gammaproteobacteria > Moraxellales > Moraxellaceae > Psychrobacter > Psychrobacter sp. NPDC078929. Next base: position 72,274 of record NZ_JBNNFX010000018.1, on the reverse strand, counting down.
CTGCAGATTACCAAACGCTTGCGGGTCGAGCCAATCAGCAAGTACACAAGCTCCGTCAAAACACTTAGCACGCTCCCACGGATGACCTTTTTCTTTTAGCTTGCTTTGCAAATCACGCAAGGTCAAATCCAGTCCCAATGTCACGCCACCAATCGCTTGCTGAGCTTGCTCAATCGTCGCCATAGATAAATCAGCTGATAGCTGAATACATAGCTCGGCCTCGTAGTGAGTCTCGCCGAATAACTCTGGACTTGGGCGAACCACATCACCACGGATAGAGACCACTGAAGACGCAGGCTTCATAAACAGTATCGGCGTGGTCGGCACTTCATTGCCCAACTCTGCAGCATGTGACGCATAGTTGCGACCAACACAGACGACTTTACCAATAGAGGTACGTAATCTTTCATTATGATTGATAGCGCCCTGCTCGGCATTGACACCGGCTGCAATGGCATTCGCTAATGACTCGTGTGGCGATTGGCTCATACTAAACTCTCCCTGTAAATGATGGCTATTTTATCAGCAGTCCATACTATGTTGTCTACAGTGACTTTGACGATTTTTAGTTGCTAACTGCTAACTGCTAACTATGGAATCGTATTGGTCACAACGTCTGGCGGTACATAACTGGCATGACGGTTCATACGCTTTTCAAACATTCTAAAGCTAAATAAGATAACCCATGACAGCAGTAGATAGACGATACCAGCGGCAAAGAATAACTCCATCAAGGTATAGGTACGCGCACTAATCGTACGAGCCACACCTGTGATATCCATCAATGCAATAGTTGAAGCGAGCGCACTACCTTTTAGCATAAAGATAACTTCGTTACTGTATGCTGGAATCACAATACCAAATGCGCGCGGCAGCGTAACGCGTGTTAGCTTTTGCCATTTTGACATACCAAGTGCATCAGCAGCTTCAAGCTCTCCAATCGGAATCGTCTGAATCGCCCCGCGTATAATTTCGGCTAGATAAGCACTGGTATTGAGGGTAAAGGCGATGATGGCACACCAGTATGCTTGGCTAAGTACTGGCTCCCATAAGAACGACTCGCGTACGGCCTCGAACTGACCCAGACCATAATAAATCAGGAATATCTGTACCAGCAGCGGCGTACCACGGAAAAAGAAGATGTACAGAAATGGTAGTATCTGTACCACCCAATTCTTAGACAGTCGTAACAACGCCAAAACCAAACCAAACAGCAATCCAATCACACCTGAAAACAAGACCAGCTGTACGGTCAATACCGCGCCGCCTAGTAAATCAGGGATATGGTCAAAAATGACCTGCCAATTCCAATCCATAGTATCTCTCCTCTACCCTATGGTCGATTGACTGTGAGTGGATTGACGGCTTATCTTTTTGGCATAGCGTGCCGCAGGATTGGCGCGCCACTCAAGCCACATCATAAAGCCAGTAATCAACATGGTCAGACCCAAATAAATAATCGCTGCTGCCATATAAAAGGTAAATGGCTGCTGTGTAGACTGTGCCGCACGCGATGACTGATACATGATGTCTTTGAGACCCACGACCGATACCAATGCGGTATCTTTGAGCAGTACCAGAAATAAATTACCCAAACCTGGTAAAGCAATCTGCCACACTTGCGGCAACGTGATGCGATAAAAAGTCTGAAAAGGACGCATACCAATCGCTTGCGCAGCCTCTCGCTGCCCTACTGGAATCTCTTGAATGGACATGCGAAAAATCTCAGTCGCATACGCACCAAAAGCAATAGACAGCGCCATGACACCGCCCCAAAAAGCGCTAATCTCGACATAGTCGTTATAGCCGAACTTTTTGAGGATGCTCATCAATAAGATAGAGCCGCCATAATAAATAAAGAGCACCAATAGCAGCTCAGGAATACCGCGCATCGTCGCAGTATAGACAGTCGCAAGTTTACGCAGCAACCAGATATTGGACATCTTTGCGGTTGCGCCGAGCAAGCCTAAAGCCAGACCAATGATCAAACTGGTCACAGCTAGCTGTATGGTGACGGTAGCGCCGCTTAATAAAAGCGCGCCAAATCCTTGTAAGTCAAACACGATTATCCACTCAGTCTCTTTATATTAGCAATTTGCAAAATATGAGTTAAAAGAATCAGCATCAATAGCTGAACGCGGCGCAACACCGTATTTTATACCAAATCAATAGGGATGGTCAGCGTCAAAAAATGACGTCAGAAGAATACGATTAACGCTGCGATAATTGACACAGTAGAAATGAGCGCTGATTTTATCATATTCACTCGCCGTGATGTTAATACTGACGCGTAAAAGCTGCGCCTAAACCGTACTTAAACAGACACTTGCCTCTAGAGACATACAATCAGCCGACTAAATTTGAGCAAAATTAATAGGCGGCTATTATGTATATTCGTTGATATAACGACAAATAAAAAAGGACATCACCATCATGGCAATATCCTTTTATTAATCAAAACAATATTTTTTGACTGCTACCTTTGACTACTGTTAGCTATTAACTAACGCTTTCTGTCGTTGGTTGCTCGCTAATGTCTGTATCTGCATCTGTACCCGTATCTGCGTCTTCATCAACTGTGCTCGTTGCAGACGCTGGCACCGCAAAGTACTTTTGATTGATTTTATCGTAAGTACCATTAGCTTTTATATTAGCAAGAGACTGATTGATCTTTGCTTGTAGCGGATCGCCTGGGCGTACTGCTATCGCAAAGTTATCATTAATATCGATCTCATCACCTTTGAGCGCATATTTGCTACCAGCATTTGAGCTCAGCCATTCTATGGCAGGCAGCTTATCAGAGATCATCGCATCGACACGGTTTGAACCGAGATCCAGAAACGCATTGCTCAACGTATCATAAAGCTTCATATCGGCTTTTGGATACGTGTCTTCTAGCCACTGCGATGAAATGGTTGAACGCTGTGCAGCAATAGAATGCGAGTCGATATCACTGTTGTTACTAGGGTCAAAGCTGCTGTCTTTTTTGGCCAAAAAAACCAAGGCATTGCTAAAGTACGGATCAGTAAAGCTCACCTGCTGCGAACGCTCTGGAGTAACGGACATCGCGGCCACGATTGCATCGTACTTACCTGCTTTTAGACCAGGGATAATACCGTCCCAGTCCTGCGCCACAATCTCACAAGTTACCTGCATATCTGCACAAAGTGCATTTGCTATCTCAACATCAAAACCACCCAGTGTCCCATCAGCATTGGTATAGTTAAAAGGTGCATAGGCCCCTTCTGTACCGATGCGCAATACATCACCTGTAGAAGCTGCCGTTGCTTCGGTAGCCTCTGGATTGGTATCAGCCGCACTCTCTTGGCTATTGCTACAGCCAGCAACGGTAAAGGCCGTCGCTAGCGCAAGCAGTGACATAGACAAACGACTGGCTACAGTAATGTTAGATTTGCCAGTCGTGGTACAGATTGGGGCACAATGGTTGCTCATGATCATCCTTGGTTTTTTCTTGAGTAAACAACACGTTTTCAAACAACAGCAGTCGAACTGCTAGATATCGTATTAGTTAGCTGGCGCTTCTTCTTCAGCGACCATTACTTCTTCGACACTATCAGTTGTTGCCACAGCTTTTTGCGCAGCAGCCGTTGAGCTAGTACCAAAGTAGCTACCCGTGATTTGATCATAGGTGCCATTGTCTTTTAGTTCAGCTAATGCTGCATTGAACTTAGCAACTAACGGATCGCCTTTACGGAAGGCAATACCCATCGCATCATCATTGGTGCTGATTTCTTCACCTTTGACTTCGTAGCCTTTGCCTGCGTCTGTTTTTAACCAGTCGATACCCGTTACTTTGTCAGACATCATACCGCGCACACGGCCTGAGGTTAGATCTAGATAAGCATTGTCTTGCGTATCGTATAGTTTGATATCAGCATCTGCATGCTCGTCTTGTAGGTATTGCGAGGCAACAGTTGAGCGCTGTGAGGCAATTGGTAGACCTGTTAGCGACTCAACGCTTAAGTCATCACCCTTTTTGCCGATCAAGATGATACCGCTATGGAAGTAAGGGTCGCTAAAATCAACCACTTCTTTACGCTCAGGCGTGATAGACATACCTGCGATAGCTGCATCAAATTTCTGTGCGTTAAGCCCTGGAATCAAACCGTCCCAATCTTGAGAGATGACTTCACACTCAGCTTTCATTTGCGCACATAATGCGTCAACTAGCTCAATCTCGTAACCAATCAGTTTGCCATCTGCATCGGTATAACTGAAAGGCTTATAGCTTGATTCTGTCGCAATTTTGATATTTAAAGGTGCTTCAGTAGCGGTGTCAGCTTCAGCATTTTCTGCTGGTGCTGAGCTATTGTTACAACCTGCCAGCATTAGCATCGCTGCGCTAAGCGGTGCTAGCCACAATGCTTTTTTACTCATTGATGATGTCATTGAAATTGTCATAAGTTTTATTCCTTAATATATTTACCAGCTGTATCGTCAATCACTGCTTGCTGATTTATGCTTATAAACACCGTTTATTTGAAACATGCTTGGTTTTAAGCATTACTCGCATCAAACGTTACTTGTTCTAAGCATAAATCTTCAGTGAGTCATTATTGACCAAAGTTCATTTGCTCAAGACGTGCAAGCTCACCGTTACTACGGATTTCGCTCAATGCTTTGTCAAAGTCAGCTTTGAGTGAATCACCTTTACGTACAGCAATGGCAATATTGTCATCGTTATCAATTTCATCACCAACGATACCGAAGCCCGCTGCGTTTTCTGCTAACCATGATTTGGCAGAAACTTTTTCAGCCAATACGGCATCGCTACGACCAGATTTTAGATCTAGATAGGCATTGTCATAGTTGTCATACAACTGAACTGTGTTGCCTTCTTTGCCTTCGTAGTTATCCTGTAGATAAGCACCTGGCGTAGTAGAACGTTGACCACCAAGCGTTGCATCTTTAATCGCCATAGGATCAAAACCACCATCCGTATTGGTCAGCCATACCATCGTATTGGCAAAGTACGGCTCGCTGAAATCAACTTTTTCTTGACGCTCAGCAGTGATAGACATACCTGCAATCACAGCATCATATTTTTGTGCCAATAGACCTGGGATAATACCGTCCCAATCCTGTGCAACGATTTCACACTTGGCTTGCATTTGATCACACAAGGCATTGGCAACATCGATATCAAAACCTGCCAAGCTGCCGTCAGCGTTGGTGTAGTTAAATGGAGGGTAAGCGCCTTCGGTAGCGATACGAATGGTTTTACCAGTGGTTTCTGCTGCAGGGGCGTCAGCATTGGTATCGGTAGTTTCATCGGCAGGTTGGCTACAAGCGCTCAACATCAATGCAGCAGTAACGGTCATCGATGACCACAATAGGCGAGAATTCGACATCATACGTTCCTTAAATTCTGATGGGTTTTACATAAGTTTTTGACAGGATTTTCTGACTTAGGGTGCTGATATTTTGTTCTCTGACGTCCCTGCCAGACAAGCAATATAGATAGCAGAATAACAGACAGCCACGAGACGTGACGGCCTATAAACCTTTTGATAATACCTGAGTAAAATATCAAAAACAAACGTTTTGCATACTCATAGTTATCATTGGGCAATAAACAGTCAACAATGGTTACGTTACAGTGATTTTACGTTTGGCAGGACAGATGGTGGCAAGCGTGCTGCCACCATCTGTATTAGATATGGTAATAGGTAAAAAATTAATAACTAGGTAGGACGATGTGAGGCCATAAAGTCTTTAACACGCTCAGAGGTAGGGTTATCAAAGACTTGCTCAGGTGTGCCAATTTCTTCAACCACACCTTGATGTAAAAAGACGACTTTGCTTGATACTTCACGGGCAAAGCGCATTTCGTGAGTAACGATAAGCATCGTACGCCCCTCTTCTGCTAGCTCGCGCATTACCGCAAGCACTTCGTTGACCAGTTCAGGATCTAGCGCAGAGGTTGGTTCATCAAATAATAGGACTTGTGGCTGCATAGCAAGCGCACGGGCGATAGCAACACGCTGACGCTGACCACCAGATAAGTTCGCAGGATAAGCGTCTTTTTTGTCGAGCAGACCGACTTTATCAAGCAGTTTTTCTGCATCGCTAATCGCTTGGTCTTTTTTAATCTTTAAGACCTGCGTTGGCCCTTCGATGATGTTTTGTAGAATTGTCTTATGCGGCCACAGGTTGAAGTTCTGAAAAACAAACCCCACACGAGCGCGCAGGCTTTCTAGCTGCTTCACGTCTGCTGCTTGTAACTCACCTGATTTGGCAGGTTTTAGCATCAGCTCTTCGTTACCGATCAAAATACGACCATGATTGGGGTTTTCTAGAAGATTAATACAACGCAGCAACGTCGACTTACCTGAGCCAGATGAGCCCAAAATAGAGATAACATCGCCATCATAGGCAGTCAGAGATACCCCTTTTAATACCTCTAATGAGCCGTAGCTTTTATGGATGTCTTGTAAGTCTAGGGCGATAGGCCGAGTCGGGTTTTTTGCAGTATCAAGCATGGTTCAGCAGACTTCCAATAAATATGAGTGAAAACACGAATAAAATAAGAGCTATATCTATATATAGTACAAGCATCTAGATGCATTATCGTAATATGCCTGATGAGGCAAAGAGAAAAATGCCATATTGTCTCTTATTACGCAGTAAAAAGGCAAATATTGTATTTAACCAACGGGTTAATCAGCTTCTAACAAACTACGAATACAAAAAAGCCCAGACTGCATTTATCGCTCTGGGCTTTATTTTATCACTTTAGAATACGAGACGTTGTGTTATCTGATAACAGCCTATTTATAGTATATGCTTAGTACATCTAATATGTAGCTAGTGCATTCTATAATATGCGATTAGTACGTCGATACATGCTCTGAGTCTTCAGTACCATCTATCATATCTGCATCTTCTGCTGTCGCCACTGCCACATCATCGTTATTGGTAACGTCCATACCTTCATCATCGGCACTAGCAACGGCCACATCATCATTGTCGCTCGCTGTTGCACTTTCTTCTACAGAAGTTTGAGCGTCTACAGTAGTATCAGCTTCAGTCTCCATCGGTGTGTCGTCTTTTTTACTACAAGCGCCTAATGCTAGAGCACCTGCGACCAAGCCAACCGTTAACCAATTTTTATAAGTTGTATTTTTCGTAGCCATGTTCGTTCTCCATCACTTATCATAATAAGATTAAGTACTATCTACTGATAGCCTTGCTGTTTTAATGCTTACTATACTGAGGATATCTCGCAGCTACCTTAGTATTTACAGCGCAATTCTGTTAAAAACACGTAAAGATATAGTGTAGTACTGATAACGCGGTTATTCTAAATAAATACCGCTTAGCATGAGCAATATTACTTTGAATAAGCCCTTACAAGAGCGTTGCAAAGCGGATTCTGTTCACAAAATCATCTTTACTATCTTCCCAATCTGCTCTATGTTAAATAGCATAATAACCTATCGCTATTTCAGTAGGCATTCAAAACTTCTTTTTTTGCGACATTTTTCGCCTTTTTAGGTACTTTTACCTATATAAAACTGGGCGCTTTTAGTTATAAAAAACCTGTATCACATAAGGAAAATAATTTATGAGTCAATCGAATACTACGGATATTACGACCTATATGCAGTCTGTCGGCAAGCAGGCACGAGCGGCTTCTCGCGCGCTGGCTGCTGCCAACACTGGCGATAAAAATTCAGCACTTTTGGCCATTCATGATGAGCTGGTCAATGCCAAACAAGACATCTTGGCTGCAAATAAAATCGATATGGACAACGGTCAAAAAAACAATCTTGATAGCGCACTCCTCGACCGCTTGGAGCTAAACGAAGCACGTTTTAACGGTATGCTACAAGGTCTTAAAGACGTCGCTGGCCTTCCTGACCCAATCGGTGAAGTCACTGACATGACCTATCAGCCATCAGGGATTCATTTGGGCAAAATGCGGGTGCCGCTTGGTGTGGTCGGTATGATTTATGAGTCGCGTCCTAACGTAACATTAGAGGCTGCATCACTGGCACTCAAATCAGGTAACGCCATTATCTTGCGCGGTGGTTCTGAAGCATTTGAGTCTAACCAAGCCATTGCCAAATGCATCATTAAAGGTCTTAGCCATACTGATCTATCGGAACATAGCGTGCAAGTGCTACAGACGACCGATCGTGCCGCCGTCGGTGAGCTGATTACTATGACTGAATATGTCGATGTCATCGTACCACGTGGCGGTAAAGGTCTGATTGCGCGTATCAGTAACGATGCAAAAGTACCTGTGATTAAGCATTTAGACGGTAACTGCCATACCTTTATTGATAGTGATGCGGATCCTGAGATTGCGATTAAGGTCAGTGTCAATGCCAAAACGCATCGCTACGGCACTTGTAATACGATGGAAACGCTACTGGTCGATGAAGCAGTCGCTAATGAGCTATTACCTAAAATAGCAGAGGCCATCGTCGCGGCTGATGACGCAATGCAACTACGCCTTGATGACAAATCACAAGCTATCCTAAATGAGAATGCTAAGCTTAAAGGTCATCTATCAGCTGCCACCTCTGAGGATTGGGATACTGAATATTTAGCTCCTATCCTAGCGGTAAAAGTGGTCGCAGGTATTGACGAAGCGATTGAGCATATCAATACGCACGGCAGTCATCATACCGATGTCATCATCACTGATAACTATACCAAATCGCAACGCTTCATCCGTGAAGTTGACTCGGCCAGTGTGATGATTAACGCCTCTAGCCGTTTTGCTGATGGTTTTGAATACGGTCTCGGTGCTGAAATTGGTATTTCAACGGACAAAATCCATGCGCGTGGCCCTGTCGGTCTCGAAGGTCTGACGTCGCAAAAATGGATCGTTTATGGTCATGGCGAAACCCGTGCTTAATCATACCAGCATCGACTATCGAAACGAGTAATCAGAAACGTCAGCAATTATGCTGGCGTTTCTTCGTTTAAATCATAAGTATTTTAGTTAAGGCATTTAAATTATAGGGAGCGGTACGACCATGCAAAGTGGCAAGATTAAGCACTGGAACGAAGATAAAGGCTATGGCTTTATCGATGTAGATAATCAAAGTGAAGATGTGTTCTTTCATATTAGCAAAGCAAGACTGGCGAAGCCTATAACGATTGGACAAAGTGTTTACTTTAACAGTGCCCGTAACGACAAAAATCAATTAAGAGCCACTGAAGTGACCTCATCTTCATTGAGCCTTGACCAAGATACTGCATCAGATGTTCCAAGCTATACCCCTACTAATGCTAATAGAAATAGCCATCACAGCACTCGTAACTCAAATCGTAGCAATCAAAACAGCAGACCCAATAAAAGAAGCTTAGGCTCTACGCTATTTAGCCTTATCGCTATCATCGCCGTCGCTTTCTATTTCTTTGGCGATTTAAATTCGACATTGTTTGCTGATAGCATCGAGTCGACAACGGTATCGCAAGACGTCACTAATAATACAAGCCAAACCACTACTGCTGGTATAACAGGTGATGCACAGGTCGATCATACGATTGCGCTTATCCAGCAAGGTGGACCATTTCCGTATCCAAATAAAGATGGCACGACATTTTATAACCGTGAAGGCAGACTACCCGCCCAGTCACAAGGCTACTACCGTGAGTATACCGTACCCACCCCTGGTGTCTCTCATCGCGGCGCACGGCGTATCGTCACAGGTGGTAACCCTCCTACTGTCTATTACTTAACTGTCGATCACTATGATAGCTTCCAAAGACTACAGGTGCCTTAATATGAAAAAAGAAAATATGAATCGAGAAAGTATGAACCAAGCAATCCACTACGTTAATCAAAGCCATGTTAATCAAGGCCAAATTAACCAAAACGGTACAGCACTGGGTACTAGCATTCCTGCGCAGGCTGTTACTATAGCCATCGGTGACACGCTCGAAAAAACTGAGCTATTGACGAGTTTAGGCCAGGCTTGTGACTTTCCCAGTTATTTTTCACACAACTGGGACAGTGCATGGGATTGTCTAACAGACAGTGAAGCAATTCATTTAAGGCTTGATTTGACAGACGTCAAAAGGATAAACACTGAGGACTTCAATGTCTTTAAAAGCATCATTGAGGATGCCTTTAGAGAATTTGGCAAACCACAATTGTGGGTCATCGTGCCATCTGAGGATGAAGCTTATGCGTTAGAAACTTAGTCGCTAAAAGCCTGTATATTGCAAGCTTGACCGCCGATAGTCACCGATAATTATTCGTCATCATAGAAACCTGAATTCGAGATAAAGCCATATTTATCCCGAATTCAGGTTAATTTATTTTATAGAAAGGATTAACCTATGGAGATTACCTTAAACGGTTATTACACCCTGATATTGGCCACCTTAGTGCTGCTGCTTGGGCGGTTTTTGGTGCGGAGAGTCAAGTTTTTAGAAGACTTTAATATCCCAGAACCTGTTGCTGGTGGTTTGGTCGCGGCGATTGTTGTCTATGCTCTCAATATGGTTTGGGGATATAGTTTCAACTTTCATCAAGGACTACAGACCGCCACCATGTTGATGTTCTTTGCCTCCATCGGTCTGAGCGCTGATTTTAGTAGGCTAAAAGCAGGCGGCACACCATTATTGATTTTTACTATCGTTGTTTCAGTATTCATTGTATTGCAGGACGTCGTTGGTGTGGCCATGGCAAGTGCGTTAGGACTTGACCCCCTGCTCGGTCTAGTGACAGGGTCTATCGCTCTAACTGGTGGTCATGGTACAGCAGGCGCTTGGGGCATTACGTTAGAACAAGACTACGGCGTGGTCGGTGCGACGACGCTTGGTATCGCGGTTGCTACTTATGGTTTGGTCGCGGGTGGTATCGTTGGCGGTCCTGTTGCTCGTCGCTTGATTAATCGACTTGGCCTAAAACCAACGCCAGCCAACCCTGATCCTAGCGATATCGAAAAAGTTGCTGGTGCACAATCGTTATATAGCACCAAACATGATGAAGAGTCTGCAGGTAGTAATAAAGATATCTTTGAAAGACCTGATAGCATGCGCTTTATCACCGCTTCTTCTACTATCGAAACCTTGGCACTATTCGCAGGTGCTTTGGCTTTTGCCGATGTGATGGCCATCGTTGCTGAAGGCACCTGGTTTGAGCTGCCGACGTTCGTATGGGCACTGGCAGGCGGTGTCATCATTCGCAATGTACTGACGATGGTCTTCAATTTTGATATGTTTGATCGCTCAATTGATGTACTTGGTAATGCGTCTTTAAGTCTATTTTTGGCAATGGCATTATTGTCTTTAAAACTATGGCAATTGACCGATTTGGCGGGTCCTGTACTAATTATATTGGTTGTACAGACCATCATTATGATTATCTACGTGTACCTGATTACCTTTAAAATTATGGGTAAAGACTACGACGCGGCTGTATTATCAGCGGGGCATTGTGGTTTTGGTATGGGTGCAACACCGACAGCGATTGCGAACATGCAGGCAGTCACTGATCGCTATCTGCCTTCGCCTAAAGCATTCCTGATTGTGCCAATGGTAGGTGCTTTCTTTGTTGATATCGTCAATGCCACGATACTGCAAATATTTACGAAGTTGCCGTTTATGTAGGCTGATGCTGTCACAGATCAAAACTTAATAGCTATCTAGCAAATAACAAATACTAGTCATCGAAAAGCCCGCCAAGACTCATCTTGGCGGGCTTTTTTAATTATCAAGTTATAATAGAGTGTTCAATCGAACCTATTATTTATACTTCTTAATTTCACCACTTTTCACACGCGCTATGAAAGAATTAACCTCTCTTTTCACAATTGGCATCAAGAAGTACAGACCTATGATGTTAAAGATAGCCATAGCGAACAGAGCCGCATCTGAGAAGTCGATAACGAAGCTGAACTGTACGATAGTACCGATAACAACGAAGATTAAGAAGATAAGTTTGTATATCATCTCGCCGCCTTTACCTTCACCGAAAAGGTAAGTCCAAGCTTTTAGACCATAGTATGACCATGAAATCATCGTTGAGAAAGCAAATAACAATACCGCAACCGCTAGGAAATACTGGAAGATAGGTGCCGTTTCCATAAAGGCTGCACGGGTTAGATCCACACCAGTAAGCGCTTGGGTTTGCAAGTTTGCGGCAGTGTTCACCCCAGAGATAGTAATAACAAGCGCCGTCATCGTACAGATAACAACCGTATCAATGAAAGGCTCTAATAGCGCTACTAAACCTTCAGTAGCAGGCTCTTTAGTTTTTACCGCTGAGTGAGCAATAGCGGCTGAACCAACACCCGCTTCGTTAGAGAAAGTGGCACGTTTTAAACCTTGAATCAATGCGCCAATAAAGCCACCAGCTACACCAGCACCAGTGAAGGCACCCGAGAAAATCTCGCCAAATGTAGTGCCAATATGATTAAAGTTAGCAATCAGTACGATTACTGCCATAGTAATGTATAACAAAGCCATAAAGGGTACGACTTTTTCGGTAACGGTTGCGATGCGAGGCATACCACCAATGATAACCATACCGACTAAAAACGCTAAGCCAATACCAAAGAATACACTGTAGTCCGTTGGAATGCTAAAAGTAGAGCTCATGACTGCAAAGGCTTGGTTACCCTGGAACATGTTACCGGCACCAAAGGTCGCCAATATACACATGAGTGCAAAACCAACAGCCAGAAACTTACCTAATCCGCCCATACCACGTTCAGCCATACCGCGGCTTAGGTAGTACATAGGGCCACCTGATACGACGCCAGATGGTAGTACCGTACGGTATTTGACACCTAGCGTACATTCTACAAACTTAGTCGCCATACCGAATAGGCCGACCATAATCATCCAAAAGGTAGCGCCAGGTCCACCAATAGCAAGCGCTGCACCAACGCCTGCGATGTTACCAAGACCAACGGTACCTGATAGAGCAGTAGCTAAGGCTTGAAAATGGCTGACCTCGCCTTCTTCTTTATTGGCGGGATTTGGATCGGTATATTTGCCTCTGACAATATCTAGAGACAGGCCTATTTGACGAAACTGAATAAATCCAAAGTAAAAAGTGAATACGAGTGCGGCAACTAATAACCAACCCACAATGAGGGGGAAGCTGACGTCTCCAAGAGGTACTGAAAAGAAAATAAGGTCGACGAACCAGCCAAATATATTGGCCATAAAGCCATCGAGACCTGCTCTAAATGCTGCTAAACCTGATTGTTCTGCTGCTTGCGCAAGAGTCGTGCTGAGTAATAGCATCGTTGCGACTAAAGATTATTTTTTCATGTAAATCCCTTTAGTGAAAATAACATTTATATAATTATTCAATCAATTACAGCGATACTAATACAAAGTGTAACTATTTATTATAATTTGTATTAGTATTATTACTAAATGTTCAATACTGACTATATACTAATAGTTTTGTATGAACAAAGAGATTTACATATTTTTCTTAATTAAACGTCAACTTAGCTCTTTAAAACTAATAGCGGAACTCAATCAAGCTCACTACACTTATCGAAAAATGTCGGTAGTAGTCTTCAGGTTAAATAACAGACTGAAATATAATTAAAAAGAGCTAAATAGCAATACCAATATAGGTTTGCGTTAAATGCTCTAATATTTATAGAGAGCAATAACAAAAAAACCGCTAAGCAAAAGCTTAGCGGTTTTTTTTTATTACCATTCTAAAGTTTACTGGTTTTTAGCATAAACTGGCAATTGTGCACAAATAGCTTCTACTTTAGCGCGCACTTCAGTAGCAACCGCTTCATCACCGCGGCTGTCTAGTACGTCACAGATCCAACCTGCCAACTCACCCGCTTGTGCTTCGTTAAAACCGCGAGTAGTAATAGCTGGTGTACCGATACGAATACCAGAAGTCACGAATGGTGATTTTGGATCGTTTGGTACAGCGTTTTTGTTGACAGTGATGTGTGCTTCACCAAGCCATTTGTCCGCTTCTTTACCCGTCATTTCTTGCTTAACGAGACTGATCAGCATTAGATGGTTTTCAGTACCACCAGAGATGACTTCATAGCCGCGCTCTTGAACCACTTTTGCCATTGCTTGCGCGTTTTTCACTACTTGCTGCTGATACGTTTTGAAGTTATCTTCTAACGCTTCTTTAAAGCAAACCGCTTTTGCCGCGATGACATGCATTAACGGGCCACCTTGGTTGCCTGGGAATACAGCTGAGTTTAGCTTTTTAGCCAATACTTCATCACGCGACAAAATCATACCTGAGCGTGGGCCACGTAGAGTTTTGTGCGTCGTCGTTGTAACCACATCAGCGAAAGGTACTGGGTTTGGATAAACACCACCAGCAACTAGGCCTGCAACGTGAGCCATATCGACTAACAGGTAAGCGCCTACTTCGTCCGCGATGTCACGGAAACGCTGCCAATCGACTACTTGTGAGTATGCTGAGAAACCCGCGATGATCATTTTAGGCTTGTGCTCACGTGCTAGAGCATCTACTTGGTCATAATCAATAAGGCCAGTGCCTTCGACCAAGCCATACTGTACGGCGTTGTAGTTCAGACCTGAGAAGTTAATATGCGCGCCATGCGTCAAGTGACCACCAGCGTCTAGGCTCATGCCTAGTACCGTGTCATTGGCTTCAAGCAACGCTAAAAATACCGCAGAGTTTGCTTGGCTACCCGAGTGTGGCTGGACGTTGACGTACTCAGCACCGAACAGCTCTTTTGCACGATCAATAGCCAATTGCTCAACCACATCGACGTGCTCACAACCACCGTAATAGCGCTTACCTGGATAACCTTCAGCGTATTTGTTGGTAAGGTCAGTGCCTTGTGCTTCCATCACTGCTTGCGAGCAGTAGTTTTCAGAGGCAATAAGCTCTATGTGATTTTCTTGACGAACGCTTTCTGCGGCCATGGCTTCAGCAAGTGCTGGATCAAACTCTTTGATAGAAATATCTTTAAACATAGTGATGTCCTAGGTAGTGGCTATCGTTAATGGTAGTGTTTATGAAAAAGAAGCGAGTAGTAAAAGGAGGTAAAATAGGCAAGCAAAGGCAATTGGCCTTGTTATTAACTCGTCCATTATAGGCAATAAATTCGACATATAAATGCATCGATATCATCGCTAAAGATTAAGTGTAACATGAAAATTTGTACTGCGAGCGCAAAAAAACCTCACAGCAAGCTGAGCAATTTAAATGGCTATATCACGCAGATAAATAGCCAATAAAATAAAGTATTTACTGGCGGCTCACCCATACGGTTAAAACAATATTTTTATTAATATCCTAACTTATAGTCGATACTAAATAAAACTGACACATTGTTTAATAACGCGAAACTGGTATAAATTTTTCTGGCTTGCTGTGCCTGCGCCGACAGAGGCTGCAAAAAACTTATCCCAGTCCCGCTGTATCTTTTTCATATTGGTCTGACTATATACTACGAGTGTGCTCATTTTAAAAATGAAGCTAAAAACGTTTCGCTAATCAGTAGCGTGCGCCCATACCAATCATAACGTGTTTGTCGTTGCCAGCCTGCGCCCGTGTGTTGGATAAAGCGCTGATTGGGCAAGGTGCGACTGCGCTTAAACAACACATATCCGATGGGCGTACCTTTTAACTGTTGCAGACGACGGGCGCGCCCTTTGAGACTGGGTAACGGAAAGATACTCTGTGCCTCGACCCATGGTTGCTCATCATTACCATATAGCTGCGCCTCGCGTACCCACGCCAGCATCGGACGATTTAGCATAGCGCCTCGTACACCCAACTGTCGTTTTTGTGCCAATGACAATGAGCGATAACCCTCAAAGCTACGCTCGACACGTAGCGGCTGACCCGCTTTTACCTCAAGCATCGCAGTCAGAGAACCTTCAGCATTGAGCCATGGCAAGAGCTCAGTAGGAGCTGATAAGTGGGCAGGACAAGACAATTGATTGTTAGACATAATTAACAGCTAATGTTGGACATATAGATAGGGGAAGGTTGCAAATTCGCTATTACTGGGCACGTTAAGCCAATCACTTATTACCATCAAACTGAGGCATATTATCGGCATTAAATGGTAGTGCGTCAAAGGCTTGCTGACGATACTGCGCCATATGCTCACGATCTCTAGCACAAAAATCGCCAATCGCCGGTACAAAACGCGGATCATAGATACGGTGGATAGAATGTGTCGTCGTTGGGACAAAACCACGTACTAGCTTATGCTCGCCTTGCGTACCAGGATCAAAAGATATCAATCCTTGCTCAATAGCAAACTCGATACCTTGGTAATAACACAGCTCAAAATGCAAGCTGTCATATTCACCGAGCGCACCCCAGTAACGACCATATAAGGTGGCATTATTATCGCCACCAACATTGTCACCACCAACATTGTCACCACCAACATTGTCACCATCAGCCTTGTCGCTATCAGGTCTGTCATATAAGAACAAACTACTCGCGATAATCTCACCACTGGCGTCGAGTGCTTGTGCAAGCATTATATGCTCAGGCATGCTCACTGCCAATGCCATAAAAAAATCTATCGTCAAATAAGGCTGCTGTCCGCGTACTGCATAGGTCATCACATAACAGTGATAAAAAGCCTTCCAATCAGCATCGCTAATAGCATCGCCGCATTTTCGCTGGCAAATAATGCCTTGCTCGGCAACTTTACGGCGCTCAGCCCGAATGGTTTTACGCTTTTTGGCTTTTAAGGTCATCAAAAACGCATCAAAATCTGCAAATGGCTTACTGTCATTAAGCAAGTCTTTGTTTTGCCATAAGAACTGGCAGCCTTGACGCTCAAATATCGGTAGCTCAATAGCAGCTGATTCTACGCCGCTTTCTTGAGCCGCTATCGCATGCTCTACATCAATTTCAGTTGGCATAGAGGTGGTGGCGATAGAGGCAAGCTCTGGTGTCACAAACAGTCCATGCCAGCTTGAGGCGCCCACTTGTTGAGCGATATCATCGATACCTGCGATGGCTGTTTTGAGAATATCTTCATTTAAGGTTTCACCTTTGGCCAACCAAACTCTCTGACCAGTAATCGGTGTATACGGTGCGCTAGTGACCAATCGCGGATAATAATCAACGCCATAGCGTGCATAAGCTTCAGCCCATGCATGATCAAATACAAACTCACCGCGATGATGACCTTTTATAAATACTGGCATGACAGCCACAGGCTGCAATGCATTTTCTACCGCGTCATCTACTAAGGTATCGGTGTTATCTTCACTATCGGCACTATTAGTAGCATCAGCGACACGGTGGACCAAGATAAATATCGGTAACCATCCCGCCTGCTCACCAATGGCACCGGTATCAGCCAACGCTTGCCAAAATTTGAATGACATAAAAGGGGTATCTGGCGTCTGCCACTCTGTTTGGCTCTGCCAGCTGGTATCATTAATCAGCGCATACTCTAAACTCATATTCACCGTCACTATTATAATCGCGATATATTTATCGATAACCAATCTATTGATGACCTAGACTAGCAAATTTTTACGTCATTGCTGTCACAATTTGCAAAAACTTATCCGCACCCAATAGAAAACCACCAACGATAACGCGGGTGGTTTGTAAGAATGCGCTCATGGGCAGTAAGATCAATATAAAACGTCATGAAAAAACAGTAGTTGTATGGAAAAGATGATATCGAAGCCGATGACTGGTAGAATAAGGTTGTTATTAGCTTAGTATAATTCGAAACCATAGGATACGAGCTAAAACAGTATACTTAGTTCATGGTATACGATTGACATCCTATCGGATTTATAGTGGATTGATTATAATGTAGCGTCAGTGATTCACTTTTAGGCAGTTTTGCACCGACCGTTAACGTGTTGCCTTTAAATGCTTTTTTCATGAATATTATTAAAAGAAAATGTCTGACCTGTCTTAAAAATTTCTAAGAAGCTACATATGAAGTACTTGTTCTAACCATATCATGGATTATTGCATAGTATCATTGACGCATATTCAACACTATATTTGAGCTTTATTATTAACTACAGCCTAAAGGAAGATCTAACTAAAATGTCAAAAATTATTTATACAAAAACTGACGAAGCCCCAGCGCTGGCGACTCTGTCGTTCTTACCTATTGTCGAAGCATTCACTAAAACGGCAGGCGTTGAAGTTGAAACCAGCGACATCTCTGTTGCAGCGCGTATATTGGCCGAATTCCCTGAATACTTGACCGAAGAGCAACGTGTTCCTGACAACTTAGCTGAGCTAGGTCGTCTGACTCAAGATCCAAATACCAACATCATTAAACTGCCAAACATCAGTGCTTCTGTACAGCAGTTAAAAGCTGCTATCAAAGAGCTACAGAGCAAAGGCTATGCCATCCCTAACTTCCCAGAAGACCCACAAACTGACGAAGAAAAAGAGCTGCGCAAGCGCTATGGCAAAAGCTTAGGCAGTTCAGTGAACCCAGTACTGCGTGAAGGTAACTCAGATCGCCGCGCTCCTAAAGCAGTTAAAAACTATGCACGCAAGCATCCACACTCTATGGGTGAGTGGAAGCAATGGTCAAGCACGCACGTATCACACATGCATGGCGGCGACTTCTACGATGGCGAGCAATCTATGACATTAGATAAAGCTCGTACAGTACGTATGGAGTTGTTACTTGATGACGGTACTCAAAAAGTATTAAAGCCTAAAATTGCTTTGCTTGATAAAGAAGTCATCGATCTGATGGTCATGAGCAAAAAGGCATTATTAGAGTTTTATGAGCGTGAAATGGAAGATTGCCGCGAAGCTGGTATCTTGTTCTCATTGCACGTAAAAGCAACCATGATGAAGGTCTCGCATCCTATCGTCTTTGGGCATGCGGTTAGAATCTACTACAAAGAAGCCTTTGAAAAACATGGTGCATTCTTTGACGAGCTAGGTATCAACGTCAACAACGGTATGGCAGATCTATATGACAAGATCTCAACGCTACCAGCTTCAAAGCGTGAAGAGATTGAGCGTGATTTACATGCGTGTCAAGAGCATCGCCCACGTCTGGCGATGGTTGACTCTTCAAAAGGTATCACCAACTTCCATTCACCAAGTGATGTAATCGTTGATGCTTCTATGCCAGCGATGATTCGTTCAGGTGGTAAAATGTGGGGCGCTGATGGCAAAATGTATGACTGTAAAGCAGTGATGCCAGAGTCTACCTTTGCCCGCATTTACCAAGAAATGATTAACTTCTGTAAATGGCATGGTAACTTTGATCCAAAAACAATGGGCACCGTTCCTAACGTTGGCCTAATGGCTCAAAAAGCTGAAGAGTATGGCTCGCACGACAAGACTTTTGAGTCTAGCGATGCTGGTATTGCACGTATCGTCGATATTGACACTGATGAAGTATTACTCGAAAAACGTGTTGAGAAAGGTGATATCTGGCGCATGTGTCAGGTTAAAGATGAGCCTATCCAAGACTGGGTAAAACTTGCCGTACGCCGTGCTCGTGAATCAGATACACCTGTAATTTTCTGGTTAGACCCTTACCGTCCACATGAGAACGAGCTAATCAAAAAAGTTAGAACCTATCTAAAAGATCATGATACTACTGGCTTACATATCGAGATTATGTCTCAGGTTCGTGCGATGCGTTATACGCTAGAGCGCGTTGCTCGTGGTCTAGATACTATCTCTGCGACCGGTAACATCCTACGCGATTACCTAACTGACTTGTTCCCTATCCTAGAGCTAGGTACCAGTGCCAAGATGCTATCAGTTGTACCACTAATGAAAGGCGGCGGTTTGTTTGAAACTGGCGCTGGTGGTTCTGCACCGAAGCACGTTCAGCAGCTGACAGAAGAGAACCATCTACGTTGGGATTCACTTGGTGAGTTCTTGGCCTTGACGGTATCTTTGGAGCATCTAGCAAACAACGACAACAATGCTAAAGCTCAAATCTTGGCAGACACGCTAGATACAGCAACAGAGAAACTGCTACTAAACGATAAGTCGCCATCACGTAAAACTGGCGAGCTCGACAACCGTGGTAGCCACTTCTATCTAGCAATGTACTGGGCAGAAGAGCTTGCAGCGCAAGATAAAGATAGCGAGCTAAAAGCGCAATTTACACCATTCGCGCAAAAGCTAAAAGAGAACGAAGCAGCCATCGTTAAAGAACTTAACCAAGCTCAAGGCAAGCCAGTAGACATTAAAGGCTACTACTATGCTGATGAAGAATTGGCTAAGAAAGCAATGCGTCCAAGCGCTTTGTTTAACGAGACATTGGCATCGCTATAATTTTAAGCAACTGCTCTTAAACAATTAAGCCTAATCTCTTTTGGTTTTTATACCCAGAAGCGATTATGCGAGTTTAAGTCTTAGTAAAAAACACCTCAACCGTCTTAGAACATTGAGGTGTTTTTTTATGTTTTCTAAAATCTTTATAAAGAGTGAAATAATAAAAGCCGCCTATATAAATAGGTGGCTTTTAATACATAGTAATAAAATAGAATGCTGAGAGCTGAAGTAGTCTTAGGCTTCCATATGCTTAATAATCGCCTTACCAAACTCAGAAGTACTCAGTAAGGTAGCATCTGGCATCAGACGCTCAAAATCATATGTGACTGTTTTATTGGCAATCGCACCTTGGATACCGCTAATGACAAGATCAGCTGCTTCCGTCCAACCCATATCACGAAGCATCATCTCAGCAGACAATATCAATGAGCCTGGATTTACTTTATTCTGACCAGCGTACTTGGGCGCAGTACCGTGCGTCGCTTCATAAACAGCGATCGCGCCGCCTTTGTTTGCACCAGGCGCGATACCAATACCGCCTACTTCAGCCGCCAATGCATCAGAGATATAGTCACCGTTTAGATTAAGCGTTGCTACTACAGAATAGTCTGCGGGACGCATCAAAATCTGCTGCAAAAACGCATCAGCGATGACGTCTTTAATAATAATATCATTACCTGTTTTTGGATTTTTCATAGTCATCCATGGACCGCCATCTAATAACTCTGCACCAAAACGCTCTGCCGCTAGCTCATAGCCCCAATCCTTGAATGCGCCTTCAGTAAACTTCATGATATTGCCTTTATGCACTAGGGTCACATTTGGCAAATCATTATCAATGGCATGCTGAATCGCTTTGCGTACTAAGCGCTGAGAGCCTTCTTTTGAGACAGGCTTGATACCGATGCCGCAGTCTTCAGGGAAGCGAATACTGGTCACACCCATCTCATCTCTTCAGAAATTGATAACTTTTTTGGCATCATCGCTGCCCGCTTTCCACTCGATACCCGTGTAGATGTCTTCTGTGTTTTCACGGAAGATAACCATATTGGTCAGCTCTGGATGCTGTACTGGACTTGGCACGCCCTCAAACCAGCGTACTGGGCGTTGACAGACATACAAGTCAAGGTTTTGGCGTACTGCGACGTTTAACGAGCTAAAGCCACCACCCACTGGTGTGGTCAATGGACCCTTGATACTAATGACGTAGTCTTTTAGAATCTCTAGCGTCTCGCTTGGCAAATAGTCGCCGTCATATACTTTCGCTGCTTTTTCACCAAGATAAGTCTCCATCCAAATGATAGACTTCTTGCCGTGATACGCTTTATCAACCGCTGCATTGACTACTTTTATCATGACAGGCGTGATATCTACACCGATCCCATCACCTTCCACAAACGGAATAATCGGATGGTTGGGAACATTTAATGTTAGATCTGCGTTTACGGTCACTTTTTCGCCGTCTCTTGGCACGATAACCTTATCATATGATATCGATGATACTCCTTGGTTGTATGTTGGACGTCGCAAGCGAACTTAACACTTTGTTATGCTAACCGTTTTATTATAGTGGTAACGCTTTGGGCGCTTATCGGCTAAGCAAGGCTTTGATGAGTACGACACTTGCGGCATTGATTTGAACAATATGAAAAATAGCTCGAAGCTAAAAAAATTAAAATAGAGACCCAAACAAGGATTGCCGCTTACAGATAGTAGATATTTCTCTATTAAGAATATAAATACCACTATCAGAATGCGGATTTAGGATAACAGCAAATTCATACAAGCGCTGTCCTACTTTTGTAGCAGGTCATGTGGCATACAGCACATTAAATATATCGCCTTTAGTCTTGTTGCTTAATACTAGCTCTGCATCACAAAACATACGCTACAATGATTCATTGTCCATCAAAAACTAGGAAACACCTTTTTATGTCTACTTCTAGTCTCATCTTATTCAATAAGCCTTACGGCGTGCAAAGTCAGTTTAGAGATGATAGTAACAACGACCACACCACCCTATCGCAATACTTTACCGATAAGGCTTTGCGAGTTGCTGGTCGGTTAGATGCTACTTCAGAGGGCTTGCTGATTTTGACCGATGATGGTCGAGTTAATAAAGCAATTACTCATCCGCCAAAAGCCAATGCAGGGCGCAAACAAGGTAAAACTTATTTAGTGCAAGTAGAAGGAACCCCTACTGCTGAGCAACTCAATAAGCTCAAACGTGGCGTGGTTTTAAAAGATGGTAAAACGCTACCTGCTGAGGTCAAACACGTCAGTGAAAATGAGCTACCGATGGTACTCTGGCAGCGCAATCCGCCAATACGTGAGCGTAAAAGCGTACCGGACTCATGGCTAATGCTGACAATATATGAAGGTAAAAATCGCCAAGTTAGACGTATGACAGCGCATGTCGGTCTGCCTTGTCTGCGTTTGATACGTTGGTCAGTGGCAGGATTTGAGCTAGGTGAGTTAGCTGTTGGAGAGTTTGTACGCGTTCATCTAACTAGCGAACACTGTCGTCAGCTAGGTATTTCTAGCTAGTTTAGATAGTTTTAAGTTTATATATTGTTGATTAGTTCACACTGTTTGGCTATTTAGCTGTTTAGCCCCTAATATAAAGCTCTGACACTAATATATTACGACCTGTTAAACATAGTGTCTCGAATGGGTAAGGTTTATCTGCTAACATTCAGCACGTAATTGATTATGTATAATAGGTATTATCCATTTATCGTTTGGTTTTTTCGCAATAGGGATATGTCATGATTGCTTCTCGTCGTTTTCTTTCGTTGGTCACTAGCATTTCTGCGGCGCTTGTATTGAGCGCCTGTCAGCCAACGACTGAGGACAACCAATCAAATCCTGCGGAAGAAACCTCACCGCCCGTGACTGATATGCCACATGCTGAGCATGACGGTATGGCAGATGATACTCTAACAAATGATAGCGATAGCAGTGTCAGTGATGAGTCTCAAATGAGCGATATGCTCAGAGACTATACGAGATCGATGACTAGAATGCATGACGAGATGATGATTGGGATGAGGTATAACGATCCCGATACCGCTTTTGCTAAAGGCATGTTGGGACATCATCGCGGCGCGGTAGAGATGGCAAAAATAGAGCTCAAGTATGGTACTGATGAAGCGATGCGCCAACTTGCTCAAGATGTCATTACGGCCCAGCAAGCTGAAATCGATGTCTTAAACAAGTGGTTGGCTAGCCATCCTGATGCTGCCAAACCTAAGCCAAATACTGTGGCAATGCAGCAAGCATATGCTAAGAGCATGGAAAATATGCATGGCGAAATGACTTTGGGTGTGTCTGATCCCGTGCCTGATATGGCATTTGCACGCGGCATGCTACCGCATCATATTGCCGCTGTTGACATGGCAAAAGTTCAGCTTGAATATGGGACAGATGAAGAGATGCGTCAGTTGGCGCAAGACATCATTGATACCCAGCAAACTGAAATTGATATGATGAAAAATTGGATTGCTGCGCTTGAGGCTGCAAGTAGCAACGAAGACGATAGCTCTGTAGATGAAAATATTGATCCTAAAACTACCGATAATAAGAATCCAGATAACCCAGATAATCTAGACAACAGAGCTAAAGAGCAGTAAATGTATATCTTCTCGCCAACCTCTGACCTATCGAGCATTTAAGTTGCTTGGATATATCTACAATATTAAAAGTGATTTAAAAAAACCCTCTTCTAAACAGTATTGCTCGGAAGAGGGTTTTTTATATGGAAGGGTTTTTCGTATGGAAAGGTATTTTATATAGCATTGAGGCTATCGCTTCATAACATTAAGCCATGTCTCCCAACCTGCCTCACCTTTTAATTGCTCATTATCATTGTCTAGCGTCTTATCTTCTTTTGCTAAGCGTAGGCTTACTTTATGAGGAGGTACTGCTCCAGTCATGCTAATTGTCTCATCTCGCGACTTAACTTTGGTTGTCGGTTCGGGTTGAACCTGAACACACATCAGCTCATCACGACGGAATAAATAACATTCAACAGGATGCGCTATATTAACCAAGGCGGTAAGCTGTTTCGTATCCGCTTTGATGCCGTCAATCGCGATAATAACGTCATGTGCTGAAATACCAGCTTTAGCCGCAATACTATCTCGCATCACACGTTTGACTTTGAGCCCAGCTGGCGTTTCGTTACATCGCATACCCCAAGGCACATGCTTGTCAGCCGTTTCTTTAGTATTCGCCTGTATTTTGACACCATTTGCAACTAGCAACGCTTCAATTGGCAGCTCTTCTACCCCGTTGACATAACGGCGTTCAAAATTCTCCCATTCTGCTAGCGGCATAAACTGCTCAATGACTGAGCCCATGTCAGCACTATTGATACCAATCCGCTTACTGTCGTTCTGCTTAGCTTGAGTATAAAAAGCTTTGACCACATCAAACAAACGATAACGACCATCACTATTTTTGAGTAAGATTAGATCCAGACATAGAGCTACCAACGCGCCTTTATTATAGTAGCTGATACCTGCGTTGCCTGTATTTTCATCGGTACGATACAGCTTAATCCAAGCATCAAAACTTGATTCTGCTACACTTTGATTACCACGCCCTGGGGTCTGATAATAGCGATTGATTTGCTCGGCTAGGAGACGCAGATAATTGGCTTTATCGATTACACCAGATGCTTGCAACATAAAATCATCGATATAAGACGTAAACCCTTCGAATACCCAAAGTAATGGCGTAAATGCCTCACGGCGCAAATCGACATCAATCATGACATCAGGACGTACCGTCTTCACCCACCATGAATGAAAATACTCATGACTGCATAAGCCTAAAAACCGCTGATAATCTGTACTTGGTAACTTTGGTTCATTGGCATTTGGCAAGTCATTGCGCGGGGTAATAAGGCTAGTAGAGTTGATATGCTCAAGCCCACCATAATCTTGACCGCTGGCAAAGGTCATAAAGGTATAATCATCAAATGGCGCATCGCCTAACCAATCTACATAGGTCTGACAAATCTGAGTAATATCCTGCTGCAATCGACCTAGATTGGCACTCTGCTTACCTGACAGGTAAAAGCTATGATGTAGCGTCTGATGCTCATTATCATGAATAATAAAATCAAAATTTTCTTGTTCCGCGATTTCGAATGGATAGTCAATCAGCTCGTGATAATTGGCTGCCTGTAACTTATAAATGTGCTGACTATTCGTTTGCTGACGGCCTTTTTGCTGCTGATCAACTTGCAGGTGCGTAGCGTCCAACCCACAAGCCAACAGTACTTTGCTACTTTCTTTGTCTGCAAAAAATGTATTAGGCACAATCAAGCTAACGTGAACAGGTGATTGCTCTTGCCCTTCGACGGCGAGCGCAAGTGAGGTGAAATTACCGTAAAGTCGTTGCTGATCGACGTAGGCCGTACGCACGGATAAATCATAGCAATAGACTTCGTACTCGACGATGACCCTCTGCCCTGCTTGCGCCGCTGGCAGCTGCCATGTGTTTTTGTCAATTTTTTGCGCGCGATAAGTCGCTGGTTGCTTGTTACTATCCGCTGTTTGAGCCCCTACTATTTGATAATGTACCGCAGTGATGTTTCGGGCAAACTCGCGCATCAGATAACTGCCTGGTATCCACGCTGGTAACCAAAGCTGCGGAGCGTCGGATACTACTGTAAAGCTCAGGGATACATCGACCAAATGCTCGTAGAAACGGGCAAAATCAAATTGATAGCTTATATCAACTATCGTTTTAGCCTTAGTATCATCATGATTGGTTGAAACATTGCTCGCTGGTTGTTTAGTAGTGGTATTGGCAAATGCAGTCATCGTATCTCTCGTCCTTATTTTTATAATTATGCTAGAAGTCCTGCTCTAAAAAAGCAACTCCTAAACCATGAATAGCCAATAGCTATGCATTAGCTATAGAAAATAGCAGTTATTATTGTAAATTGTGGCATTAATTGGCATTTTTTATGTTTTTTGCCTTGAAAGTTATGTGGGCCATCTCAATTAAAGATGCTAACTGCTAAAGTTACTTTAATAAACTGATGATAATTGACTAATGACGTGGCCTTTTGGCTTGCAGATTGGCTTTTTTAGGTTTATTGCAACCGTATTTAATTTTTTACATAGATATATTTAGGATATTTTATGACTACTATCGCAAAAGACACTGCCGTCAAATTCAATTACACACTAAAAGACGACGAAGGCAATATCCTTGACCAGTCACCAGAAGGTCAGCCACTTGCTTATCTACATGGTCACAGCAACATTATCCCAGGCCTAGAAGCACAATTAGAAGGTAAATCTGCTGGCGAAAAAGTTAATGCAGTCGTTGAACCTGCTGATGGCTACGGCGAATACCAAGAGCAAGCAGTACAGCATGTACCACGTGACAACTTCCAAGGCGTTGATGACATTCAGCCTGGTATGCAGTTCCAGTCAGAAGCTGGCGGCCAAGTAATGTTGGTTACTGTGACTGCTGTGAACGATCAAGAAGTGACTGTTGATGCAAACCATCCATTGGCTGGTAAGCGTTTGACATTTGATGTTGAAATCCAAGAAGTACGTGCAGCAACTGAAGACGAACTAAACCATGGCCATGTACATGGT
Organism: Psychrobacter sp. NPDC078929; assembly: GCF_050267985.1. Lineage (NCBI taxonomy): Bacteria > Pseudomonadati > Pseudomonadota > Gammaproteobacteria > Moraxellales > Moraxellaceae > Psychrobacter > Psychrobacter sp. NPDC078929. The sequence goes on along the minus strand of NZ_JBNNFX010000018.1, from coordinate 45,421 downwards.
GCAGGTGGCGTTGAGCACTAATCTCTTTTAGAGTATAGTGAAAATAGTTAGATGATAAGTTATTAAATTTATTCTCTAATCTAAAAGGTCAGTAGCCGATAAGGTTACTGGCCTTTTTTATGCTTATCTCATGGTAAGTTTTGAATTAATGTAGATGTGCTCATCTATGAACTGACTACTAATTCCGTATACAGTGCTGCTCAATTTAAATACTATCTACTTAGAAAATCCGCCACAAAAATTACTAGTCTCCAGACGTAACAAAGCCGCATAACGACAAGCGTCATGCGGCTTTTATTACCAACCATCCATGTTAGCGTTACGTGATACCTAATCCCGGGGCATCTCATAACTGACAGGCATCCAGCCTTATCATCCTTAATCAGCAAACTACTTATCCCTAGTGCGACCTTTAAGATACCAATCCCTAGTATCAATGAACCGTTTCGTTCAATCGTGCCGTACAGTTATAGTCGCAGATTGACCCTTCGTTGGTAAGAGGTCTAAACGTCAATCTATGTAAGCATATGCTTACATAGATTACGTAACGTTATAATAACTTCACATTATAGCTTCTCTTCAGGGCTAAGCATTGTCTTAGGTTCAGCGCTAAGCATCAAGTAAGCTGCCTCATTGATAAACGCTTCATCCTCTGGTAATTCTGGACGTTCAGCTGCTTTCATACGGCTACGTTCTTCAAATTTTGCATCCATCGCTGCTTGATAAGTATTCCAGTTAGAGTATGGACGCTCGCCAGTTGCGATAAGGCGCTTGTTTTCTGCTTCTAATGAGCGTTTCTCAATTAGCTGCATTTTAGCTCGGCGACTATTGATATCTAATCGAACAGGTTTCTTTTCATCATCCATGTTACGAATATCATTTAGCGTCGACAGATAAGTAAACTGCGGGTCTTTTTGTTGGCGAATCTTAGACTGTTGATTGAGCGTCGCCAATGTATCACTGGTAAACTTCCCTTCAGGCTTGTACGGCGCCGTTCTGATAGTGTCCCAAGGCAATGCTTTTTTCTGAGCGCGCTCGCCAAAGGTTGCATCATCATAGATATTGACTAGCTCAACGTCTGGTACGACACCTTTATTCTGTGTACTACCGCCAGTGACACGATAAAATTTACGCTGAGTCAAGGTAGCAGAGCCTAAAGCTAAGCTATCAAGCTGGATCTGCGCAGAGCCTTTACCAGTTGTCGTACTACCAACCACTAATCCGCGACCATAGTCTTGAATAGCAGCGGCAAAAATTTCACTGGCTGAGGCGGATGCTAAATTGGTAATGACCGCCATCTTGCCATCATATAGCTGCTCGCCACCATCGTTGTCACGGTATACTTGAATATTGCCGCGATTATCACGAATCTGTACCAGTGGTCCACTCTTGATAAAGAAACCTAGCATCTTGGCAACTTCATCTAATGAGCCACCAGGGTTATTGCGCAAATCAACCACTAGGCCATCGATATTTTGTTTATTCAGCTCTTTTAGCGCTTTTTCAGTATCGATACTAACGCTACGGTAGTCTTCACCATTACGGCGCGCACGATAGTTTAGATAAAAGCTCGGTATCTCAAGTACTCCAATACGCTTTGGTGTCTTATCAATATTAGGACGCTGCACTTCTACCACTCGCTGAGTGACGCCTGACTCTTCTTGCTGAATGATGTCTCGTACTACCGTGACCGTACGGGCGCTAGCATCTGGCGTGTTAGGTTGACGTAATTTCAGTGTGACCGAGGTACCGCGTTTACCGCGAATCAAGCTGACAATTTCACGCGTTGACCAGCCAACCACGTCCGTCATGGTTTCGCCATCTTTTGCGATACCGACGATCAAGTCATTGGGCTTAATCTGACCCGACTTGGCGGCTGGACCACCATCGACTAAGGTCACAATACGAGTATAGTCGGGATTTTTGCGATCTGGACGAATAGAGACACCTATGCCTTCTAACTGAAGACTAGACTGGATTTGGAGTTCGGTCGCTTGAATCGGTGCATAATAATTACTGTGTGGATCATAAGTGAGCATCGCCGTATTTAAGATGGTTTCCATGATTTCATCATCTTTAAGACGCTTAAACTGCTCTTGTTGACGCGACAAACGATTTTGCAAAATCTCATTTGGTGTACGCTCATCGTTACGTACCAAGTCTTGCCCACGTGTGATATCTGGATTGCTTAAAAATACTTTCTCTTTGGCTTTTTCGTCTTCTTGACCGAGGGTAATGCTCATCAACTGGAACTTTAGCTGACGTTCCCAGTAATCGCGCTGCTCTTTTTTGGTTTTAAAATGGCCGAGTTTTTCGCGATCAAGAATGATTGTGTCGTTACCTGTCAAATCAATATCTGTTTTGAGCATCTTGGTGGCCATCGCAAAGTACTCATTTGAGCGTTTGCGGTAACGATCAAACACCTCTACCCCTGCAGATAGATCACCTTGTTTTAGGCGAGCACCAAAGTCTTCAGCGTGCTTTTTCTTCAGCTCATCAACATCGGATTGCAAAAACAACGTATGGTTTGGGTCAAGGCTATCAATATACATTGATAGAATTTCACTACCAGTCTTACTATCTAAAGGCTGATTAAGATAATGACTGCGATCCAGCAAAGCGGCTACTTGACGGGTGGTGACCTTTTGCTCAGGGGTCTGAACGAAACTTCCCGTATTGGTCTCGGCCACTGCAGTACCGTAGCTTTGAGTTAAAATAATACCGGCGATGCCCACTGATGCTGCACTGAGTAACCACTGTGCTGGTTGTTTTTTCATCATATGTACCTAGTTATTTGAAGTTAATAGTATTGGGTAATTCATCAGAATTAGAAATGCTCGAATCTGTTATGACCTATAAATGCTGTGTTTTATTCTTATATTTTATGCATCATTAAATACTTATATATAGTCAAAAATCAATCAATATTATCATGCGCATAAATACTGAACTGTCTCAAACTGTATAAGCAATCTTACACGCTACACCTGTACATACCAAACTTTCTATCACTTTTATCATACACAGCAGTTGAGAGCTATCAACATCGATTTGATGACTGAATCTACTGGTTATTAGCAAATTGATTTGACCCTAATAATCTGCCACATTATGCTCAATTAATAATAACTGTCATAATAAGATATTTGAACAATGACTGATAAGTGATAAGACAGGCATAGTCAGTCACATTCATAATATAACCATATATAAAATAATAAGGAACACACGATGTACGGCGTTTTAATGATAGATATCGATAGTACCGCTTTGACCGCTGAAGATGTCAGTTTGATTAAACAAGCACAGGTCGGCGGAGTAATATTGTTTGGTCGTAACGTCACAGATGCGGCCCAAGTCAGAGCACTGTGCGACGATATACGTTATCACAATCAAGACATACTTATCGGTGTGGACCAAGAAGGTGGACGAGTCGCAAGGCTACGTGAAGGATTCACGCCCTTGCCTGCTATGGGTCGACTGGGTGAGCTATTCAATCAAGATCCAAGTCAGGCACTTAGCTGCGCCTACGATTGCGGTTATTTAATGGCAGCTGAAGTGCTAGCTGTAGGAATCGATTTGAGCTTTGCACCCGTACTGGATAGAGATGGTATTAGCCAAGTCATTGGTGACCGCAGCTTTCATCATGAGCCACAAGCCATCACTGCGCTTGCAACACAGTTTATGCGCGGTATGAAGGCAGCTGGTATGGCAACCACTGGTAAACACTTCCCCGGTCATGGTGCCATCGCTCCTGACTCGCACGTATCAGAAGCCATCGACACGCGTAGCTTGGATGAAATCATTAATAGCGACATGCAACCTTTTGCTCAAACACTACATAGTCTAGACGCTCTTATGCCAGCACATGTGATATTTTCGCAGGTAGACGACAAGCCAGCAGGTTTCTCCAAAATTTGGCTACAAGATATCATTCGAGATGAGCTTAAATTTGATGGGGTATTATTCTCTGATGATTTATCGATGGCAGGTGCAAAGGCGGCTGGTGATGTCAGTGCTCGCGTAAAAGCGGCCATTGATGCCGGTTGTGATATTGCTCTCGTATGCAACGACCGTGTGGCTGCTCATGAAGCTGCTAAAGCTGCGCAAGATTTGCCTTACCCTAACCAGCAGCGTATCAAAACCATGCGCGGCAATATCCCAACATGGCAAGGCGATCTTGAATCTACCTGCCAGCAGTTTGAATATTGGCAGCAAGCCAAGCAAAATGTTACTCAGACTTTTTTTGATGCGCAAGCTGATGGTCAGACTGCTAAGGAATCAACAGATCCTACTCTGTATAAATAATAGCTTACTTCACTATCATCGAGCAGCATACAAAAAACCGCACCTTTATAAGATGCGGTTTTTGTCATTTAACTACTACTGCGTAGCTATAATCAAAATAAGAACAAATAGATTAATTGCTTGGGTCTACCGCAGTACCTTGGGTAGCATCATCGCCATCTGGTAACAAGTCATCATTATTACTATCTAATGGGTTCATATCTGGATCTAGGGAATCACTGTTTATCATCATGCCATCATTGGCGCTGACCACTTCGTCATTGACCATAAACTCGATACGGCGATTGCGGAAGCGACCTTGTTCGGTTGAATTGTCCGCGATTGGCTCTGATTCGCCCATGCCTTTGGTAGCTAATTTACTGGCATCAACTCCCTTAGACACTAGATATGCTTTCACTGACTCAGCACGCTCCTGAGACAGCTCCATATTATAGGTATCAGAGGCTTGACTATCTGTATGACCGACAATCATCAGCTTCATATCAGGTACGTTATTGATGATTTCTGCAGCACGGTCTAACAGCGCTTTATTGACTTCAGGTATAACCGCTTCATCTACTTGGAAGTTAATCACCTGAATACTCAAAGCGCGGGCAACATCACGTGGATCTGGGTTTTCACCAAGATTGGTCATCGCCACATCTGCAGCAGCCAGACTATCATCAATCTCACCTTGCAAGTCTAATGGACCTTCAGCTTGCACGGTCATGGCAGGAGCAGCTGCTTGTAAGTCAGCAACCAACTTATCCAATGCAGCTTTATCAGGAGCATTGACAGTGATGTTATCACCTTTAATAATCATACTCGCGTTCGGTACATTTTTAATAATTGGTAATATCGTTGCCAACTGAGCAGATGCTGGCATATCTACTGCAAAGTTATCATCAACATCAGCACGGCATTTATTGGCTTCATCACCAAATGCACCAGTCAAAGCGTTCATAACATTGGTTTGTAGTGTCTCATCACCCACGCTCATACGACAAGCATACAGCTCGCTATTTTCACCAGTTGCGATACTTAGTGATGCAGGCTCAATTGCGCCTGCAACCGCTAATGCCTCATTACCTTGCGCCCCTTGCTGTACTGTAGCCGCTGGCGTTGCTACAGGCTCAGGGTTTTCTTGACAGCCTCTGAGTAGTGCCCAAGCCAGTGCACCCAAGATAATCAAACCAATAATAGGTAGCAGCGCTTTCATAAAGTTCTCTTTTGGCTCTTCTTCTCTTTGTAATGGCGCTGTACTGGTGGTATCAGAAATAGGTGTACCAGCCGTAGAGGTGGCAGCGACCGCACTAGCAGGCAAAACAGTACCCGCCCATGCAGGGATATGATGCTGATAACTGTTCAGGTTGTCATTCAAAAATTGCGGAACGGGCGTGGTACCAGCCAAGCTTTTGATCTCATGAAAAGCCAATGGCGCTGCCATCGCAATCAAACCACGTGAGGCCGTTGCATCGACATTATGTTTGCCTGCTAATTCGCGAGAGATTTGGTCGCGGTGTGCCCCTTCTGTCCATACACGGTCATAAAAAGCATTGTCATCACGGGCAATGTTTTCATTGGCAAAGCGGCTAAAAGTATCATTGTCTGCAAGACGAGCAGCAAAAATGGCATAAAACTGTTCTAGTAGATTTTTCTTAGCTGGGCTACGGTCATCTTCCAATACGGCTGGGCTGACGGTGCGTGTCAAGTGGCTAATAATATCCATAATATGGCTCTCCCCTTAATTTTTATTTATATGATTCGTTTGCTCAAAAAGCAGCTATTTCATTCTTTTGTATTCAATCGTCATAGTAGTCATGGTGGCGATAAATCCATCAAACTACTTTATTTGGTTTTGATTATTATAAAATTCTTAAGCTGCTATTCACAGTCTGTACGTTGTTGTGCAAATGATACAGTAAGTAATGTTTCGGATGGCACACGTAACTATAGCCAAGCTACATGAAAAGATAGGCCATATAAAAAGACACGCCATACAAAACAGCGTGCCTTATAAAAACTACCTAACTTGAGCTGGTTCAGCAACGATAATCGTGTTTGCCATCTCATCCACTTCTGAAGGTGAGAAAGGGCCTGGCGGTCTGGTCGTTTGATTATTTGAAGGAAAGTTGTTGGGAATATTACTCGCGCCATTGGTAGGCAGATTGTTGGGCGCATTATTAAAACTGTTATTATTGTTAGGCAAAGGAGTTGGTATCACACGATCTCCAGTATCATCATCTGATGCTTGGTATTCGCCAGAGTTACTATTTACCCCATTATTATTGAGTTGATTATTAATCCCCGCCCCATCATCTACAAACTGGTTATTTGCGTTTGCCATGTTGTTCGTAGCATCACCAATATTGCTATTATCAGGCAACGGTAATGGTGCTGTACTCTCGACCACCATCGCTGGTGCTAAGTTGCGTACTTCTGTAACCAGTTTTTGCAGCAGCATATTGTCTGGCGCCTCCAGTGTGAGACGATCATTTTGCACATGCAAACGTGCAAATGGTGTTGATCTAAGCATCGTCAAGACATTGGACAGTATTTCGGCAGGCATATTAGCGATTGTGGTTGCTACCCCATCCTGTATGTTTAATTCACAAATACTTGCCTGCTCACCAAAGCTTGTATTGAGTGCCTGTTGCAACGTGCTTTGCAGTGCAGCATCGCCAACGGTCGCGCTACAAGTGTACAAGTTACCGCCGTTGTCTACACCGACAATAAGCTCAACAGGAGTCGTTGTTGGTACAGGAGGCACGGGTGCTGGCTGTGGTTCAACAGGTGCCGTGGCCACAGGCTCTACTGGTATTTCATTATTGGGTTTCACTAATAATGCCCATGCTGCTAGTGCAAGCGCAGCTAGAGCTACTATTAATAAAAACACACGTATTAGTAGATCGTTTCGTTGATTGCGAGTGCGTACTTGTGCATGCTTTAAATTACTATTTTCTGCCAAATGGTAGGCTGCTGGATTGGCATGAATAGCATCGCTATTGGCCATCGTATCGTTATCTAACGCTTCAGTGTTTGCACGCTCAGCAGTTGATATTTGCTCTATACTTTCTGCATCATTATTCGTTGTTGGTGTGTCTATGCCAGCTATGCCAGTAGCTAAAGTAGCGTCCTCAATTCTATTCGATATGTCGTCACTTACTGGCATATGTACTGGCACATAGTCATCATCTGAATTGAAACTTGTTTGTATTTGCTGACTAACGCTTTGAGGAGCCGTAATCACAGCGGTTGCCCAGATAGGTAAATATGGTCGTAAAGCAGCCTGTTTTTCTTGTAGAAATGCTGGCAAGAACTGCCCATTAGCCAATACTTTTAGCTCACGATATGCCAACGGGGTAGCGCTAATTAGTAATTGCTCAGTTGTCTGTTCATCAATGTGATGGGTAACTGCCAATTCTTGGAAAATCGTTTTTTGCAGGCTTTTATCTTGCCATATTTGTTCAAATAGAGGGCTTTCATTATTACTGCTAGTAATTACTTGATCAGTACGCAGCAACTGTGAGTAAACCTGTGGCACAGCTAGGCGCGCGGCCAAAACAGCATAAAACTGCTCAAGTAGATTGAAATAGGCGACATTATTGCTGTCATCATTACCCATTACAGCTGGGGTTACTGTTTGTTCTAGCTGGTCAATAATGTTCATATTCCACTGCCTCTATCAGCCTTATTTGAATGTGCAAAAACTAAGCACTTATTTTATTTTTATCTACATCATTTGGAAATGTTACTTTTTTATCTAAGGCCGTACTCGTAACTAGTCTAAGCATTACCTTAGTTATTGGTGTCTTCATTACCATCGCTCTAAAAGTTTCACTTATGTTGCATGGTACACTGCTACATTATTCACTATAACCGCATAAAAAAGCATCGTTTTGTCACACAATAGGTATTTGCGTTATCGCAACTACTGTTAGTATTAGTCTATTGCTAATGGTTAGTACTTAATACGGATCAGACGTCAAACTTATTTTTTACTCAGCCGTAACGCTTAGGCTTTGAATATTGTCATTTGTAGATTGTCATTTGTAACATTGTCACATATCAGGCACGGCCTAAGGATTTTCCTTTGTTAAACCATACGACGCTTATTATCATTATTACCGTTATTGTCAGCTTATTGGCTTGGCAAAACAAGACGCTATTTAATCGACTGATTTTTTACCCGCCAGCAGTCAACAATGGGCAATGGGATCGATTTGTGACCCATGGCTTTATTCATGCTGATAGTATGCATTTGCTCTTCAACATGTTTACTTTGTATTTCTTTGGACGTGCTATCGAAGGACTATATCAGCCGTTTTTATTAGGCTACGGTTTTGTGGTTTTTTATGTGTTGGCAATTATCGTTGCCATGATTCCAAGTTACGTGAAAAATAAGAACAACGCCAGTTATTTGAGTCTAGGCGCATCAGGCGGCGTATCGGCTGTGTTATTTGCTTTTATTCTGTTAGCACCATGGGAGAGGATTTATCTCTTTGCCGTGATTCCTATTCCTGCGATACTATTTGCCGTCGCTTATATATTTTATAGTATCTATGCGGATCGACGCGGTGGTTCAAATATCAATCATATGGCTCATATGTGGGGCGGCGCATTTGGCGTTATCGCCACGATCGTTTTGGAACCAAAAGTACTACCGCATTTTATCAATGCGTTGCTATCACCGGGATTTTAGACATTTTTACGTATAATAAAGCTAGCACTTTAAAGACTGCAATATTTTATGAGCTCTATTTTGCGCAGGGTACACTTCTACATTTGAGATTTAGTAATACATTATGATTATAGATATTATCGGTGATATACATGGTTATGCAGACAAGCTGGTCGGTCTGCTGCATCAGTTAGGCTATAAGCATAACGGTCAGCACTTCGTGCCACCAATAGGTCACAGGGCTTTGTTCATCGGCGATTTGATCGATCGTGGTTCACAGCAACTAGCTACACTGGAGATTGTCTTTGCGATGCTAGATGCCGATGTGGCCGATGCAGTGATGGGCAACCATGAATATAATGCTTTGGCATATGCCACGCGCGATCCTGATAATACTAGCCAGTATTTACGCTCGCACAATGATATCCATAGACGCCAACACGAGGCGTTTTTAGCAGAGATACCATTTGGCTCAGAGCAACATGAGTACTGGTTGCAGCGTTTATACGAAATTCCATTATGGATTGAGACCGACTACGCCTGTTTTGTACATGCTTGCTGGGATACAGATAGCATGGCAATACTAAAACCCCTTCTGACTGACGATAACTGTCTGACTCCAGCAGGTTTAATCGCGACGGCTAAAGAAGATACCATCGCCTTTGACGCTTTAGAGCGAGTACTAAAAGGGGTTGAAACAAGCTTACCTGATGGCATTGTGATGGTAGATAAAGAAGGTACTGAGCGTACACGAGTACGAGTACGCTGGTGGCTAGATGAGTTAAATACACGCACACTTCGTGAAGTGTCTCGTGCTCCATCGTCCGCGTTGGCGCAGATACCACCTGATGCGCTGGCTGAAAATATAGAATTTGCGCTAAAAACTCATAAACCTGTGTTCGTCGGGCATTATTGGCTCACTGGTACCCCTGAGCCACTCAGTCCACAAGTTGCCTGTACCGACTACTCTGCAGCAGTGGATAGCGGTTATTTGACCTGCTACCAGTTAGATACCGAACAACCATTACCATTGACGGCCAAGCATTTTGTTCAGCACTATCACGATGAAAAGCAAACATAAAATCGTGATATCACTGCAATTAACGCCATACCAGTATTAAAAGTCAAACTTGGCTTTACGAGTGTAGCAAAATTTTTGTATGATGGTCTTTTTGAGGATATCCAATCATGAGCACCACGAATACTGCTGCTAACCAGAACGGTCCAATTACCTCTCCTGCTGGTCAGCCAAAAGTCGGCATTATCATGGGTTCGCAGTCTGACTGGGCAACTATGAGTGCTGCTGCGCAATTGCTTGCAGACTTTGACATTGCTTTTGATTGTGAAGTTGTCTCTGCACACCGTACGCCTGACAGATTATTTGATTATGCCAAAAGCGCAAAAGATAATGGTCTACAAGTGATCATCGCTGGTGCAGGCGGTGCCGCTCATCTGCCAGGTATGTGTGCCAGCCAAACGCCGCTACCTGTTTTTGGTGTACCTGTAAAGTCATCTATGCTGAGCGGTTGGGATAGTCTACTGTCTATCGTACAAATGCCAAAAGGCGTCGCTGTTGGTACTTTGGCGATTGGTGCTGCTGGTGCTTATAACGCTGCCCTACTTGCAATTCAAGTACTGGCATTGCATGATGATACGATTGCTACTAAGCTCGATCAGATGCGCCAGTCCCAGACTGAGACTATTCTTGCTAGCCCAACACCAGGTATTATCAATCCTTAAGTAAATATAAATCGATCAGCTTTTATAGCAGAGTCTTTTATATTTATAGCTTAACGATTGAAGCTATCACTGTATATTTTTAAGCAATTCTGAGTAGAGATAAGGTGCATACAGTGCACCTTTTCCTATTTTCACCCATTGAGTTTTAGATTTTCATAGCCCAAACACCTTATTCACTTTTATTCAAAGAGCCTGCCATGACTACAGCAAACGCTTATCCTGTTACCCAAACCATTCGTACCATCGGTATTTTAGGCGGTGGTCAGCTTGGTATGATGCTTGCCGAAGCCGCCATGCCACTGGGTTACCAATGTGTATTCTTAGAAGACAATCCAGAATGCCCTGCCAGCTTATACGGTCGTGTCTTTCATAGCGATCAATTAGAAGACTTTATCGCAGCAGCGGATGTCTTTACGTTAGAGTTTGAAAACACACCAACGTCTACAGTCGAGCAGCTTACCGCTTTATCAAAATCTGGCAGCAAGCAAGGTATGTTTCCACCACTGATTGCGCTTGATATTGCCCAAGATCGTCTAAAAGAAAAGCAGATGTTCAACACGCTTGATATTGCAACCGTGCCATTTATGGAAGTCAATTCTGAAGCTGAGCTCAAACACGCTTGTAAAGAATTAGGACTGCCTATCGTTCTAAAAACCAGCCGAGGTGGTTACGATGGCAAGGGACAGTTCATCATCAAGCAAGACAGTGACATTAAAGCTGCTTGGCTAGATCTAAAAGACGCTGTCAGCGGCAAAGGCTCACTTACGCCAACACCTGCGCCATTAATTGCTGAAGGTTTTATTAATTTTAGCCGTGAAGTCTCTATCATTGCAGCAAGAGCGCAAAATGGCCAGGTACGCTGTTACGATTTGGTCGAAAACCATCATCACAATGGTATTTTGGCCAAAACTCAAGCGCCTGCTGTTGGTACGAGTCACTTGTTTCAGCAAGCAACAGATGCTATTACCAAAGTCATGAACCACTTGGATTATGTCGGCGTTATGGCGCTTGAATTGTTCGTCACCAAAGATGCTCGCGGTCACAACGCAATACTGGCGAATGAGATCGCACCACGGGTCCACAACTCTGGACACTGGAGTATCGAAGGCGCTATTACTAGTCAGTTTGAGAATCATATCCGTGCCGTGGTCAACTTGCCATTAGGCGATACAGATAACGTCCATCCTGCGATTATGGTAAATGTGCTGGGTCAATACCCTGATATCAGTGCGGTGCTAAATATTGATGGCGCTCATTATCATAGCTATCATAAGGCTGAGCGTGACGATCGCAAGATTGCTCATATCACCTTGATGCCTAATGATGTGACTGATTTAGAACCTGCTATGGCAAAATTGGTTGCTATCTTGCCAAACAAGGTTGGTCTAGATAAAGAGTATGCAAATGTAGATACTCAGCCTAGTAAAGTAGACGTCGATACTAAGATTAATGCTAAAAACAGTGCTCAGAACAGTGCTCAAAATGATGCCACATCTGATGAACTAGACACTAAAGATAGCCAAACAGACAGCCTGACTGCTACTCCATTAAAATCTGAGAAGGCCAAAAAATAATGCAGATATGGGTGGACGCAGACTCGGTACCATTGATTGCCAAAGATTTGATTATTAAAACGGCTGAACGTACTAAGACCATGGCCATATTTGTGGCCAATCAGCCGATTAAGTTACGCAAGTCGCCCCTACTTGTTATGACTGTCGTGCCATCAGGGTTCGACAAAGCTGATGATTATATCGTCGAACAGATACAAGCTGGTGATTTGGCTATCACTAGCGATATCCCTTTGGCCAATGACATTTTGGATAAAGGTGGTATGGTATTGACGACGCGCGGCGTGGTCTACGACAAAAACAACATCAAGCAAAAGCTCAATATGCGCGACTTTATGGACACCATGCGCGGTACTGGTGTCCTAGAGTTGCAGGAAATGAGCGGGCAAAAGCCCTACGGTGATCGTGATAAAAAAGCCTTTGCCGATGGTCTCAATCGCTTGGTTCGTTAGTGCCTTCTATGGTTCTATCTGACGCCTACCTGTTCTGTCATCTATTATATGATGTCATCTGATCAACGTTTGCTTCCTTGCAAACTGTATACACTCTATAACCAAACACTATTCAATCAGCACGCTTTATAACGAAGCGTGCTAACTATCTTTGTTACTCTATATTCGGTTTTTAAGATAAATAAACTTACTGAATAATTTAAACAATAGAATTTAAATAAAAATAGGAATGATTATGAAAATTTTAGTCGTTGGTGCAAGTGGTCGAGTGGGCGGTGATTTGGTTAAGCAGTTATTGGCTGATGACCATCAAGTTATTGGCACGACTCGTCAGAAAGAAAAACTATTTGATAATGACAACTATACCCAGCTAGATTTAGACATTACAGCCAGTAAAGACTCTATTGAAAAACAACTGGATCAGGATATAGAGGCTGTTTACTTTGTTGCAGGATCTGGTGGCAAGAACGTCTTAGAAGTTGATTTGCATGGTGCTGTAAAAACGATGCAGGCTGCACAAGATAAAGGCATTAAACGTTATATTATGCTGAGCTCAGTCTTTTCATTAGAAACTGACAAATGGGATGAAAACCCTGGTATTGCAGACCTAAAAGAATACTACATCTCTAAACATTACGCCGATCACTGGTTAGTGAATAACAGCTCGCTGGATTACACTATTATACAGCCAGGCGCACTAAAAGAACGCGCAGGTACTGGTAAAATTACTATTAATGATACCAGCTCTGGTGAGAATGCCATCGAAGATGTAGCGACAACATTGGCTGCTGTACTCACAGCGGATAACACGATAGGCAAAGTCTTCAATCTACACAATGGTGACATCGATATTAATGAAGCAGTTGCTACCGTATAAATAAGTTTAGTATTAACAGAATTGATTGTGGACGCTAGATTTTAGAAGCAGCCGATACAAAAGGTCGTTATCGATTCGCCAATATCTAATTGGTAAATAGGTAGCGACCTTTTTATTATGTATTTAGATTATAGCTAACCTAAAAGACGCGTATTCAATCATGCTTGCCCACTGGGAAAAGGGATGACTTCTTCCAAGCTGCTTGCACCTGTTACAACCATTAGCAATCTATCCATACCGACTGCGATACCGCTACATGGTATCAAATCATTGGAGGCAGCTAATAGATGCTCATCGATTGGCATTTTAGGTAGATTATGACGCGCACGTAATTGATTGTCTTGTTCAAAACGGTCACGCAATGCTTGACCATCTGCTAGCTCATCATAAGCATTAGCGATTTCAATGCCATTGATATACAGCTCAAAACGTTTCGCAATTTTATTACCGTCTTTATCCATAGCGGTTTTCGCTAACGCAGCGGTCGCAGGTGGATACTCTATAATCAATGTCGGCAAATCATGACCTAGGTTTGGCTCTACGGCGTGACTGAATAACAAATCTAACCAGCTCTGACGACGATTTTCTTCGCTATCATCAGTATTATTAAAATTAAATCCTGTCAAACCCATATCTTCTGCCACGGCTCGCAATGCAGTTAAACTCGCTGTCAACGGATGTATACCAACATAATCCATAAAAGCATCGACATAGCGATAATGACTCATCACAACAGAATGACCATAAAGCGCTTCTAACAACTCATTAAGTTCAGTTGCTATCTCGTCCAGACTATAATTCGGTTGATACCATTCAAGCATCGTAAATTCAATATTATGACGCGTACCTATTTCATTATCACGAAAGACAGGACAAATCTGATAAATAGGTACTTGCCAGCTGGCTAATAAACGCTTCATTGCAAACTCAGGCGAGGTATGCAGATAATAAGTGCGCGGACGGTCTTGATAGGTCACATGAGCTGCTACAGACTGCAAAAAAGTGTCTGTATTGCCTGCTTGGGATAATAGCGGTGTCTGCACTTCCAGCACTTGTCGACTGGTAAAAAACTGACGAATATTGCTGATAAATTGCGCACGCTGTTGTGCCATTGCAAGTGTCATGGTTGGCGCGTAGCTAGGCTTAGAAGTAATAAGCTGCGAAGAAATGTTATTTGCTTGAGTCATTGGGCTCTACTGCGACTGATTAATAATTGGTTGCTCAGTATCTCGTTTAATTAAAACTGCCACTCACGGCGCAAGTTATAATCACGTCTCAGACCGTCGAAGTCAGCACCACTTACTTGCCCATCAACTGCTTTATTTCGTAACGAGGTATCATCTTGCATGATGTCATAAAACTTTGGCAGTCTGTCTGGATATGATTTTAATTCAGACCATAAGAACATATTTAACGGTAGCAGATTGGACATAGATTGAGCTAGAGGTATCGATAATTTTTCGCACAATGCATCATAAATAGTTTGTGTGCCACGCAGCTTACCTTCTAGCGTATAGCCAGCGATATGCGGTGTAGCAATAGCAAGTTTGGATAGTAAGCTTACTGCGACTTCCGGCTCATGCTCAAACACATCTAGCACCACTTGACGTCCAGTACGCTCAATATCGGCTTCAAGCGCACTTTCCTCAATTACAGGCCCACGTGCACTATTAATCAATATCGTATCGGCAGGCATCGCTGCTAATGCAGCTGCATTAATCAGATGACGTGTTGGGTAATCACTACCTTTAGGATTCGTCGCATTCTTTTCATTGGTCAAAGGCACATGCAGACTAACCACGTCACTTTGGCTAAGTACCTGCTCCAAGCTAGCATTGTTAGTTTTGGAGGCTGGTAACAGGGGATCATAACCTAGCACCTGCCAACCCAAATCATAGGCATATTGAGCAAGCGTATTACCGATATTACCAAGGCCAATGATACCTAAGGTTAATGACGCCGACTGCTGCCAATACTGCGGACGCAAAGTGGAAATAGCCGTCAATACATATTGAGCCACAGAATGCTTACTACAACCAGCCGCATTGGCGAAAGTGATATTGCGAGACGCTAGATAATCTTGGTCTACATGGTCGGTACCAATAGTCGCAGACCCAACAAATTGCACGCTGTTATTATTCACTAATAGCGCTTCGTTTACTTTCGTCACCGAGCGTATCAGCAGTACATCTGGCTGTACTCTAGCAAGTAGCGCTGCATCAATAGCTCGACCAGCAACAGCAATGATATCAACCGTATGCTCAGTCAGATGACCAAGCGTAGAGTCATTAAAAAAATCATTCAGACTGGTGATATTACTGTCCGCTAAAATAGTGATATTTTTAATTGTACTTAATTTATCGGTCTTATTATTCGTCGAATCTGCCATATTCTCATTTGTCATTATTCATCATCTCTATCGATAATTTTTTACATCGTATTTGCTAGCGACTCATTATTCCGGTCCATGCACAGGATCTATCGCACGAGGGTCAGAAAGCATCACCTCTTGCTGAGCAAATATCTCATTCTTATGCTGCGATATCCACTCGCGCCATACCGCAAGCCCAATAGCCAGCACGACAGGCCCAATAAACAAACCAACAAAACCAAATGCTGTAAGACCACCCAGTACACCAATAAAAATAATGATAAAAGGGATTTTGGTCGCGCCGCTAATGACGATAGGACGAATCAAGTTATCTACCCAGCTAATCACCAGTACACCCCACAGTGCCAAACCAATACCTTCTGCAGTATGCCCTTGACTCAATAGCCAAATCGACACACCGCCCCAAACGAATGGTGTGCCGAATGGAATCAAGGCAATAATAAACGTGACAATGGTCAATAAGATAGGACTTGGCGCACCAGCGAAGTAATAGCCGATACCAGCCAATAGTGCCTGAGCCAATGCCGTCAGCCCAATGCCGTATACCACAGCGCGCGTAGTTGTACCCACAGAATCGATGTAACCATCAATGCGATTACCGATGATGTTACGCAGCGCTTGACGAATCTGCCGAACCAGACTGGTGCCATCACGATAAAAAAAGAAGAGTGTCATTAACGCCATACCGAGTTTGGCCAAACTACTGAACACCACATCAAAGGCTATTTTGCCATAATATAAATGCGACTGAACCCAAATGCGAAAAGCTTCTAGCGTCCCTTCTGGGTTTTTATTGATACGCCACAGCACGTCTTTGACTTGCTGGCCGATGATAGGCAAATCTTTGAGGGAGTCAGGCACATCTAAGTAACCTACCTTGATACGGTAAATCAAATTACTGATTAAACTTAAAGCTTCTTGCTGCAAGATAAACACACCGATAACCACTGGCACACCAATTATCAGTGAAATACTCACCGTCATAATAGCGGCGCTAAAGTCTGGGCTTAGCTTTACCTTTTCATGGAAGAAATTATAAATAGGAAAGGTCACATAGGCCAAAATCGCTGCCCACAGCGCTGGCACAATAAAAAATTGCACCACTTGAAAACACAATACGAACAGTACCACTAGCAACGTAATTGCCAATAAGCGCTGAATAATAAATTCTTTTGTCCAGTTTTCAATCATAGCGTATAAACCAAAAGCGGACAGCAAACGATAGTTTTGCTGGCGAGTTTATAAATGTGTGATGAATATCAGCTCTTAGACACTGTCTGTAAGCCATATCCATTAGCGAGAATTGCGAATCATACAAAAAAGCATTGGGTCGGACTTATGAAATCATATAACGATTAAGTAATATGGCAATTAAATAGTATGACGATTAAATAGTATGAATGTGCCCAGTTCCATACCGCGAATTCAAAGCCCTTTCTCATTATAGATAAAATAATAAAAATGCGGTTAGCACGCTTTATTATGCAATAAAGCATGTGAATTATATAACGCGTTGTTGTAATCTTTACTTACAACTTTGTCTATGCAAGCTTACTAGATGACGACGATAATGACTAGCGCATAATGCATGAATTTAGTGTGTAAAAATGATGTATTGAAAACTGCTTTTATGTTCAGCTTTTAAACTGTTATCTTATAAGGGAATCCACTGGTGCGTTCTATTTGTCGCGACAATTGATGTTATACTAAAGCAATTATTTTAAGCTTTTCAGTGTAGTTAAGTTTATTTGCACATGTTTATTTACATCGTCGTACAGACATTGAATCCTTTGAGCCAGATTTCAACACCTGCTTATATCGTCTTCTTTTAGACTATCATAAGTTCTCATTTTAGGGTGTCGCTATCACTTAGAGTGAGTTACTTGAGCAAAATCATAAGTCTTTTATAAAGGCTTATACGAGATTTAGACTCAGCATATCAGCTCAATATTTGAGCTGATATGCCAGAGCGCAGTTTTGAGTTAATTTCGGATTTACTTTGATTTTATTTGAAATCAATGCAGACACACCAAATTTTAATAATATATCGATAGGAACAATAACAATGTCAAAAGACACTGATAACCCCAACTCTAACACCTCAAACGAAGCCAGTAAGACCAATAAACCACAAGATACTGTCACTTTTGCTTTAGCTCAATCACATTTTTTGGTCGGTGATATCTCAACCAACGTTGAAAAAATGCGTACCCTAGCATTACAAGCACGCGAACAAGGTGCTGACGTAATCGTATTCCCAGAGTTAGCGCTGTTAGGCTACCCTCCACAAGATTTATTGCTGCGTCCAAGCTTGTCAGGTCGCGTTAAAAGCGCTTTATCTACTTTGAGTGATATCGATGATATCGTCATGATTGTCGGCTATCCGCATGTCGATCATCACGGTACGTTTAACTCTGCTGCCATTCTACATAATGGTCATCAAAAAGGTTTTTACCATAAGCAAATTTTGCCAAACTATGGCGTGTTTGATGAGCGTCGCTATTTCGATAAAGGTCGTAATCAAGTTTTATTTGACTATAAAGGCATTACTATTGGTCTACTTATCTGTGAAGATTTGTGGGAAAAAGGGCCTATCTCCGAGCTTAAAAAACAAGGTGCTGATTTAATCGTAAGCTTAAATGCCTCGCCTTTTGAGATTGAAAAGCAAGACAATCGCAAAACCATGCTTGCCAAGCGTAGCCGTGAAAACAAACTACCTATCGTCTATGTCAACGCAGTGGGCGGGCAAGACGATCTAGTGTTTGATGGTGGCTCTATGGCTGTACAAGCTGACGGTAGCATTGCTCATGAAGCACCACGCTTTATGAACCAGTTGCTACTGGCTACGTTAGATGTAAAAACTGCTAAGTTTAACGAGCAGACCAAAGCGCCTCTAACCTTAAGCCGTGAATCTGAAATGTATCAGGCGTTAGTCGTCGGTCTACGCGACTATGTCAACCATTCAGGGTTCTCTGGCATTATTGTCGGGTTATCAGGTGGTATTGACTCAGCATTGACGCTCTGTATCGCTGTTGACGCTCTAGGCGCTGACAAGGTATATGCAGTTATGATGCCATACGAGTATACTTCTCAAATCAGTCTAGAAGATGCTCAAGCACAGGCACGTCGCCTAAATGTTTCTTACACCGTCTGCCCTATTTTTGACGCTGTCGAAGGCATCCGTCATACGTTAGCGCCGTTATTCAATAAGTCACCAGCGGATACGACCGAAGAAAACATCCAAGCGCGCGCTCGCGGTGTGATTTTGATGGCACTGTCTAATAAATTCGGTCATTTAGTTATCACAACTGGTAACAAGTCAGAATTGGCTGTTGGTTACTCAACGCTATATGGCGACATGGCTGGCGGCTTTGACGTACTAAAAGACGTATATAAGTCTCAAGTTTATAAATTGGCAAGCTATCGTAATCGTTTAGAAGATACGCCTGTCATTCCTGAGCGCGTTATCACTCGTCCACCATCGGCTGAATTACGTCCAGATCAAAAGGATCAAGACAGCTTGCCTGACTACGATGTGTTAGATGGTATCTTGACATCATATATCGATGAAGACATGGGCTATCAAGAGATTATTGATAAAGGCTTTGATGCTGAGATGGTCGCTAAAGTCATCAAAATGGTAGACAACAGCGAATACAAACGCTTGCAATCTCCTATCGGTACTAAGATTAGCCACAAAGCTTTTGGACGTGAGCGTCGTTATCCGTTGGTTAATAAGTGGTCAATCAAAGGTTAATTACCATACACCTCTTAACTTCTACTATCTATAAGTTGAGAGGTACTAGTTAGCCAGTTTTACAAGATATCGAATTTTTTACTATTAGCTGGGTGCTTGCCCAGCTTTTTTGGTTTTTATCTACCAAAAATTTTTACACCTAGCCATATTCTTTTCTACACAGTTTCACTAACTATTTTGCCTTAATTATCTTTATTCCTTTTTCGAGTACGTCATGAGTTTGCTAACCGCTAGTGTTTTTCTTCTTTTACTGCTTGCCTTAAGCACCTTTGTCTCTGCTGCCGAGATTGCCATCGCCGCAGGCCGCAAAATCAAGCTCCAAATTATGGCAAAAGAAGGCGATGTTCGCGCACTTGATGTGCTCAATATGCAAGAGCATCCTGGTAGCTTTATCACCGTTGTACAAATAGTACTAAATGCGGTCGCTATTTCAGCTGGTGCCGTGGGTGAGTCGGCCATTAGTCCTTATCTCGAGCAGTTATTAAATAGTGAAACGATAGCATCAGTTATATCATTTGTACTTATCACGAGTTTGTTTTCACTACTTGCCGACCTAATGCCTAGGCGTTTGGCCATGTCAAATGCTGAGACGATAGCGGTACGGCTCGTACGCCCGATGATGTTGTTGATATTTATACTAAAGCCCATTATATGGGTGTTCGATGGGGCTGCGAATATCCTGTTTAAGCTTTTTGGCATCTCAACCATACGTCAAGATGATATGACACCAGAAGATATTTATGCAGTGATGGATGCTGGTGCTGAAGCGGGTGTACTAAAGAAGCAAGAGCATCACTTGATCGAAAACATCTTTGATATGCAGGAGCGTACCGTCACCTCAGTGATGAATCCTCGAGAAAATATCGTTTATTTTGATACCAAGACAAGTACCGAAGAAGTCGTGAATATCATGATTGAGCAGCCACACAATAAGTTCTTGGTCTGCCATGATGATGATTTAGAACATATCGTTGGTTATGTGGAATCTCGTAGCTTTTTGGCTTTGGTTTTGAACCAACAAGAAGTTAGCCTGACAAACAAGACTCTATTGAAACCAGCACTTTTCGTGCCTGATACGTTGTCTTTGTTTGAAGTATTAGAAATGTTTAAATCTACTGGCGCTGATTTTGCGGTCATCGTGAATGAATATGCCCTAGTCGTTGGCATTATCACCTTAAAGGACGTGATGAGTATTGTGATGGGTGAGTTGGTAACGCTAGAAGAACAACCTATTGTCCAGCGCACTGACAATTCGTGGCTAATCGATGGCATGACCCCTATAGAAGATGTGATTCGTGCATTAGATATCGTCGACTTACCACGAAGTCAAAATTACGAAACTATCAGTGGATTTATGATGTATATGCTCCGAAAAATCCCTAAAAAGACCGACACGATTGAGTATGCCAATTATCGATTTGAGATTATCGCGACTGATAATCTTAAAATTACGCAGATGCTAGTCACCAAATTAGAAGATGTCATTTAATCTACTGGCTAGTTAAAGGATGCTTAACTAGCTTCTTCACATTGCTTTAAGCACGCTGACCAAAGATAGCAGTGCCGACACGTACCATCGTTGTGCCATTTTCTATCGCTTCCGCCATATCACCACTCATACCCATACTAAGCGTATCCCAACCACTTAACTCTGAATGGTCAGCTTTGATCTCTTCAAACAACTGCTTAGTTCGAGCAAAGGCATCCGTATTTGCTTTAGCAGGAATAATCATCAGACCACGTAGCTGCAAACGCTCGTAGCCTTTGATCGCTGTTATCAGCTCTGGCAACTGGGCTGGCAGGCATCCTGACTTGCTATCTTCGTTATCGATGTTTAATTGGATCAACACATTCAATGGTGGCAGGTCAGCTGGTCGTTGGTCATTCAATCGTTTGGCGATGATATCGCGCTCAACCGTTTGCACCCAATCAAAGTGCTCTGCAATGTCACGTGTCTTATTACGCTGAATACTACCGATATAATGCCAAACGATACTCTTGCCTACAGGCTGGGCTTTAAGAATAGTAATTTTTGCGATGGCCTCTTGTAGATAGTTTTCACCAAAATCACACTGTCCCTGCTTCGCTAAAGTTGCGATCATATCGGCAGGTTTCGTTTTCGAAACAGCCAGCAGCATAACATTATCAGCCTGTCTGTCAGCATGATCACACGCTTGCTTCATCTGCTTACTAACTTGTTGCCAATTATCGATAAGTGTCACTTCATCAATATTGCCATTCATTTCCTTCATATTCTGCCCTTATTGCTTGATTAATTTTTTGAAATTTTTTTCTGCAATTTTTATTATAAAAAAACATAACTATCCGATTTTTAAAAGTAAATTAGAAATAACTCCTATAAGAGTTATTTTAAAACGATCCAGTTCTATTTTTTCTTAATTTAGTAGATGGTTAAATACTCATAGTCTTGTTATGATATTGTTACATGCTTTAACATATGCTGCTGAATATGCTAGTGATGGTAAAGACCTGTACTGGTGAGCTTCTTATCATCTCTTATTATACTAAGGCTATCGATAGATAGTTTACCACGTACTTTTATAGTGTTTTGTCTTACCTAGACTAAGTGATAGGAATATCAAATTATGGCTGAAAAAAATAATCTTAATATCGAAGACTTGCTGCGCTTTACGGTTAAGCATAAGGCGTCAGATTTACATATTTCAGCGGGTATGCCGGCAATGATACGTGTTGATGGTGAAATGACACGTATTAATATGCCAGAGATGACCCATCAGGTCGTGCATCAGCTTATTTATGACATCATGAATGATAAGCAACGTGCTGACTTTGAGGAGTTTTTTGAAACGGATTTTTCTTTTGAAATTCCTAATCTAGCACGCTTCCGTGTCAACGCTTTTAATCAAAACCGCGGTGCAGGCGCTGTATTCCGTACCATTCCTTCCAAAGTATTAACGATGGAAGACTTAGGTATGGGCGATGTCTTTAGACGCGTTTCAGACTTTAAGCGTGGTGTGGTATTGGTCACAGGCCCAACAGGCTCAGGTAAATCAACAACACTTGCGGCGATGATTGACTATATTAACGAAAGCCGTAAAGAGCATATTTTAACTATCGAAGATCCGATTGAATTTGTGCATCAATCTAAGAAAAGCTTGATTAACCAGCGTGAAGTACACCGTGATACTTTGGGTTTTGAGCCAGCATTGCGCTCTGCCCTACGTGAAGATCCCGATGTTATTTTGGTTGGTGAGCTACGTGACCTTGAGACTATCCGTTTGGCATTGACGGCAGCAGAAACTGGTCACTTAGTATTCGGTACCTTGCATACTAGCTCAGCGGCTAAGACAATTGACCGTGTTATTGATGTATTCCCTGCTGCTGAAAAAGATATGATCCGCGCTATGCTATCCGAGTCGTTGCAAGCTGTTATTTCACAGACCCTGTTACGTCGTCAAGCAGGTGGACGTATAGCCGCCCATGAAATAATGATAGGCACCCCTGCTATCCGTAACTTGATACGTGAGAACAAAATCGCTCAGATGTATTCTGCCATCCAAACAGGTGCAGGCGATGGCATGATCACCCTTGATCAGACGTTAAAGAACTTGGTAAGTAAAGGAACCATTAGTAAGGATGTTGCACGTCCTTATGCCAAGCAACCTGAGGCATTTTTATAGTACTGACAGACAGTATTGACAGATACCATCAAAAATAACAAACAACTTATGGTCTCTGTAATTACTTTTTTACTTTTTACTGACGTATTTAAAATATGATTTTAATTGACTTACATCTGGTACAGGTGCGATATGGACATTGATAAACTATTACAATTAATGATCAGCAAAAATGGCTCTGACCTTTTTATTACTGCTGACGTAGCACCTTCCATGAAAGTGAATGGAAAAATTTTACCTGTCGGTAGAACACCTTTGAGTGCTGAACAAACCATGAGATTGGTCAAAGGTGTAATGACACCAAGCCAGCAAAAAGAGTTTGAAGATACCAACGAGTGTCAATTTGCGATCTCTGACGAGGCGCAACAAGCTCGCTTTCGAGTCAGTGCATTTGTACAACGCGATATGGCAGGAATGATTTTACGGAAAATTGAAAACAACATTCCAACGGTCGAAGAGTTACGTTTACCGCCAGCGCTAAAAGAATTGGCCATGAAAAAACGCGGTATTGTTCTATTAGTTGGCGCAACAGGTACAGGTAAATCTACTACCCTTGCTGCAATGATAGGACATCGCAATCAAAACTCTCATGGTCATATCATTACGATAGAAGACCCTATTGAGTTTGTTCATAAACATCGCGGCTGTATTATTACCCAGCGTGAAGTTGGTATCGATACTCATTCATTTGAAGCAGGCCTAAAAAACACGCTACGCCAAGCACCCGATGTCATCTTAATCGGCGAGATTCGTAACCGTGAAGTCATGAACTACGCTATCCAATATGCTGAGACAGGTCATTTAGTGTTTGCAACGTTGCACGCAAACAATGCCAACCAAGCAATTGATCGTATCATTCACTTCTTTGAAACCAATCGCCATAATCAGTTGTTTATGGATTTGTCGCTGAACCTACAAGCTATTATCGCGCAGCAACTTATCCCCACACCTGATGGTAAAGGACGACGCGCTGCTATTGAGATTTTGCTAAATTCGCAGCTGATTAGTGACTATATCCGTAAAGGAGAAGTCCATGAAATCAAAGATGTGATGACACGCTCACGAGACAGTGGCATGCAAACCTTTGATCAGGCACTTTTTGATTTGTATGAACAAGGAGAGATAACGTATAAAGAAGCGATTTTACATGCCGACTCTCCTAATGATCTACGCCTAAAAATTAAGCTCAGTAGCAAAAACGGCAAGGCTAATTTAGATGAAGGTGCTGATAGTTTATCGTTAGATGTGAGCTAAATTATTGCGCTTTCTAGGCATAATAGACATATAAAAAGAAACCCTCGTTATAAATAACGAGGGTTTTTTACTGTTCAATATCGTAGTACTAGTAGAAATAAGCGTTTCTACTAGTACGCTAGACAATTATTTCGCGCTATCTCTACAGGCTTGATCCGCACAAATGCCATATAGCACGAGAGAATGCCCAGACAGTTTAAAGCCATGTTTTTCTGCTACTTTTAGTTGCTCTTCTTCGATGACTTCATTATGAAACTCTATAATCTTGCCACACACATCACAAACTAGGTGATCGTGATGCTCTTCTTGGGTAATCTCAAATACAGATAGATTGTTTTCAAAGTTATGACGCTCAACAATACCTGCTTGTTCAAACTGTGTTAGGACACGATAGACAGTGGCAAGACCTACATCTTCACCTTGCTCGATAAGTGCCTTATATACTTCTTCTGCACTCATGTGATGCAGCTCTGCGCTTTCTAATAGCTCTAAAATTTTGATACGAGGTAACGTGACCTTGAGTCCTGCTCTACGTAAATCTTGATTGGTAAAAGAAGCCATAATATCCCTTTTGACTGTGACAGCCTTAACAAATAGAAAATATGAGATAAATAATCAACAAAGATTATTTTTATTTAATATAAAGTAAATGATCAATAATAAACTGATGAAACTTACGCAGACATCTCTCTTATTATTTTCTAAATATCGAGATGCAAGCCTATGAATTTAAAATATAATTAATCTAACTATTCAGATTGTGTTTGGTAAATAATGTCGTAAGTGGTAGGCAATTGCAAGTAAATGACGTATCATTTGTCCAAGATTGTCGGTCAGACTGGTACGACCTAACACTGGCCACACCTAATTCATTTCTTATGAGTCATCTTACCATGATAAAGACATTAAATTTCCGTCCGTTAAGCCACACAAGCGCATTACGTAAGATCGTTATCACCAGTATGCTTAGCGCTACTGTTGCTATGTCTGGCTGCTCATTATTGAGTGTTTATAAGATTGATTTGCCACAAGGCACAGCGATTACGCAAACCCAAGCCCAGAAGCTAAAAGTGGGTATGAATCAAAACCAAGTTCTTTATACTCTTGGCAGCCCTGCGATTCGAGATACTCTTGAACCTAAACGCTGGGATTATATCTATGACTACAAAGCAGGCACTGAAGGTAGCCGCAAAGGCATCGCAGATGTCAAAAATGCTAGCCAGCATTTAGTTGTTTACTTTGATGATAATGGTTTGGTCACGCGCATCGAAGGTATTGAGAGTCTGCCAGCATCATAGTCAGCGAAACCTATTAGCTTAGATAGTTAACGGTTTAGCTACGAGATTTATTTTTGCGCTGAGACATAGGATCAGCGCTTAAACTGCGATATACCTCGATACGATCAAAAGGCTGTAGCAAATAGCTTAATGCCTGTTTCTGTGCATAAATACCCACATGCCAACATTTCGCAGTTGGCGTGGTGATATCTATTACTTGCTCACACCACGCTGCCAGTTCTGCAAATTTCTCAAGCCATCCTGCTTGCGCCAACGCTTCATGCAAACTAGTATCTTGTCTAACCTGCAAAGCTAGATAATGCTGGCGCTGCTCATCTTCAGCATACGCCAGATATACGGTCATTAGATTGGCTTGCGTAGACTGTGGCACGCTGTTGTCACGACCTTCGACTGTTAGCTCAACCACTGCATCACCCAACCTATCAATGCTAGCAGCAATGCTAATGGTACGACTAAACGTATCGCTACTCGCCACAAGTTATAAACTGCTTCATTGCTAAAATTTAACGACTTGCGTAGATGGCTGATTTTCATCTGCCATCCCGCAAATACTGATAATAATAGTACAGCAATGCTACTAATAATGACCAAGATGCCAACTAACCATGCTGTCGGTATCGCAACCACTAATAGTAACGCTACAGCAAAAGTGATTATCAAACTAACTAATAATCCAAACTTATGCGTTAACTGCTGAGTACTGTAATGTAGCAAGTAACTGGCTACAAATAACACCCCACCCCAATATAACAGCTGTCCAATTGGTGGTAGCGACATACCACTAGTAAATAAAGCCACTACTCCTATCAGCAGTTGCAATACCCAAATCGGTAACACTAGCTTGGTTGCACGGTACTCACGAGTAGCCGCTCTGTTTTTTACTTGCTGATTGTTTGCTTCTACCGCTGTGACTGTTTGTCTGCTTACCAAGTTCTGACCGAACCAGTATAATCCTGTACCCGCACCGACACTGACCAATGCTAGTGCGACTGCGCGTGCCCATTCTGTCAAACTGACATCAGTCATGGCAAAACCAACATTTGGTACACCATTTGCGAACCCTAGCAGCAACCCTATCACCATCAATCCCAAACCAATAGGTAGAGGTGCAATACCCAACAAGCTTAAGAGTAACGCGATGACCATCAGGCCTGCAGCAACTGCGAAGTTCGGTACATCGGGTACACTATTTAGCTCAGTTAATGCAGACAATATACCTGTACTTGCGCCAGATATAACCAACGCTGCAATCACAATAGAGACTAATGCCGCTAACCAACCAAAGCTACGCCAGATCGGACTGACATCTGCTTCACGAGTGAGCTTTTGCATACCCGCTAGAGGGCCTTCAACGCTACGATAGGCCAATGCTATCTCAGCGTAAACAACTGGCAGCGCAACCAATACCATGGCTAATAGCCATAGTAACCAAAAGTCAATCTCACCAATTGACGCAGGTGCAAACCAACGAAATAGCAATAACGGCAGTAGCGCCGCGATAAAATAAGAAGCATAACGGATCATCATAATTTCAATCCAAACGATCTAATTAATACCATTCACAAAAACTGGATTAGCAAACAAAACAAGTGCCATTACCATGCATGGTAGACTGAACATGTTTGACACGGCTAACCATATTTTGAAAATTGGTATAAAGTGAATAACGATAATTTATAATTATACAGAGCAACGACTGGCTTCTGTAAATGAATTCATCTAAATACTGTCTTAATATAAGGGACAAACAGTTATAAAAAAACCCCGAAATCGGGGTTTAGTCATTCAGATATAATCAATATGCGATTCAATACTCAGTGGCTTTACTCAATGGCCTTCTATGCAACGCAAAGCATGTATCAGATACTGAATCAGTGCGACTCAATTAGTGAATAGCACTTACATAGTCTGACAGGATACGAATGTCACGATCTGATAGTTTCGATGCAACCGTTTGCATCATACCCATCTCGCCTTCTTTGGCTGCATCATTGACTCGTTTTTGGTCATCGCTATCGATATCATCAACACGTCCAGCAGCACGGAATAGTTTTAGCTGAGTAGCAATATACTGAGCGTGCTGTCCGCCTAGCTTTGGAAATGCAGCCCAAGTATTACCTGCAGCATCTGGACCATGACAACCTGCACAGCCAATAACACCGCGCGACTTATCACCGCCCAAGAATAGCTTAGTCGCTTCTTGGTTAGTTGCAGGATTGCCGTAGCCAACGCCCCAAGGTGCTTGACTGGCGTAATAACCTGCTACGTTGGCTAGGTCTTGCTGAGACAAATTAGCAACTTGTGACTGCATGATACCGTTTTTGCGATAACCTGCTTTAAAGTTGACTAGCTGTTTATATAGGTACTTTACATTTTGGCCGCCAAGGTTTGGCTGTGCAGGAACAATGCTGACGCCATTAAGACCATGACAAGCGGCACAAACGGTTTCTGCAACTTTTTGACCTGCATTGACGTCATATTCAGGAACAATAATAGCAGCTTGTACGCTGAAACTTGCAACGCATAAGCTGGCAGCAGCGATTAACTTTTTCATTGATACAAATCCTACTAGCTCGGCGTAAGCATTATTTAGAGTGATTGCACTGGTAAGATACCTGATATAGCCGTCTCTTTAATCATGAGAATGGCGTATATTTTGAGGTCTTGGACACAAGCAGTCTGAAAGTACTTACTAACATCAGGGTTTATTTTCGATTATTATAGCAAGACTTTGTATCATTTGCCTACTTAATCATAGTATCCATCAGTTTTCTGGCAATACAATATACAATATGCCGCAAAAACAAAAAGCGCAGATAGGTTATTAACCCAGCGCTTTATTTTATATGCTTAACTTATATTTGTAAGTCGATTATTTGCTCATATATTCGATAAGTTTACGATAGTCGTCATCACTACATTTGTCGCAAAGACCACCTGCTGGCATCTGCGGCATCCCACCTTTGACAGACTTAATGAGCGTCGGCATACTTTTTTGTTTAATCAGCTGTTGCCATTTGGCACTATCACCTTTTTTGATGGCATTCAATGCCCCACTATCGTGACAGGCTGCACATGAGTTATTATAGGTAGTGGCGATATCTGCCGCACCTGCGCTGCTAATCATAATGCCACTTAATAATAGTGCAGCACTGCTAGCCGTTATAGCGCGATAACTCGTGCTAAGAAGTTTACTGATTGAAAACATAGAGCACCTCCTCGTGATATTTCACGTGTCTCATCAATCGTTCTATTAAACATCCTTCATTAAACATTGTAACAATATATGTCATATAAACATAGAGAATTTGGATATGGCTTTGTTAAAGCTGAGAACTTGTCTTAATGACTGACCAACTTTAATGTTATCCTACTATTTATATGATGCTAATCGCAGTTATTTCAATAAGTAAGACACGGAATAGTATAGAATAGCCAGTAATATTAAATAGCTACTTTTATGATTTGCACATAACTCTATTGATAAAGAACATACTTTTAACTTGATTTACCTATCGCTTGACCAATTACTTGACCGCACCGATGACTTGAATCATCAGCTGACTAAAATTTTATAATCGCATCCAATTTTTTAAGATTAATGAGCCATTTATGAGTACCCCGTTTAACGATGTCGCCGCTGAACATGCTTTGTTCAATACCAAATCTCGTCAGAAAATTCAACAAACTGAGTTTATGATGTCAGCACCTACCTTTCGTCTCTGTCCGCCTGATATGGGATTGGAAGTCGCTTTTGCAGGTCGCTCAAACGCTGGCAAATCATCAGCCATCAACGCCTTAACCAATCAGCGTCAATTGGCTCGCTCGTCTAAGACACCTGGACGCACGCAGATGATTAACTTTTTTAGTATCGGTGATACTGACAGACGTTTGGTCGATTTGCCTGGTTACGGCTATGCAGCTGT
This sequence comes from Psychrobacter sp. NPDC078929, assembly GCF_050267985.1. NCBI lineage: Bacteria > Pseudomonadati > Pseudomonadota > Gammaproteobacteria > Moraxellales > Moraxellaceae > Psychrobacter > Psychrobacter sp. NPDC078929. The sequence continues at coordinate 15,524 of NZ_JBNNFX010000018.1, read as the reverse complement.
TCCGCTAGAGATGAAAAAAGAATGGCAGGTTGAGCTAGAAGAATACTTGGTATCACGCTCAAGCCTTGCAGGTCTGGTATTGATGACAGATATTCGTCATCCGCTTAAGTTTTTTGATGAGCAAATGCTGCACTGGGCAAACGATGGTGAGCTACCAGTACATATTCTGCTGACCAAAGCAGATAAACTGAAGTACGGTGCTTCTAAAAACGCCCTCCTTGAGACTCGTAAACGCCTGAAAAAACTGGGCTTAAACTGTACCATTCAGTTGTTTTCGGCTCTCAGAAAAGAAGGTCTCGATGAGTTGGCTGGAATAATGGGCAACTGGTATGAGTATCAGCTTGATGCAGACAAAATCATTGAGTCTTCTTTTGCGTTACTAGAAGGGGCTGAGTTAGAAGACGCTATTGAAAAGGAAAGCGGTGAAAAAGAAAACAAATAAACATCGTTGTCTTTAATAAAAAGGGTTTATCGCTATTACGATAAACCCTTTTTTATTGTCTGTTTATTCACTCATTATTATCATCGGTGTGCTATTAGAATAACGAGAATTATAAAAGTAGCTCTACCCGCATAGCAAATCCACTAGCGCTTGTGGAGTATCAACCTGATAGGTTGGATTTTGCTCAGCAAGCTCTACACTTGTTGCCGTACCATAGTTCACCGCTATACTGGTCATGCCTAATGCTGTTGCCATCTGAATGTCATAGATACTGTCGCCGATAAACACAGCATCAGAAACCTGCTGCTGCGTATAATCCAAGATATCGGTCAACATTTGCGGATCAGGTTTTGAGCCTGACTCATCAGCACAACGCGTAATTGCAAAATAATCATGGCTATCTGAGGCATCTAATACACGATCTAGCCCTTTTCTTTTTTTACCAGTTGCTACGGCGAGCGTTTTGCCCTGCTGCTGCAAAGTTTGCAACATATGCTCTATCGGTTCAAATAGCGGCGTACTATGACTATTGGCAATATAGTACTCTGCATAGGTTTGCTGAATCTCACGCAACTGCGCATCGTTTGCCTGCGGATATAAAATCTTAATGCCATTCATTAAACTCAGACCAATGATGTCTTTTACAGCTTTATCAGTCGTCTTAAACCCGTGTGTTTCCCCAGCCACATGCATAGAATCAACAATCAGGCCGATTGAATCCATTAACGTGCCGTCCCAATCAAAAATAATCAACGTCTTATCAGACAGATTGTGTTCTGCTGATGGTTGAGCATTTATAATGCGTTCTGAAATTGTAGCTGGTTTGGTCATGAATTTACCTTAATGAATAACAATAATAAATAGCAGATACTAAAACGTCACGGCGGCTTATTCGTAAAAATAAGATATCGTGACGTTTAAGAAAATACAAAAATAGTTTGGCTTAAGAATTAATTTTGAAAAACTATTCAGGCAATTTCGTTGTTTCTGGCAACCAATCTGCCATCTCTTCTGGCAATGGCGCAGTAATAGTCTTGTAGCCTGGGATGTCTAAGCGCCATGCATGTAGACACAGACGATGGACGCCTGATTTATCATGGACGTTATATTTGTCATCACCCAAAATGGCATGACCGATATGCGCTAAATGCACACGGATTTGATGAGTGCGACCCGTCAATGGCTTGGCTTCAATTAAGCTTACTGACTGACTATTAATCGTAAAGCGATCATGAATAATAATATCAGTCTGGCTTTCTTTCGCTTGTGGGTCTTGGCTATCTACTTTTACTCGGCGCTCACCACTGGCAAGTGTATAACGTAGCAATGGCGCATTGATACGCTGCTCATTAAGTGCAGGTTGACCTTTGGCAAGACATAGATAGTGCTTTTGAATGGTCTTGTCTACCAAATGCTGCTGCAATACTTTGAGCGTTGAGCGTTTTTTGGAAATCATCAGTAGCCCTGATGTGTCTTTATCAATGCGATGGATTAGCTCTAGGTATTTTTTACCCGTCACTTCACGCATCGCTTCGATAACCCCAAAGTCCAAGCCGCTACCGCCATGCACAGCGATACCAGAGGGCTTGTTTAGCACTAGCAAACCGTCATCTTCATAGACCACGCGAGCCAGCAAGCTCTTGGCAAATTCGGTACTAATAATTGGTTTTTCGCGCGTTGCTAGCTCTACAGGGGCGATACGTACCACATCTTCACGCTGCACTCTATCGTGTGCTTTACAGCGCTTATTATTGACACGTATCTCATCTGAGCGAATCATTTTATAGATATGTGATTTTGGCAAACCTTTTAAACGGTTTAACAAAAAATTATCCAAACGCTGATCGTGTTGATGGCGCGTTACTTCGAGGTAGTTCACCTTACCGAAGTTGCTAATCTCATCGTCAGCGCTTTGTGGGCGTGTTTTGCTATTGAAAATAGCAGGGGCTTCATGGGTAGTAGCGTCGTCAGTCATTTTTGAGTTTGTCATTTTTAGTTAGGTATTTACACAAAGATTTGCTATAGTTTAGCATGTTGAGCGACAATTAAGCAGAGGCGACAGCAATAATCATTGTTGTTACAAATAGTTGAACACCATTTTATTGCTTGTCAGTTTTCTACTACTTGCCAGTAAAGAGGTTGACACTATTTATCCTGCTGACCTGACACGTTTCATCTGATTTTAGGGCGCGTTATTTATTTAGAGGTATTACTTACCAAATATAGCCCTACAAATTAAAAATACTGTACTGAATGTTATTCGGTACCATAAAATAAATAGTGACACTAAATACCATCGCGTTAATAACGCTGATAATAAATCAGCTTATTAACCGATTACAACACAACACTGACTCACTAATTGCATGACAACGACCGTACTCGATAACCAATCATTATTTAATGACTATTTATCTGATGGTTCTTTATGCCAGCATAGTTGAGCAAGTATGGGTAGTTTAGCGTTAGGATCGAAAAGTATATCGATAGCTGCCTAAGTATTGGTGGTCAAACAGATGACGATAGCAATGTAAATACGATACCACGCTGACAAGCTGGTCCATTACTCTGTTTGCCAAGTACGCCCCGCTGATAACAAAAGCTGCGACACCTAACCTTGAGACACCCAAGATATTATTGACGTTATACAAAGAACGATAAACAAAGAGTAACCAATTGCTTCGCCTGAAAAACAACCGCCGAATGACGCCACTATATAGTAGCAATCATGACCGCGATATTATTGTTAGACTTTGATGGATGAATGGCAACAGCACCACGCCTTTTTAATATCAGTATTTTTTAGAACTGTAACTGACCCTCGCCCACGCTTACAACGTGCGCTGAAATCACTACCAATAGAACGTACTGAGAATAAGAGCGCTTTGACTCGCTGACCCAATCATATATGTACCAAGTTTACTGATGATAAAATATAAGTACCATAGCCTTACACCCTATATTACTGATATTAACGTGAGCACCGCTCATTACTTCAGGTAAAAAAAGAAGCCATTGAAAAAGCCCATGTGCTTTATGAAACCCACGATTTACGTTCTACCGTTAATGAACATCTACACACGCTAATCACAATATTAGCCACACTTGCCACTATGTCCTAAAGACTGTCTTATCGTTGTCATGCGTACTCATAGGATACAAATATGAAACGCATTTTGATCAACGCCACTCAAAACGAAGAGATTCGTGTCGCCTTATGTAAAGGCAACCACCTGTACGATTTCGACCTAGAAAACCGTACTCGCGAGCAAAAAAAATCTAACATCTATAAAGGTCATGTGACCCGTGTCGAGCCATCGCTCGAAGCAGTATTTGTCGAATATGGTTCTCAGCGCCAAGGCTTTTTACCAATTCGTGAAATCTCTGCTGAATACCTAAGCGGCAACCCACGTGACGAAAACATCAAAAAACTGATCAAAGAAGGCGACGAGCTAATCGTACAAGTCGAAAAAGAAGAGCGCGGCAATAAAGGCGCTGCCCTATCGACGTATGTGTCATTAGCCGGTCGCTACCTAGTATTAATGCCAAACAACCCTCGCGGTGGTGGTATCTCACGTCAAATCTCGGGCAAACTGCGTGAAGATATGAAGCGTATGCTGAGCAACCTTGATTTACCAAAAGGCATGAGTGTCATCATTCGTACTGCTGGTATTGGTAAGACTCAGGAAGATTTACAGCACGATCTAAACCACTTGCTCAATATTTGGCAAGCCATTCAAGAACAAAACCAAAAATACCCATCACCGCGCTTGGTTCACCAAGAAGCGGGCGTTGTCACACGTGCTGTTCGTGATTATCTACGTGATGATATCGCTGAGATTTGGATTGATAACGAAAACGCTTACATTGAAGCGGCTGGGTTTATTGATGCGGTAATGCCAAAACAAGCCGAAAAGCTACGCAAATATACCGATTATGAACCAATGTTTTCGCGCTTCAATATTGAAAAACAAATCGAAACCGCTTATCAGCGTGAAGTTCGTCTGCCATCAGGTGGTTCAATCGTTATTGACCAAACAGAAGCACTGGTCTCTATCGATATTAACTCAGCTAAGTCAACCAAAGGTTCAGACGTTGCTGAGACCGCTTACCATACCAACTTAGAAGCAGCCGATGAGATTGCTCGTCAGCTTCGTTTGCGTGATATGGGTGGTTTGATCGTTATTGATTTCATTGACATGAATGACAATAAGCACCAAAAAGAAGTAGAAAAACGTCTGATTGATGCGACCAAATATGACCGTGCACGCGTTCAGTTCGGCGATATCTCTAAATTTGGTCTAATGGAAATGAGCCGTCAGCGTCTACGTCCTTCCTTAGAAGAGTCAACTGGCTATATCTGCCCACGTTGTCACGGCAACGGTATGATTCGTGACTTGCGCTCATTGTCACTATCTATCATGCGTCAAATTGAGCAAATCGCCCTTAAAGAACGCCAAGGTGAAGTACAAGCAGAAGTCCCGACAGACATCGCAGCATTCTTATTAAATGAAAAGCGCGACAGCTTGGTTTATCTTGAGCAAGACAGTGGCACGCGTATCACTATTTTGCCACACGCGCATTTAGAATCACCAAACTTCAAGCTTCACTTCAATCGTGATGGCTTTGCACCATCCAGCTATGAGCGTATCACTGATACTCAGCAGCAAGAGCACAGTGACCTTGGCTACAATGTTGACTGGCAGACTGCTGAAAAAGAGCGTCCTGAACAGCAACCTACTCGCCAACCTCGTAAAACTGCAGATGATAAGCAGAGCCGCTCAAACACGCAGTCGAATGCAACTACGCAAGCACAGAACGATACGGTAAATCATAGCAATGATCGTCGTAATCATAAAAATACCAACGACGTGTCGCCTGCACATGCACCGCAAGCTAATAAAACTGCTAGTGTTGCCGCTCCAGTAGCACCGCAGACACAGAGTGTCGAAGCTACTGCTCAACCAAAAGCCGTTGCGTGGTTATCAAACCTATTTGCTCAAGCACCGCAAGCCACTACGACACCTAGTGTTAGTAGCCGAGATGCCGCTGAAGCAATCGAAGCGCTAGTAAACACGGGCGCGCAAAGCTTAGGCTCGTTTGGTCAAGTTGATAGCAATGCATTGAATAGTGCAGCTGCAACTAGTGAGCAGCCAACTCAGCAAAGCAACAGTCAGAAAAACGAAAGCCAACAGTCAGATAATAACACTAACCGTCAACAGGCGCGTCGTAATGACAGCGATACTGACGACAGCAGCAATGAAGACAGAAGAAGACGTAAGCCGCGTAAGTCTAGATCTTCTAAGCCGCGTCAAAGAAAAGAGACAACTGACGAGACTGCTGGCAAAGCAAACAGTAGTTCAGAAAGTACTAACTCAAACAATGCTGATGACAAGTCGTCTGATACTCAAGACCAAAGACAGCAAGACAAGCGTCAGAACGATAACAGACGCACGAACGATCGCAATCGTAATAACCGCCAAGATAGCAATCAACAGAACAGCAATCGTAACGCAAGCGAGCGCAGTGATGCTGATAACGAAAACAGCTCTAAAGCAGATGAGCAAACTCGTACTAAGCGTAAATCGCATAGCCAACGCGGCTCACGCGGTAAGCTAGAGCGCGGTGAAACACTAACGGCTGACAGTGTCAAACAGAGCAAGCAGCAGAACGCTAGAAACAACGATGCTGCCAATAGCAAAAATCAATCTAGCGCACGTCGCAATCAAGACCCTAACGAAGTCGTGCTACAGGTCAATGAAGCGCCAACTGAGCTAAAAGCCCCTGAAGTGGTGCATCTATCTTTAGATGATAGCAAATCCACACAGGCCAAAACTCAGCCTAGTGAGAAGCAAAGCGCGACAAATAACGTAGCAAAAGATGAGTGTTCAAACGAAACAGCTGCTCAAAAACCTACTGATAAGCATAGTAGCAATGAGCAGAACACTGACAAGCAAAACACCAGTGCTCCAAATGCTGACAAGCAAAGCGATAACGCAAAAAGTACGGTGGAAGCAAATGCTAATCAGGTAAATGACGATAAGCGTGCATCTACCGAACAAGCTAAGGTGCAAAACGATGTACCTAAGCATGAGCAGGCTGCTGAAGAGAAAAAAGCACCTGTAGTTGTAGAAGCTCAATCGACCTCTACGAGTTACACCGAAAGTAAAGCGGAAGCTCCAACGTCGGCAACTGCTGATACTGAAAAAGCTACAGAGACTCCAAAACAGCAGGAAACCAAGACTGCTGAAAATGTGAGTAAGGGCGATGAAGCTCAAAATACTCAGGCTGACAGTAATAGTGCAAGCACAAGTAATGTAAGTAACTCAGCACTTGAGCTGACCCATGAAGCACTATTTGGCGCACGTTACGTGACTGCTGAGAAATTTGGTCAAGCGAGTAACGATCCACGTGTAGTACTTGATCAGCAAGCCGCTCGAGCGGACAAGCCAGCTGCTACTAATGTGCCAGCAATACGTGGCACGGTTGGTGAGTTTATTCGTGCCACGCTACCAGAGGCACAAACTCGCTTAGCAGAAGAAGGCATTATCAACTGCTTTATCGCGACTATTGCGTTGCATAATGAGCAATCTCAGGGTGCTAATAATAGCTCTAATGCTGCTAGCCAGAGCTTTGACTTTAGCAATTATGGCTATCAACCATTGGCTGCCGACTACCTTGCACGCTTTGAAGTGATGACTCAAGCCGTCAGTCAATTCGCAGCAGCACAAGGTAAGACAGACGTTGAGCCACGTGCTATCACTAAGCGTGCTAGCAACGATCCACGCGGACAGCATCCTGATTATCAGGAACCCGCTGTATTGAGCGTACCTGCTGAACAAGTAAGTGACGCGGAACCAGCTATCACTGAGCAAACCGATAGCAAAGTCGATGCGCATGACGTTGAAGCAACTGCCCTCGCCAATCAGACACAGACAGAAAACGTCAGTGTTGATAGTGAGCACTTGCTAGAAGCCGAGCGTGCTCAGTCAGAGGCTAAGGATGTAGAAGTCGAAACCTCTACAGAGCAAACTGTCAATGAGGTAGAAGATGCTGCAGAAAACATAGCTGCAGAGACTGAGCAGACGACTGACTCGGTAGTAGTAGAAGCTACTAAAGAGGCTAGCAAAGATGATAGTCAAGCAGCTAAGTCTAAGACGACCATAGCCAGCTATAAAAACATGATCGAAAATGTGGCTGAGCAATTGCTACCACAGACCGGTATGTTTAATTTGACTACGCCAAAAGTACCAAAGGCGCGCAGTCGTAAGCCTAAGACGGAGCACAAAAAGCCGACGCAGGCTGAAAAGCTCGCATCTGATGATGCAGACAGCGACAGCTAGTCATATAAGCTCAAACGTAAAAGCCCCAAAGCTATTCGTAGCTTTGGGGCTTTTTATTTTAATACAGCCGAACTTACTTGCTAATTCAAACGAGAGACAATAAAAAGCAAATAAGCTTAATGTGCAGAAGACGCTGTGTCATCTTTACCACGGATTTTACCAATAGTAGTAACAATAGCTACCACAATAGCGCCAACAATCAGTCCGACCAATCCATTTAACAATGACGCGGTTAACCCTTCAAATACCCCAGTAAGATGGGCAATGTCTTCTACACTGTGATGCAAAAAGCTGATACCGTGAACGATAATACCGCCGCCCACCAAGAACATCGCAATCGTGCCTGCTATGGACAAAAACTTCATAAGCTTTGGCGCAGCCGCAAGCATAAACTCGCCAAACTTGCGCTTACTATCACCTGCTTGTGAGTTTTCAATCAAATGCAGACCCGCATCATCAATCTTTACGATGCCTGCAACTAAGCCGTAAATACCGACGGTCACGACAGCAGCCACTATCGAAAGTACGATGCCCTTTTGGACAATATCGCCACCAGCTGCTGTAATTGCGCCTAAAGAGATAACAATAATCTCAGCTGATAAGATAAAGTCTGTACGTATGGCACCTTTGATTTTGTCCTTTTCAAACGCGACCAAATCTACCGACTCATCTGCGTTGGCTTTTAAACGGGCATTTTGCTCTTCATCATGAGGCAACAACTTCGGCCAAAATTTGTGAATGACCTTCTCAGCCCCTTCATAACTCAGGTATAGCCCTCCGATCATCAATAGCGGAGTAATCAACCACGGTATAAAATAACTAATCAATAGCGCCGCTGGTACTAAAATCACTTTGTTCACGGCAGAGCCTTTGGCAACTGCCCAAATGACGGGGAGCTCACGATTTGGCTTAACCCCTGTGACCTGCTCGGCGTTGAGTGCTAAATCATCACCAACTAAGCCCGCGGTTTTTTTGGCAGCGACTTTGGTCATGACGCTTACATCATCCATTAAAACACTGATGTCATCGAGTAAGGTTAATAAACTGGCACCTGCCATGTGTGCTCCTTAAAGCAAATTTGTTAAAGTAAGTCGTTCTCAAATGGTTCATACAATGCACTTTATACAGATTTTTATAGAAACAATGCGATTAGCCATAGATTACAAGTTCAAGCAACTATGTTAAATAGCACAAATGTATCTTGTTTTTTGAATTTATGTTGATAGCTATTCTTTAAAGTTGGCTTTACTGATACTTCTTGGCTGCCTTCCGTTCGCTATTATTTGGCGTAAATATGGTAATATGAAGGATGTTATTACCTATCTTTTATTATCAATAAGTTATAAAAACTTCTTCAATGTTAGACCTTTAAAACACTGCCAAGACACATTACTATATAGAAAAGTTTATAGCGCTTTTTATAACGAACTCATGATTAGGCGCGACGCCTATAGGAAACCCGTATGCCGTTCCCCACTATCAAAAATACCACCTTACGTAATCCTCTTTCTCGTACCGTTCTATCTCGTTTTATGATGAGTGCGCTGTTAGTTGGTATCGCTGCTGGCTGCTCAAACAATGCCGCTGATGCAACCAGCAATACCAGTGTTGTAAACGCTGCACAGACAAATGCCACTGCTGCTAAGCCCTCAGCTGGTAATGATGCAACCGTGGTGAAGGCGTTACAGGCGAACCTAAAAAGCTCTGGTATCGAGGAAACTATCGTTTCAGCTGTACCGACAGATATGGATGGTATTTATTGGGTGACCGCTGAAGGTCTACCTTCTTTCTTTACTGATAAAGCTGGCAAGCATATTATTCAAGGTCAGATCATCGCTGTGGGTGATGCCGCTCCGGTTGATATCAGTGCCGCCCTAGTTGCTACGACAGCACAAGAAGCGCTAAAAGCCGTCGATAAAAAAGACATGGTGATTTATCCAGCAAAAGGCGAAACCAAAGCCGTCATCTATGCCTTTACCGATGCAGACTGTGGCTACTGTCGCAAACTACATTCAGAAATGGATGATATCAATGCACGCGGTATCGAGGTTCGTTATCTGGCATGGCCACGCAGTCAAGAGTCTGTACCAAAAATGGAAGCGATCTGGTGTAGTCAGGATCGTAAAGCTGCAATGGATCAAGCAAAAATCGGTGCCAACGTACAGGCCCCTAGCTGTGCCAACCCTGTCCAAGAACATATGGCTCTAGGCTCAAGACTTGGTGTGCGTGGTACGCCTGCGGTATTTACCGAGACAGGACAACAAGTAGGTGGCTACTTGCCTGCAGCAGAATTGGCACAAGCAGTAGGTGCTAACTAATCATTTGAGTTACCAGTATTAGTTACTCATATTAACAACTAATATTGGCAATCAAGCATAAATGATATATACATATGCCAAACAAGATTGAAGCTACTGCTTTTTTATAATCGTAAGCTGATATAACCTTGATGACGTTGTCTTTATAACATTGGCTTTTATGAGATTGTATAGACGTCACAATGCCTTGTCGGTATGATACGATAAAGCGCGATGCAAAATGAGCAACACCCTTTTTATTTGAGCTTTTTTTATTCAACTATGATGAAGTAGATAGGCAGGCAGTACTAGGCAATGCGCACAGACGTTATGTTTGATGTCGCAGACTCATTTGACACTGTCACCGCTTATACTGACTTCATTATATTTAACCTCTTGAGGATACTGTGAGTAATTCCATCAAACTAGCGATACTTGGTCTGGGCACCGTCGGAACGGGCGTGATCAATCTGATCAATGACAATTTAAATGAGCTAAAACGCCGTAGCGGACGCGACATTATTATTACCGAAGTCGGTACGCGTCGTCAGCGTGATGATATTGATACCAATATCATGCAAAACAGCGATCTGATGGCAATTGCCGCAAGCGATAATGTCGATATTGTTATCGAAGTAATTGGTGGTACTACCTTAGCCAAAGACGTCATCATGCAGGCTATTAAAAACGGCAAACATGTAGTCACGGCAAACAAGGCTCTACTCGCTGAACATGGTAATGAGATCTTTGCCTTCGCTGAAGAAAACAATGTGCATGTTGCTTATGAAGCAGCGGTTGCGGGTGGTATTCCGATCATCAAAGTAATGCGTGAAGCCCTTGCTGCAAACAAAGTCGACTGGCTCGCTGGCATCATTAACGGTACTGGCAACTTTATCATGACTGAAATGCGTGATAAGGGTCGTCCTTTTGCCGACGTATTAAGCGAAGCGCAAGAGTTAGGTTATGCAGAAGCAGATCCTACTTTTGATGTTGAAGGTATTGATGCTGCTCACAAATTGGCGCTACTTGCCTCAATCGCATTTGGTATCCCGCTACAGTTTGATAAAGTTTACTGTGAAGGTATCACTGGTATTACCCTGCAAGACGTGAACTATGCCGAAGAGCTTGGCTACCGTATCAAGCATTTAGGGTTTGCAGTACGCCGCGATAGTGAAAACGATGGTGACGCAGGGGTTGAATTACGCGTACATCCAACACTTATTCCACAAGATGCACTATTGGCGAACGTCAATGGTGTGAAAAACGCAGTACTGGTCAACTCACATCCACTTGGTCAGACACTCTATTGCGGCGATGGTGCTGGTGCTGGTGCAACTGCTTCTGCAGTAATGGCCGATGTCATGGATTTGGTTCGTGTACTGGGTAGCAAAGACCGCGACGATCAGAGCAACACTGGACATCATGTCCCGCATTTAGCATTTATCCCTGACCAGCTATCAGACACACCTATATTGCGCGCTGATCAGATGGTAACTGGATATTATTTGCGTGTGCATGCTTATGATAGCCCAGGCGTACTGGCAGATATCACGCGCATCCTAAGTGATGCCGGTATCAATATCGATGCAATCTTGCAAAAACCTGCGCATAAAGTAGGTCAAGTGCCAGTGATTATTCTGACGCTACCTGTGGTCGAGAGTCAGATGAATCTCGCTATCGAAAAGATTGAAAAGTTAGAGACCATTACTGATAAAGTAGTACGCATACGATTAGATGAGCTAGCATAAACCAAATACTGAAGAAGACAGATGCTTATAATATAAGCAAAAGCTAGCCAATTGGCATCTGATTTCTTGGTAGATACTTAATCAAAACGCACAACAAGGAATAATAACGATGTCAAATGATGCAATTGTAATCCTAAACGGCGCACGTACACCAATGGGTGGCTTTCAGGGCGCACTAAAAGACATGAGTGCTACCGAGCTGGGCGCCGCCGCTATCAAAGCTGCTGTTGAACGCTCAGGTGTTAGCGCTGACAGTGTTGATGAAGTCATTATGGGTTGTATCTTGACGGCAGGTCTGGGTCAAGGCCCTGCCCGTCAAGCCATGCGTAAAGCAGGTCTACCGGATGCGACTGGTGCTGTCACGATCAATAAACTTTGTGGTTCAGGCCTAAAAGCAGTCATGCAAGCGCATGATGGTATCAAAGCGGGCAGCTTCAACGTCGCTGTTGCAGGTGGCATGGAGTCAATGACCAATGCACCGTATATCATGCCAGGTTCACGTGGCGGCTATCGTATGGGTCATAAAGAAGTCAAAGACCATATGTTCTTAGATGGTCTAGAAGATGCCGATACTGGTAAGCTAATGGGTATGTTTGCTCAAGAAATGGCCGATGAGAAAGGCTATACACGTGAGCAAATGGATGAGTTTGCTATTGAATCATTGAACCGTGCGCTGACTGCTATCAAAGACAACCATTTTAAAAATGAGATCGAGCCTGTTACGTTTGCAACGCGTAAAGGCGAGCAAACTGTTGATACCGATGAGCAACCTGCCCTTGCCAACGCTGATCGCATTCCTACTTTGCGTCCAGCATTTGCTAAAGACGGTACAATTACTGCTGCAAACGCTAGCTCAATCTCAGACGGTGCTGCAGCTGTCGTCGTTATGAAAGAATCTCAAGCGAATGCTGAAGGTCTTGATTATCAAGCTCGCATTGTTGCTACTGCCTCAAACTCACGTCACCCAAGCGAGTTCACCATTGCGCCAATCGGCGCCATTGAAAAAGTATTAACAGGTGCTGGCTGGTCAGTAGATGATGTAGATCTTTGGGAAATTAACGAAGCCTTTGCGATGGTTACTATGGCTGCAATGGACGAGCTGAAACTTGACCATGCTAAAGTAAATATCGAAGGCGGTGCATGTGCCCTTGGTCATCCAGTAGGCTGTTCAGGTGCTCGTATTCTAATTACGCTTATCAACTCTCTAAAACGTACTGGTGGCAAAAAAGGTATCGCAACGCTATGTATCGGTGGTGGTGAAGCGGTAGCTGTTGCTATTGAACTTGCTTAAATAAAGCAGGTCTAACTGACTTAAAGTAAGTTAGCTAACTAATACTTAGATAATTATTGTTTATTGAGAAACTGCATTGCTAATGGTAATGCGGTTTTTTTGTGTCTCTTTTCTTTCGATGAATGTTGAATATTACTCTGTGTAAAGTCTCGTTAACTTCTACCCCCTCCTATGTTATGCCACTTACAGCCTATTACACGCAATTACTGCAAGTGCACATTTTGCTACCTTGCTCATATATCTCATCAAAAATCACGGTGTTAGGATAGCTACAAGTTGATAGGGAAACTATTGATTTGGTCTACCGTTAACTGTAGTACATATGGTTTTGCTAAAAACTAATAACAACATCAACCATTACATTATAAAAAATAAACTCGCAAAAAAGGAATACAATAATGAGTCAACTAATCCGTTTAAAAGATATTCAAGCTACTCATCAAGACTTAATTGGTGATGACTATTATGACCCAACGCACAAAACTGCTTACGGTATCAATGAAGAAAAAATCGGTAAAATCGAAGGTGCCTTAGTAGAAGACACTACTGGTCGTATTCGTTACTTAATCGTAGATGCAGGCGGCTGGTTTAGTTCAAAAGAAGTACTGGTACCAGCAGGTTTAGCCCGTATCGTTGGTGATGATGTCTTCTTTGATAGCTTGACCAAAACACAAGTAGAAGCCATGGAAGTATACGATCACGATTATCAATACAGCTATAAAGAGCAGTACGAAAGAGATCGTCAAGCATTTACTGCTGATACACTCCCTGTAGAAGATCGCGTCGATATTGCAGACCACTCTTATGATGCACCAAATACATTAGAGTTATTAGAAGAGCGTTTAACGGTAAACAAAGACCGTATCGTTGCTGGTCTAGTAAAAGTAGGTAAGCATGTCGTTACTGAAGAGCGCAATGTCGATGTAGATCTAGAAGAAGAACATGCCAATATCCAACGTACTAGCGTAGATCGCCCAACAGATCGTCGTATTGGTGATCTCGATGCTACTGAAACAGTTGAAGTTGAGCTACAGGCCGAACGTGCTCGCGTCAGCAAAGAAACCTATGTTTCTGAAGAAGTAAATGTTGGCAAGACGACCGATCATCACACTGAAACTGTGGTTGAGACCATTCAACGCGAAGAGCTAGATGTTGATGGTGACGGCAACGTGGTTGACCGTGAAGGTAACTTAGTAGACCGTGATGGTATCACAGCAGAAGATGTACGCCGTGCTCGTGGCATGTAATATGCTAATAAGTCATAGTTTAACGACGTAAATTTCCTATATCGTCAGTTAAATATGATAGTAATAATCAGCTAAACTCATATGTTTGGCCATTAAGATCAGAGCATGTCTCTGGTCTTTTTTGTATTCATAACATGAGCGAATGGTTTATAGTATTAAATGTAGCTAGTTAATATATGTAGTTGGCATATAACGTTTTAGATTGTTGAAAACTCATCATTTTATAATTATAAAGGAACAACAATGACTACTGAAAATGGAAACAGCCTTTACCAAGATGACTTGGATAAAGAACAAAATATCTCAACGAAGCAGACGAATAATACCGTCAATGTTGGACACTTAGAGCTATTAGAAGAGCGTCCTGTAATTAACAAAGAACGCTTAGATGTGGGTAAAGTAACCGTCACCAAGCGTTCACGTACTAAGACTGTTGAAGTGCCAATTGAGTTGGTAGAAGAATATATCACCATTCGTACTGATTATCATGACGCAGAAAGCCAAGATTTACTCTCTGGTAACTACGATGAAAAAGATATATTGCGCCACGTCGAGCCTTCTTTGGATAGCAAAGCTGTAGTGACCATTAATGGTAAACAAATAGAGATTGGCGATGAACCGATTGATATTGTGCTATCTCGCCAAGTGGCTACTGTTACCAAAGACACCTACGCTATTCAAGACATCGAAATCAATAAGAGCACTCATGTACATACTGACAACATTCAAGTAGAGCTCAGACATGAAGAGTTAGATGTGACTGAAGAGGGTCTGTTGGCTCATGGTTCTGATACAACTCCGTTAAAATAAGCGTTGATAGTTTAACCACTACGAACTTGTATGATTGATAGAGATTATGTCACAACATAAAAAAGCAACGCTATCGAGCCTTTCCCAAACTTTGTGTAAGTGCTTATAATCCACTAACAGGAGAATAAGCAATGACGACTCAATCTGACATTAAAAAACTGGCCGAGCAAATGGCTGGTAGCATGAACAGCTTCGATGACATCAAAGACTTTCAGAGGCAGCTCATGCAATCTTTTATCGACACCGCACTTGAAGCCGAGATGGAAGACCATCTCGGCTACCCCAAGCATGAGAAAGCAGATAAACCAAACAAGCGCAACGGACACACTAAAAAGACCGTCCGCAG
>NZ_JBNNFX010000017.1:0-85530 GCF_050267985.1 Psychrobacter sp. NPDC078929 | reverse complement strand
GTTTTTACGCCAAGGTTGGATGGAAAATGACTTATCTAAATTGTTTTATGATATTCATCCAAAACATAACTCTTTTGTAGTGCAGTGACTATATCAAAAATCTTGTTTGATAAAGATCCTCTGATCATAAGTCCAACCACTGAGACATCAACATAATAGCCTGTTAGTTTACTTCTAAATGAAAGAAAGGTCATTATTAATGTGTTAAACGACTATTTAGGTGGGCTGCTATTGATTCATTCAATAGCTAGTTGAATAACATGGATAATGACCGAGCAAATACTTATTACCTAAAACTCATGACTCAAACCGAATGTTAAATTAACAGCGAATAGAAAGTAGTTTTTCGAATAGCGTAGGGCAGCATGACTATATATAGCTTTTCATGTGGCTTTTCTGACCGATAGTCTTGAAGTCTTTCAAAATCCTATTTTGTACGAGATAGACATTATCAACGATTGAGTTTGTAAGATAACTGGTCTAATATGTTACGCTTTGTTACTACATTATTCTTATTGTGGCATCGTTATTTTTTCGCTGAGGTCATGTTCAATTTTAGGTAATGATGACTTTTTATTAGCCAGTCGGGGGCGACACTTATGAATGCAATTGAACGCTATTTTGGGATTAATGGTGAAAATACCACGATCAAAACAGAAATCATCGCTGGTATAACCACGTTCTTGACGATGGCCTATATTATCTTTGTCAACCCTAACGTCTTAGCCGATGCAGGTATGGATAAAGGGGCCGTATTTGTAGCGACCTGTATAGCAGCAGCAGTAGGTTGTTTCATCATGGGTATCTACGCCCGACTACCAGTTGCGCTGGCACCAGGTATGGGGCTTAATGCTTTCTTTACCTATGGTGTGGTGCTTGGTATGGGCTACGCGTGGCAGACAGCGTTAGGTGCGGTGTTCTTGTCTGGTTGTATCTTCGTACTATTGAGTCTATTTAAGATTCGTGAAGCAATCATTAATGCCATTCCAACGTCTCTTAAAAACGGCGTAGTCGCTGGTATTGGTGCGTTCTTGGCGTTTATTGCATTGCAAAGTGCAGGTATCATCGTCAATCATGATGCAACCTTAGTTGGCCTTGGTGACATGACGTCATTTGGTCCTGTCATGGCTTCATTAGGTTTTGTTGTTATCATTGGCCTGTCTTACAAGAGAGTCCCAGGTGCGGTAACCATTGGTATTTTATTGGTTGCACTGATTAGCTTATTAATGGGCTATACGCAGTTCACAGGTATCATCTCTTCACCGCCTTCTATTGCACCGACGCTGATGCAGTTAGACATTGCTGGTGCATTTGATGTGGGCATGATCAGTGTTATCTTTGCTTTCTTATTTGTCGATTTGTTTGATACTGCTGGTACTTTGATTGCTACCACTAGCCAAGCAAAGCTAACGGACAAAGATGGCAATATCCCGAATATGGGCAAGGCACTACTCGCTGATTCAACAGCGACAGTAGCGGGTTCTTTACTGGGTACTTCATCGACGACCAGTTATATTGAGAGTATCTCTGGTATTGCCTCAGGTGGCCGTACAGGCTTAATGGCTGTTACGGTAGGTGTGTTATTCCTGTTCAGTATTTTCTTCTCGCCACTAGCGGGTATGATTCCAGCTTATGCAACGGCTGGCGCTATCTTTTATGTAGCCGTGCTCATGATGGGTACCCTAAAGGACATTAACTGGAGCGACTTAACAGAAGCAGCACCAGTGGTCGTGGTATTGCTATTCACGCCGCTTACATACTCTATCGCTGACGGCATCGCACTTGGTTTTATTACCTTTACGGCTGTAAAAGCAATTGCAGGTAAGTTTGCAGATATCAGTATCGCTGTCTGGATTTTAACTGCTATATTGTTGTTCAAGATTATTTTCTTATAATGCAAAGTGTAGTAAGACATTAATAGTGTCTTAAACAAGAAACCCTCCTTATCAGCTGATGATAAGGAGGGTTTTTTTTGTCAGCATTATAAGACTATCGTCTTAATTTAATCCCGATATTCTTATGGTTAATGTTTAGTATTTCTGATACCAGTATTAAGTAGGGTGATGCCACACTATGGGCAATAGTAAACAAAAAAACGTAACCAAAGCGTCATGGCCAATAAAGTGCTTGTAAGTTATTGTTATTTAGATAGAAATTAATTATTTGAAAATGATTAATTTCGTTAGTTTGAAAAAAAATTTCGTGATATTATAGCCGAGTTAAGCGCATCACCTCAATCAACGCCGTAGAGGTTTTTCTTACAGTGAATTAGCATCATCAAAGATGACAGATTTGTAATTATTAGAGCGATTTTTCGGTTCAATAAGGCGATATTTGGTCATCACACTCCTTTCACTACTAACAAGAAGAAGGCACTAATGCCGCTTAGCTTTTCGTTGTTGCCTTTGTATTGTTAACGTAGCCCGTTTAACAGTCGAACGACCTACTTAACCGTCTCCAGCCTATGCTGGATTTTTAGTTTTGTGATGGCGCCGTTTGGTCTTTTGATTATTGCTGTGAATATCCGTCAGTAACCACTATTTTTTGATAGCGGTTATGAGCAGTTATACAGGACGATCAGACTTCCTAAAGCACCATTTATTATGGTTTTTAAACGATAGTTATGGAGTTATTATGAACCCAGTAGACCAGTTTACCCCGCAAGAGCCGATCTTGTTTAATCCTGTTGATATGCTGTCGCCTGAGTATCTCGCCCAGTCAGCAGAAGAGCTAAATAAGCGTATCTCACCGCTATATAGCGCCGATGAAGAACGTTGGTTGTCTGAGTTATTGCCACTTGCCAAACCCAGTATAGAAGAACGCGATGCTGCTGCTGAGCAAACGCGCAAACTGGTCGAGCACGTGCGTAATGATGGTAAAGCCGTCAAGATGGTTGACTCATTATTGCTCGAGTATAGCCTTGATACCCAAGAAGGTATCTTGCTCATGAGCTTGGCAGAAGCCTTGATTCGTGTACCAGACAACTATACGGCTGATGCGTTGATTCATGACAAAATGAGTGTGGCTGACTGGAAAAAGCACATCAAAAATGACAATGGCTTTATGGTCAATGCCTCTACTTGGGGCATGATGATGACTGGCCGCGTTGTCAGTATTGACAGTAGCACCACTGCATCAGGTTTCTTGGATCGCATGACTAAAAAGATGGGCGAGCCTGTCATTCGTAGTGCGATGCAAAAAGCCATGCGTATCATGGGTCATCAGTTTGTATTGGGCGAGACCATCGAAGACGCCAATAAAAACAGCCAGCCATATCGTAACAGAGGCTATACCTACTCATTTGATATGTTAGGTGAAGCGGCCATCACGCATAAAGATGCAGAAAAATACTTCAACGACTATCTACATGCGATCAGAGCTACGGCCAACGTAAAAGTTAAAGAAGGTATGCCAAAGCCGTCAGTGTCTATCAAATTATCAGCACTGCATCCTCGCTATGAAGCCACGCAAGAGGCGCAAGTAATGGGCTTATTGCGTCAGCGCTGCCTGCTATTGATTGAAGCGGCACGTGAAGTCAATGTCGATATCAGTATTGATGCTGAAGAAGCAGATCGCCTTGAGATTTCTCTAAAACTGTTTGAGTCTTTGTACCGTGATAATTTAACGGCGGACTGGGATGGTTTAGGTATCGTTGTACAAGGGTACTCTAAACGCGCTATTGCTGTATTAGCGTGGCTTGCTCGTTTGTCTACTGAAGTCGGTGATCGTATTCCAGTACGTCTAGTTAAGGGCGCTTACTGGGATACTGAGATCAAACTTGCTCAGCAAAAAGGTCTATCAGGCTATCCCGTTTGGACACGTAAAGAAGGTACGGATACTGCATACCTTGCTTGTGCGCGCTTCTTATTGTCAGACCATCTGCGCGGGCTAATCTGGCCACAGTTTGCGACGCATAATGCGCATACACTGTCATCAATCATGACCATGAGTGCACATAGAGACTTTGAATTCCAACGTCTGCACGGCATGGGCGATGCGCTTTATGATCATATTTTGCAAGCTTATGAGATTCCTGTACGTATCTATGCTCCGGTGGGCGCGCATAAAGACTTGCTACCGTACTTGGTACGCCGCTTGCTTGAGAACGGTGCCAACAGCTCGTTTGTTCATCAGTTGCTAGACAAGTCTTACCCAATCGAAAAGCTAACGGTCCATCCATACGACAAGCTGCTTGGTAATGCAACATTGCACAATCCAGACATCCCGTTACCGTTAGAGATTTACGGTCAACGCCGTGCAAGTTTCGGCCCTAATATCTTTGTAGAGTCACAATGGCTGCCGTTCAAATCAGCTATTGATAGCCATCTACACAAAACATGGTCAGCAACCTCTATTATTAATGGTAAAGCTGTTGATACCTACGAAGTGGATGGTCAAACGAATCAACTTGATACGCAAACTGTACTTGCGCCTTGGAACCACGAAGTTAGTGCTGGTAAAGTAACTTATGCCAACGCTGAAGTGGCTCGCCAAGCGATTGACGTTGCTGTTGCTGGTCAAGATATATGGAAAAATGTACCAGCTGCTAAGCGTGCTGAGATATTACGCAAGATTGCTGAGCTATACGAAGAAAACTACGCTGAACTAATGGCACTATGCCAAGTTGAAGCGGGCAAAACCATGCAAGATGGCATCGATGAAATCAAAGAAGCTGTTGATTTCTGTCGTTTCTATGCTGACGAAGCAGAGCGTCTAGATGATGTCGTACATGAGTTTACAGACTTGGCTGGTAAGCAGTCTCGTCAAGTGTATAAAGCACGTGGCACTTTCGTTTGTATCAGTCCATGGAACTTCCCATTGGCTATCTATACGGGACAGATTGTAGCTGCACTTGCTGCAGGTAACACCGTAGTAGCGAAACCTGCTGAACAAACCAGTTTGGTCGCTCACTTTGGTGCACAATTAATGTATCAAGCGGGTATACCAGCAGAAGCATTGCAATTGGTCATTGGTGCAGGTGACGTAGGTGGTGCTTTGACGGCTGCTGACAATATCGCAGGTGTGATATTTACCGGTTCGACTCAAACAGCCCAACGTATCAACCAAAGCTTAAATGACCATGCACAAACCAGTGGCGAATTGCCTGTCTTTATCGCTGAGACTGGCGGTCAAAACGCAATGATCGTTGACTCAACAGCATTGCCAGAGCAAGTCGTTAGAGATGCGGTACTATCAGCATTTGGTTCAGCAGGTCAGCGTTGTTCAGCTTGTCGCATATTATGTGTGCAAGAAGAGATGGCGGATGATTTAATCGAGCTATTGCAAGGTAATATGGCTGAGCTGTCTGTAGGTAACCCTCTATATGCTGCTACAGATGTAGGTCCAGTAATTGATGCTGATGCTAAGCATGGTTTAGAGGCACACATCGAACGTATGAGTGCTGAGCCGACTGCTACTATCTTGGCACAGACGCCGATGAGCTCAAGCTCAGTCGTCAGTCAAGAGAAGTCTACCTTTGTACTGCCAACCGCAATCGAAGTAAAGAGCATCGATGTGATCGGTGGTGAGCACTTTGGCCCAATTCTACACGTACTGCGTTACCAAGCACGTGATTTGAATAAGCTGATTGATGCTATCAACAACACAGGCTTTGGTTTGACTCTAGGTATTCATAGCCGTATCGAAAATACTGTTGAGCATATTGAGCGCCGTGCCTTTGTCGGTAACACTTACATCAACCGTAACCAAATCGGCGCGGTCGTAAACGTACAGCCATTCGGTGGTTGTGGCCTATCTGGTACTGGTCCTAAAGCTGGTGGCCCTCACTATGTCGCACGTCTGATGCAGCTTAGCTCAGAAACAGTCAACGCTGAACAGTCAGCTGCTCATATGACAGCGACCGAAACCCAAACTACCACTCAAACAGAACTCGCATAAGGAGTAGCAACATGGCGACTGAATTCAAAAAAAATCATGCCCAGGTTTGTGAATCTTGGCGATTACTCGGCGCAGTCAACCGCGCAACGTATCTACAAGCAGCCATTCCAAAACTGGCATTGCTCACTGGTGATGCCAATAAAGCAAAGCGCTTATTCAACCATTTGTTGAGCGCTGCGCCTAGCTTGGATGAGATGCATCGTATGACAGGGGCAACAGGCGAGTCTAATGACTTGTATGTGACTGGTCGTGGTAAGACGATGGTCATCGGCGGCGAAACTGCTAGAGCCATGGCAGTATTAGGTCAGCTTATCGCGGCATTGTTGACAGGTAATGAAGTTATATTGCATTGCCCAAGCCAAGATGAGATGTGTAATGAAGCTGCTAAGATATTGCACGATACAGGTATCAGCGAAGATGTATTAAGTGTGGCTAATGATTCGCAAACTGTGACACTTTTATATATCGATCGTCTAGCGCAAGTGGCTGTCTCTGGTAGCCGCAGCGAAGTGCAAGCCGTCAGTCAAGAGCTTGCCAATACTGACGGTATTTTGACGCAGGTTATTAGTGTTACTGATATGGAAGGCTTGTCAGAAATGCTAACGCCTGACTACCTACATCGTTTTGTCACTGAGCGAGTCAAGACTATCAATACCACAGCAATCGGTGGTAACGCGAGCTTGCTTGAGCTTGGTACAGAGTAGAATCACTGCATTAATTACGAATCCGCTTCGCTTTTATATCAACTTTTATAAAGGCTAAGCGGTGTTTGGTAGCGCTATAACTACCAAACTAGTGATTGCATAAGATGTATAAGAAAAAACCGCTATCTGAGTAATTATCAGATAGCGGTTTTTTTTGTTTATGCTGTTTAACTGAAGCCTGATGACAGGATGTTATTCAGCAATATCAACCCATACCCAGCCGTTCTCTAGCCATTCGCTCAAATCATCTGCATCAACATCGGTGACGTCGCTATGTTGTAATGCTTCACCATTGGCCAAGCGTACTAGTACTGCTATCGCCGATTCATCAAGCCCATCGATACGTTGACCATTAGCATACAGTACAGTGCCATCATCGGTCTGGCTATAGAGTAGGCGGTTGCTATAGTCCGCCTGCAATGTGGCCCCTTCTGATAGGGCCTGTATTAGCTCATCGGTATCTAACGTCTCTTCTGGCATCAGCGCATCATATTGGCGTTTACTAACTACTTCAGAAACTGCTTGGCGAATCATATCATCACCGCGATCAGATTGTAGCATCTCTAGTAATTGCGCCTTGATAGCGGCAATACTATCTGCTTGCAATTCACCTGACGCTTGTAGCGCTTGCGGTAGTAGCATCGGGATAAATAGCTTGCTGTCGTTAGTCGCAATATCGGCCACACTATCGATGATTTGCATCAGGTTTGGACGGCGGCAACCAAACGAGAAAGTCAAACAGTCATTTTGTGCTACACCGAAATGTGATAATTTCGGCGGTACATAAAGCACATCACCCGCTTCTAGTATCTCATCAAAAATAAGCTCGCCCATGTCGTCAAATAAACGAAGCGGCTCATCAGCAACAAATTCTGTCTGGTCATCACAGAATTTGCCTAACTGCCAACGTCTAGAGCCATAGCCTTGTGCCAAAAACACATCGTAGTCGTCATAATGCTTACCGACCGAACCACCTGCTGGCGCATAAGAGACCATGATGTCATCGCGCTGCCATTGCGGAATAAAGTCAAACGCTTGCCACAACTGACCAAGCTCTGGCGACCATTGCTCAAGATTCTGTACCAATACGGTCCATTGCTCTGGTAGGTTTTCAAAATCAGTCTCATTCAGTGGGCTTTTTTTAAGTTGCCACTGTGCCTGACCTTCTTTTTTACTGGCTGCTTGAGTCAGCAGTCTTGCGCTAGCATCTTCTTCAAGTGCAAGACCAATCATGTCATCTGGCTCAAACATATCAACTAGCTGCGGCAACCCTTGCTTAATAAGCAGTGGCTTCTTTTGCCAGTATTCAGTCAGGAATTGCTTAGGCGTGATAGAGTCGGGTAAACAAAGAGGAATAGAAGTCATTGATAAATCCATATTTTGGCGGTGTACAAGATTAATAATAAGGGATGCTTTATAGGAAGGTTTTAATAGTTTAAGATTGTCATCTATTTGATGTCTATTATTTTGGTGACGTTTATATAGTACATATAAACAATAACGATTATCAAAATAATAGCTGTCATCAGAGCATCCACTCAATCGTAGGAACGTTATGAAAAAGCTGCATTTTGTTGTCATTATCGCTAGCGTGTTTTTGCTACAAGCCTGTGTCCATAAAATCGTCACAGTACCCGCAAAAATCGCTTATAAAACTACCAAAGGCGTAGTTAAAGGAACCGTCGCTGTAGGCAAAGCCATCATACCGGGCGACAGTGATGACGATGATGATAAAAAATAAAACCTTACTTATCGACTATGGGTTTTGAATCAAAAGCAATTGAATCAAAACCAATCATAGCGTTCAAAGTAAGGTTACTATTTATTCAGATAATAGCTATTAAGATAACAACTTAATAAGATAAAAATGCTATCAAGATAGGAGCGAGTAAATAATACTAGGCGCTCCTACCTTTCTAGTCCGATCTTATTACAAGTATACTCTTATCAGTTATTACAGCTTGGCAATCCATTCTTTAATAGCGCGTGCTTGCTCAGCGGCATTACCGATATAAGTAGCAGGCGTCAATGCACGTAAGCGTTCTTTATCCGCATCACTAACCGCCGATAGCTCATCGCTTTCGACAAACGTTAGCATAGCTTCACGAGTCATGGCATTACCACGAGTTAATGCTTTTAGTTTTTCGTACGGGTTTTCAACACGGTAGCGACGCATAACGGTTTGAATCGGTTCTGCCAATACTTCTTGTGCTTGATTCAAGTCATCATTCAAACGCTGTTCATTTAGTTCAAGTTTACCAACACCTTTTAAACAAGCATCAAACGCAATCATACTTTGTGCTAGGCCAACACCGATATTACGTAATACGGTTGAGTCCGATAGGTCACGCTGCATACGTGAAATTGGTAGCTTCTCACCCAAATGTGCCAGCATCGCATTGGCAACGCCTAAGTTACCTTCAGAGTTTTCAAAGTCAATTGGATTAACTTTATGCGGCATGGTAGAAGATCCAACTTCACCATCTTTAAGGCGCTGTTTAAAATAGCCTAAGCTAATATATTGCCAAATATCACGGTTGAAGTCGATCAAGATTGTATTGAAGCGTTTAACAGCATCAAACAACTCAGCGATATAATCGTGCGGCTCAATCTGAGTCGTATAAGGGTTAAACGTTAACTCTAAACGCTGATTGATGAATGATTCAGCGTGAGTCTGCCAGTCAACATCAGGGTATGCTGAAAAATGGGCATTGTAGTTACCAACGGCGCCGTTAATCTTACCTAACAACTCTACTTGACCGATTTGCTTGATTTGACGAGCTAGGCGATAGGCCACGTTTGCCATCTCTTTACCAAGCGTTGTTGGACTGGCTGTCTGACCATGCGTACGTGATAGCATTGGTTGGTCAGCATGAGCAATAGATAAGTCAACGATACTATCAGTCACTTGCTGCATTTTGGCAACGACGAGCTCACGGCTGTCTTTTAGCATCAATGCATACGATAGGTTATTGATGTCTTCACTGGTACAGGCAAAGTGAATGAATTCAAGTGAATCGATTAAGGCATCCTGACCACGGAACTTGTCTTTGATAAAGTACTCAACCGCTTTTACATCATGATTGGTCGTCGCTTCGATGTCTTTGATAGCTTGAGCATCTGCTTCGCTAAAATCATCAACGATTGCATTCAAAAAAGCGTTGGTCTGGTCATCAAATGCTGCTAATTCACCAATTGCGCTGTTGTCAGCTAAAGACTGCAACCAACGAATCTCTACCGTAACGCGAGCTTTGATTAGACCAAATTCAGATAAATAAGGACGTAAGCTGTCAGCCTTTGATGCGTAACGGCCATCAATTGGAGAGAGAGCGGTAAGTGGGGTCATGGTTATGCCTCAGTAGTTATGAAATAAAAAACTGCAAGAGTCTAGATAAAAAATTACCATATAAAAAACGACATCGAAATCGTTGCGCGTAATATAGCAGAAATATGATATTAAAAAAGCGGTCTATGCAAATAAAGCGATGTTGATCCTCGTTAAAATCAATCTATTCACTGCATCAACCTCTCTGCTTTAAGTTGGATCTTAGGAATTAATTAAAATCCGCAAGGTGCATCAATAGATTCAATCACTCCGCCGCCCAGACATACTTCATCAATATAAAATACCGCTGACTGACCAGGGGTGACGGCGCGCTGTGGCTCATCAAATACCACGCGCACTTCGCTGCCATCACCATTGGTCGCAAATACGCGACACGCTTGGTCTGGCTGGCGATAGCGAGACTTTTCCATACAGGCTAGACCTTCGTTGCTAAACACATCCGCAGGCGGTAGACCGTCAATCCAATCGAGCTTATAGGCTTTTAGCTCGTTGCTCATTAGCATTGAATGTTCATGCCCTTGACCGACGATTAAACGGTTTTTCTCTAAATCTTTTGCCAATACAAACCATGGTTCTTCAGGACGGTCTTTAACACCGCCAATGCCGATGCCGCCACGTTGACCCAATGTGTAATACATGAGGCCATCGTGAGTACCGATGACTTTATTATCATCAGTAAGTATCTCGCCTTTTTGTGCAGGCAAGTACTGTTGTAGGAAATCTTTAAAGCGGCGTTCACCAATAAAGCAAATACCCGTAGAGTCTTTCTTTTTAGCCGTCGCTAGGTCATGCTCCTCAGCGATCTGACGTACCACTGGCTTTTCAAGCTCGCCAACGGGAAATAGCGTTTTGGCGATTTTGTCACCGCCAACCGCATGTAAGAAATAGCTTTGATCTTTGTTATTATCAAGACCGCGTAAGAGCTGTGCAACCTCATCACCTTCGGCATTGGTATAGTTCACACTGCGGCGCGTATAGTGACCTGTAGCGATATAATCTGCCCCAAGGGTCAACGCATAGTCCAAAAACGCCTTAAACTTAATTTCTTTATTGCACAAGATATCAGGGTTTGGGGTGCGTCCTGCTTTATATTCTGCCAAAAAGTGCTCGAATACGCGATCCCAGTATTCCATAGCAAAGTTGGCTGTGTGCAGCTTCATACCGATTTTGTCACATACGGCTTGCGCGTCTGCTAAATCATCCATCGCCGTACAGTATTCGGTGCCGTCATCTTCTTCCCAGTTCTTCATAAACAAGCCTTCGACCTTGAAGCCTGCCTGTTGAAGTAGAACGGCCGATACAGAAGAATCGACCCCGCCTGACATACCGACAATCACATGCTTGGTACTAGGATTTTCGACATCAGCAAGTGTTAAAGGGCGATGAGCATTAAAAGACTCAGAAACGGTTGTGCTTGAGGTATTTTGTATGGCTGACATAAAACGGCTCAACTATTTATACGTTATCCAAAGTACATGCCGACGCCAAGCGTTATGCAATCACTACAATACGTAGTCTCAGCACAGCAACGTCAGCTTGTCTTTTGGATCTGGTATTATGATAAAATAAACGTCATATTATACCAGTTAATTGAAACTGGTGGCGACCGATGGTGTCTGGCTACTAGTAAAACCACTTTGAAAATTCAGATAGTCATTTTGAATTATTTTAATCACCTTTAACTCATCTTGGAATAATAATGATAAAAATTGGTCAAGGTATCGATGTTCATGCTTTTCATAATAATGGTCAGCAGCAACAATATGTCATTCTAGCAGGTGTGCCTATTGAGCATACTCACAGTTTGCTCGCACACTCTGATGGGGATGTGGTCTTGCACGCATTGGCTGATGCGCTTCTTGGTGCATTGGCGCTTGGCGATATCGGGCAGCATTTTCCCGATACCGATGCGGCACATGCTGGATTGGATTCACGAGTATTGCTACGTTATGTCTATAGTAAAGTGCAAGAGGCTGGTTACAGCCTAGGCAATGCTGATATTACGGTGATGTGTGAG
Organism: Psychrobacter sp. NPDC078929; assembly: GCF_050267985.1. NCBI lineage: Bacteria > Pseudomonadati > Pseudomonadota > Gammaproteobacteria > Moraxellales > Moraxellaceae > Psychrobacter > Psychrobacter sp. NPDC078929. The sequence continues at coordinate 73,565 of NZ_JBNNFX010000017.1, read as the reverse complement.
CGTCCAAAGTTAGCGCCGCATAATCTAGCAATGCGTGCCAATATCGCTAGTGACCTGCAAACGGATATTAGCAATATTAGTGTGAAAGCGACCACGACTGAAAAATTGGGATTTACGGGTCGTCAAGAGGGCATCATGGCCAATGCCGTGGTATTATTAGTCCCTAATGCTATCGAACCTATATAGATAGAAATTCGTGCTTGTAATACAGCGGCAGTCGCCCCATGTATCAGCCACGTCTTTACACAATTATTTTATATAAATAATCATTTTAATGAACCGCTTTATCAATAGGAGCTTTTATGAGTGAGCAAACCCCAAACACTGCTGCAAACGACGTTGAACAATTGATCCGTGATCAAATCCGTGACAACAAAGTCATTATTTACATGAAAGGCACACCGCAATTTCCACAGTGTGGCTTCTCAGCGCGCTCTATCGAAGTGTTGACTCAGATTGGTCGTCCATTTGCGTTTGTAAACATTTTAGAAAACCCAGAAATCCGTGCAACGTTGCCAAAAATTGCGAACTGGCCAACGTTCCCGCAATTATGGATTGATGGTGAGCTAATGGGTGGATCAGACATCATCTTGCAAATGTATCAGTCAGGCGAGCTAAAGCCATTGGTTGAAGCAAACAGCCCTGCTGCTTAATACTTGAAAGTGTGAATTGGATGTCTTTAATGTCCAGTTAGCCTTTGCAAGTTACAAGCACAGCAAACCCAGATAGTCATGTGATGGCTATTTGGGTTTTTTTATTGTCGCTATTAGTGTTGTTAGTAGCGTATTTATTATTGTCCCCATTAGTATTTCCACTCGCGTATGTCATTAGGCTTCGTTGTTTTTATAGGATTTACCCCCATATAGTGTCCAAGATATCAGCGATATAAATAATAATTATCAGATGAGTAAGAGAGCTTTATGAATAACCAAACCAGCGAACAGTTAAATGAGCAAAGAGAAGCGGCTGAGCAGGCGGCGATTGAAAAGCGCCGTGAACGTTTAAAAAATGAATCGACACGTATTATTGAGATTGCTAATACTGAGTCATACTCAGCCCTTAAATGTATTCATCAGCTTAGTGTGGCAGGTGGTGCAACTGAAGCGACATATGTTGCTATCGAGCAGCGCATCGTTGTAGACCAAGACCCTGCAGGTGCTTATCATTTGGCACTGTTGGCACAAAACACACCAGATTTGCCAATCGATGCCCGTCAGCTTATCGAATTGGTAGTCAACAAGGGTGATAACCATCAGCGTTTAGCATTGCTTAAAAACTTACCATTACCGCCAGTTGAGCTTATCAAGGAGCAGATTTTGGCCAGTGATGATGGTGAGGCGATTGGTCAAATGAACGCCTATCTACAGATCAATCCAGAAGGGTATGGTAGCCATCATATGCTGTCTAGTGGTCAATCGGATCAGATTGTACCGCTTAGCCCTGGCAAAAATAACCAAAATAATGATCAAAACAGTAACTAGTAAGGCAACAACTAGCAAGACAGTTACCAGAGTAGAGAACTTTTCGCTTAATTTTAATAGTTTTTGTTCTAACGTTTTTTAAGTATCAAAAAATTGTTATAATTATGGGTTATTCAGGGCGTGTCCTTAATCTGAACAAAAGCATCTGAATGGGCTAAAAATGGTTAAATATTGCCAAACTATGTCAAATAGCTGGTTAATATCCTGATATTATCTGCGCTACTTTCCTTGTTTGACTGCAATTTACCTCATTTTTATCACCATTTTCAAAATAAGAACACGCCCTAACCAATTATGAATGACTTATCTGAGTCGTTATCTTCTTATAAATTCGACTGACGTTTATTTGCTGCCTGTTTTCTTATTTGAACATAAGATATGGCAGTCAGCAGCGTTATGAGTCAAGTGAGGCACACATGCAATACCCAAAACATTACGACGTGATAGTGATCGGCGGTGGTCATGCTGGTACAGAAGCTGCTCTGGCGGCTGCACGTATGGGCGCACAGACCTTATTGTTGACGCATAATATTGAGACGCTCGGGCAGATGAGCTGTAACCCTGCGATTGGCGGTATCGGTAAATCGCATCTGGTGCGTGAGATTGATGCGTTGGGCGGTGCAATGGCATTGGCCACGGACAAGGCTGGTATCCAGTTTCGTGTACTAAACAGCCGCAAAGGAGCTGCCGTTCGTGCCACACGCGCGCAAGCAGATCGTATCTTATATAAAGCGGCTATTCGTCATACGTTAGAAAACCAGCCAAACCTAGATATATTCCAGCAAGCCGCTGATGATATCTTGGTCGAAAACGGTCGTGCGACCGCAGTCGTGACTTCTACGGGTATTGTCTTTAAGACCGAAACAGTGGTATTGACTTCAGGAACTTTCTTGGGCGGCGTTATCCATATTGGTTTAGAGAACTCAAAGGGTGGCCGCGCAGGGGATCAGCCTTCTATCAAGTTGGCAGATCGTTTACGTGAGCTTAAGCTGCCAGTTGGTCGTTTAAAGACAGGTACACCAGCACGTATTGATGCGCGTAGCGTTGATTTTAGTGTAATGACGGTACAGCCAGGTGATACGCCATTGCCAGTGATGAGTTATATGGGTGACGTCTCTATGCATCCTGAGCAGGTCAACTGTTATATCACGCATACCAATGCGCGTACTCATGACATCATTCGTGAAAACCTTGACCGTTCGCCAATGTTCTCTGGCAAAATCGAAGGCGTAGGCCCGCGTTATTGCCCATCTATCGAAGATAAAATTCATCGCTTTGCGGATAAAGACAGCCATCAGATTTTCATCGAGCCAGAAGGTCTGACCACACATGAGTTGTATCCAAATGGTATCTCAACCAGTTTGCCATTTGATGTGCAGTTAGACTTTATTCATAGTATGAAAGGCTTAGAAAACGCCCATATTACTCGTCCAGGTTATGCGATTGAGTATGATTACTTTGATCCACAAAACCTCAAGCCAACGCTTGAGACTAAGTCGATTGATCGTCTGTACTTTGCGGGTCAGATTAATGGTACGACAGGCTATGAAGAAGCGGGCGTACAAGGTTTGCTAGCAGGTACTAATGCGGCATTGGTCACTACTAACAATAGCGAGTTTGATACATGGACACCGCGCCGCGATGAAGCATATCTTGGCGTGCTTGTCGATGACTTGATTACCCACGGTACTACCGAGCCATATCGTATGTTTACGAGCCGTGCAGAATATCGTTTATTGCTACGTGAAGACAATGCCGATCAGCGTTTGACTGAGACTGGTCGTAAGCTAGGTCTAGTAGACGATGTACGCTGGCAAGCCTATCAAGAGAAAATAGAAGCCATCGCCACAGAAACTTCACGTTTAAAAAATATGTGGGCCACGCCTGCTAATGCTTTAGGTAAACAAGTGACCGAGCAAACAGGTGAAGTGTTGTCTAAAGAGTCGACCGCCTTCGATTTGCTAAAGCGTCCGCAAATACATTTTGCTGATATCGCCGCTATCACTGACTCAACGGTTGATGCGCAAGTGGGTGAGCAGATAGAGATTTCTGTCAAATATGCAGGCTATATCGATCGTCAGCAAGAAGATATCGATCAAATGAAGCGTTTAGAAAACACGGCGCTACCGTTAGATTTTGATTATAGTATCGTGTCAGGTCTATCAAATGAGATAGTACAGAAACTTACTCAAGTTCGTCCTGCGACGTTAGCTCAAGCGGGACGTGTTAGTGGTGTAACCCCTGCTGCTATTCAGTTGTTGGCGATGACGGTTAAAAAGCATAAAAAAGCAAAAGCTGCATTGGACTCATAACAGCTATGTAATAAAGCCTTTTATAATAAGGCACTTATAGTATAAGAAGCCCGTAACGATATTTCGTTACGGGCTTTTGTTTATCAAAAAAAATAGTCAGTTCTAAAAGAAAGTCACATGTCACCTTGTCCTACCTGCTACTTTGTCTCTATACTAGGTCAGTAAATTTTCTTAATACTTGTTAATTTGTCTCGCTGATGTCCATATATTGATGGGCTTGTCACCGAACTGAGTCTACTTATGATTGATGCTATTGTTTTTGCTATTACTATTGTCTTACCCAACCTTGCCTTAATGTGGTTGGGTTTTTTTATGCAACGACGCGGTGAGGCAAGCCAAACTTTTATCGATCAGGCATCAAGTTTTGTCTTTAATTATTGCTTGCCGTGTTTATTGTTTTTTAGCGTGGTTGATAGCGACGTCGATTATGGTAAGCAAATTACGCTTATCCTTGTTGGTATCTTGGTGACGTTTATATTATTTATTGGCGCAGAGTTTTATGCCAAACGCTTCGTCAAGCGTCCTGAGGACCAAGGTGTGTTTGTACAAGGCGTATTCCGTAGCAACATGGCCATCATTGGCCTTGCAACCGTGGCCAACGCTTACGGCGCGCAAGGGTTAAGTATCGGTGCTGTCTATATGGGCGTGGTGACGATACTGTTTAATATCTTAGCGGTCATTACCCTAAGCCGCGTATCCAAAAGCGTGGATGACACATGGGTTAGTCGCGGCACGATGATTGTGAAAAAATTACTGACCAATCCTTTGATTTTGGCATTGGTTGGGGCATTCGCCTACAAAGCATTGCCGTTACCACCGCTTACTGGGGTAATTCATACGACTGGCGACTTACTGGCAGCGGTGGCTCTGCCGCTAGCACTGATCTGTGCAGGTGCTAGTATTAACCTAAAGTCTATGTTGCATCCTTCGGGCTTATCCATGCAGGCGAGCATTGGGCGAATTGTCATTGCGCCATTGATTGCTATCGCTGTTGGACTTGGGTTCGGGTTGTCAGGCGTGCATATGGGGGTTTTGTTTTTGATGGTCGCATCACCAACAGCTGCAGCCAGCTATGTCATGGCAAAAGCAATGGGTGGCAATGACGTATTAGCGGCTAATATTTTGGCATTTACCACTGTTGTCGGCATGTTTGGTATGGCGATTGGGGCAGCGACGTTACGTGCGTTTGGATTGATGTAATGCAGATTTTATACTATCTTTAAATAAGCAAGTACTTTCGCCTTATCTAATTTTGACAGCATTAAAAAAGCCCTCTTTTCAAATAAGGAAAGAGGGCTTTTTTATTAATCTAGCGTTCACTATTACGCTTGTCTTCACGGCGCTGCTTACGCTTTGGGCTAGTACGATAGGTCAAATAACCACCGATAGCCATAACTGCAAGAAAGGCGATGATATACATAAATATTGATGAGCCAATCATGAGCGATGCACCGATAATGGGAGTTGCTTCCATGTCAAAAATCCAGTTAAGGTTCATCAATAATTATGCAAGTGTCTCATTTCATTGTAAAGTAAATAAGTTTAGCTCCGGTGTAAGTTCAAGTGAACGGATACGGGCAGCTTGGTCATAGATATTGGCCGTCACAATTAGCTCATCTGGCTGATAGGTTGCCAAAAACGCAGCGAGTCTTGGTTTGACCGTGTCGACAGAGCCAATGAATGATACTGACAATGCATTGTCTACCATCATTTTTTCTGCTTGACTCCAGATACTGTCCATATCGTGGGTAGGCTTAGGCATTTGACCTGTCTCACCACGACGCAGACGTACAAAACTCTGCTGTGCTGAAGTAAAATGATACTCGGCGGTCGCATCATCATCAGCCAGCAATAAGTTTGCAGCTAGCATCACATAAGGCTTATCTAGATAGACAGACGGTTTAAACTGCTCACGGTAAGCCTCAATTGCTTGCCCAAGCATTTGCGGGGCGAAGTGAGAGGCAAACACATAAGGTAGTCCTAAATGTGCAGCCAAAGTCGCACCAAATAGAGAAGAGCCTAATATCCAAATCGGTATGCCTGATTTTGCGCCAGGGAACGCCTGTACAGGGCTGCCATCTGTATCATTACCTAGGAAATACATCAGCTCTTGCACATCTTGTGGGAAGCGTTCTGCATCTTTCATTTGTCGACGAAGTGCCTGAAACGTCGCACCATCAGTACCGGGCGCACGGCCTAGGCCTAGGTCTACACGGTCGCCATACAATGCCTGCAAAGTACCAAACTGCTCAGCAATCACGAGAGGGGCATGGTTCGGTAGCATAACGCCGCCCGCACCAATACGGATACGGCTAGTTTGACTACCGATATGCGATAGTAGTACTGATGTGGCTGCACTGGCGATACCCGGCATATTGTGATGCTCTGCCATCCAGTAGCGGTTTAAGCCTGATTTTTCTGCTTGCTGCGCGGTTTCCACCGTTTGGGCGATGCCTTCAGCGATGGTTTTGCCTTGAGGGACGGGTGCGAGGTCTAGGAAAGACAAAGGGATTTTATTACTCATAAATGTTCCAGTAGTGTGTAAATTATTTTCTACTGATATGCTTATAGACAGTGGTAGTTTCAAGTGCCGCTAGTCACTGTTAATGAATCATAACAAAGTCAGTTAACTCTGTTTTTAAGCTCGCTTAACAATTATTAAGGTGTATTTATAAAGGTTGTCGTTTGTCAAAATAAGCGATAAATAAACCATAAGTAAGGTAATAAAAGGATTTAGCAGCATTATACTATGGCATTAAAAAAAGATGGCATTAAAAAAAGCAGGCAACCTAGGTTACCTGCTTATCTAATTAGTCAATTATAAGATAATGGTTATTTAATTTATCATTATCTTAAGCACCAAATGCAACATTATTTATCTTGGTCGCTAAGCTTATAAGCTAAGACATAATCACCAATGGTTGTGCCAACTGAGCCATGACCACCTGCGACCAATACGACCATTTGCTCACCTTTAGAGTTCAAGTAAGTCATTGGCGTGGCTTGACCACCTGCTGGAATACGGACATTCCATAGTACGTCGCCATTTTTCAAGTCATAAGCTCGGAAGTTGTTTTCTGTCGCCGCTGACAAGAACGCGACGCCACCTTTAGTGATGATAGGTCCACCGATACCAGGTACGCCCAATTCCAGTTTGATAGGAATAGGAGACAAGTCTTGTACCGTACCATTTTTGCGTTGATAAGCGATATCACCTGTGGCTAGGTCAGCACCAGCGATCGTGCCCCATGGTGGCTGCTGACAAGGTACGCCTAATGGTGACAAGAAGGGCCCCAATTCTACTGCATAATCTGCACCTTCATTGGCATTGACGCCTTGCTCGCCTTTATTGGTTTCTGCATCGCCCAACGTGTCTCTAGGAATGAGTTTTGAGGTAAATGCCAAGTAAGTCGGCATACCAAACATCACGCCATTCTCAGGATCGACTGCAATACCGCCCCAATTAAAGGTACCAAAGTTACCAGGATAGACCAAGCTACCATTTGTTGATGGCGGGGTATAGCGACCATCATAGTTGAGCTGATTGAACTCAATACGGCACATCATTTGATCGACGAGACTGGCACCCCACATGTCTTTTTCAGTCAGTGGTTCAGGCTCAAAGCTCAAGCCAGAATAAGGCTGAGTTGGCGCTGCGTGCTCTCCCGCTATGAGATAGCCTTGCGGTGCAGGACGTTCTTTAATCGGTACAATAGGCTCACCCGTTGCGCGGTTCAAGACGTATACATCGCCTTGTTTGGTTGGTACAACCAGCGCAGGCTGTACGCCGTCGGCCGTATCTAGATCAAGTAAGGTTGGCTGAGCAGGCGTGTCCATGTCCCAAAGGTCATGATGGACAAACTGCTGAACCCAGCGTGCTTCACCAGTTTCGATATCTAGAGCGACAACAGACGTTGCATATTTTTCTTCAGCAGCATTTCGGTAGCTACCTAGCTGATCCGGTGTGCGGTTGCCCATAGGGAAGTACGCTAATCCAAGCTCTTCATCGGCAGTAGCGACTGACCATGAATTTGGTGAGCTGGTCTTGTAAGTTTGAGTTGGATCATTGACATCAAAAGGCGCTGTATTATCAGGATCACCTGAGTCCCAGTTCCAAAGAAGCTCACCGGTATTGACATCATACGCACGGATTACACCAGAAGGCGAGTTGACATCATAGTTGTCATTGACAGCACCAGCTACGATAATGGTATCACCGGCGATGACTGGTGGTGACGTAGAATAATAGTAACCTGCTTGATTGAACGGCATGTTATGCATCAAGTCTAATGCACCATCATCACCAAAGTCTTGGCAGCGTTGCCCAGTATTTGGATCGAGTGCATATAGTTTCGCATCAGAAGTTGGGATAAATATCTTGGCATCGCATTGTTTAGACGCGTTTTCAAAGGTATTACCAGCAATTTTTTGTACTTGCACAGGACTGGTTGCTTGACCAGCATAATAAGATACGCCGCGACAGGTTTGGTGCTGGCGTTGTAAGTTTTCCTCTACTTGAGGATCAAACTTCCATAGCGTCTCACCAGAGTCGGCATCTAGCGCTAGTACCCAGTTATGAGGGGTACATAGGTATAAACCGTTACCGATTTTTAATGGTGTTGCTTGATAAGTGGTCTCACCGACATCGTTAGGCCCTTTGACATCACCTGTTTGGATTTGCCATGCCAGTTCTAAATCTTTGACGTTATCGGTATTGATTTTATCTAGAGGTGAGTAGCGCTGACCATAATCAGTACGACCATACGCGCTCCATTCGCCATCTGGTGTTTGCTGACCGTTTGATAACGGATCACCAAGGTTAGCTGACGTCTCATCTGAGCTGACGTTTTGCTCGTCATCATTTGCAGCAGTCAAATCAAGCTCACCGAGTTTGTCAGTGGCATTATTAGCTAGACTACCAAAAGAGAGTAGTGCACCTACGGCCACGCTTACGAGCAGACCCCAATAGTACAGAGGGCTTTTCTTAGCAGTATTTGTGGTTGATGCATTAGCTGCAGCATTTGCGTTTACTTGAGTTTTAGGCCCACGCATTTTGTTGGATACCCATGGCAATAGCATGAGCAAACCAAATATAAGCGGGAAGCCAACTCGAGGTGCTAGCGCCCACCAATAGAACCCAGATTCCCAAAGTGCCCAAGCCATGGTCGCTACGATAAATAGCGCATATAACCCGTAAGCACTCCAGTGTTTTTTGAACAATAAAAAAGCTGTCGTTAGTATAATGACGCCAGCAATGAGGTAGTAAGGACTACCGCCTAAGGACAATAAATAAGCGCCGCCAATGAGTAGAGGGGCGGCAAAAATTGCCATAATGATCGCTACGAATTTTTCCATGAGCGGTATCACCTGTTTACAAAAGAGCAAGTTAATATGTATTGATATTTAGTCGCTAATCAATTTCATTCGACCAAATATCAATACAAGTGTGAATAATATATAAAAGAAACATTGAATAACGTTCTAGAATCTATTTTATCATCCACAGCTCAGTCTAGTAAGGGTGAGCAAGTCTGAGATACTTTATTTAACAAATGCTCATTAATTTGCAAATTGCTTTTGGCATAGCTCCATGAAAGCGCGTCCATATTGACGGATTTCTGCGTCATCACGTACCGCCATCCAACTGGTAAAGCGACCAAAATGATCGACGGGGATGGCCGTTAGGTTTTGATAATGGCTTGGCTCAAATGCCATTTCTGCGATGATACCAATACCTAAGCCTAGACCGACGTAGGTGCTGATCACATCGGCATCGAGCGCCGCTAATACGATATCCGGCTCTAACCCTGCTTCATCAAATGTCTTGTCAATCGCGCCGCGTCCTGTAAAACCACCGTGATAAGTCACAATCGGATAGCTGGCAAGCGTGGGCAGATCAATAGACTCTTGACTAGCCAGTTCGTGATCACTTGGTACGATAACGCGATGCGTCCAGTCATAGTAACGATAGCATCTAAGATAATTATTATGCAGCAAGGACTCAGTGGCAATACCGATATCGGCTTGACCACGGATGACCATCTGAGCGATGGTCTCAGGATCTGCCTGTTGTAAAATCAAATTTACTTTTGGGAAACGATCTTTGAATTCTTTAACCACTTGCGGCAGTACATAACGCGCTTGAGTGTGGGTGGTGGCAATCGTCAACGTACCGATATTAGGATTATTAAAGTCTAAACTTAGGTTTTCAATGGTACGAATTTCAGCAAAGATAGACTCGATATGCGGCATGAGCGCTGTGCCCATAGTGGTCAGTCCCGTCAGGCGTTTGCCTTGGCGCACGAATACTTCCGTCTTTAACTGATTTTCTAGCGCAGCAATATGCTTTGATAAGCTTGATTGACTGGTATGTAGCACGGTCGCCGCTTGGCTTAAGTTATAACCGTTAATCACCGTATGCCATACTGTTTCTAGCTGTTTGAGCTGAATCTGCAAATGCCGTTGGTTGACCACTACGTCGATTGCCATAACTTAATCCTATCGTATAAATATACAAACCTCGTCTGTATATGAAAGTAAAAATGTCTGAACATACAGTAATAAAGTAGTGTAAAACAAAGCTATTATTCTTGTATATAATAAATAGCTATCAATTTATGATAATTATGAATATAGAATTTGTATTTTGCAATGCTAAAAAATTATTTGTTCAGTAAATGCTGCATAGTCAGTAAGCGTTGTTTATCCAGAGAAGCCATTTGACCTAACAACTTATAAAGAGCGGTCACTATTAAGCATAAAAAACTAAGCATAAAAAAACAGCTACCTTCTAAAAGATAGCTGTTCGTCAGTTATAAAGTTATTTATTACTATTAGTTAGTCGATACTGACCAACTTCAAACTCAGTTTATTTAGCAATATCAAAGCGATCTGCATTCATAACCTTGTTCCAAGCGCGGACGAAGTCACGAACGAATTTCTCTAAGTTATCATCTTGCGCGTATAGCTCAGCATAAGCACGTAATATAGAGTTAGAGCCAAATACCAAGTCTACACGGCTTGCTTGCCATTTGACGTTTCCTGTACCACGCTCACGTACTTCGTAGCTATTGGCAGTGTTGTCTGCTGCTTTTACAGGATGCCATGTATAGTTCATGTCTGTTAGATTGACAAAGAAGTCGTTGGTAAGCACACCAGCACGTTCAGTAAAGACGCCATGTTGGCTTTGACCGTGGTTGGTATCAAGCACTCGCATACCACCAAGCAATACGACCATCTCAGGTGCTGTTAATCCCATTAATTGCGTGCGATCAAGTAGCATCTCTTCTGGTGATACCGCATAGTCGCCCTGAATCCAGTTACGATAACCATCATGTAGCGGCTCTAAATCAGCGAAAGATTCAGCGTCAGTCATTTCAGCGTCAGCATCACCGCGACCTGGATTAAACGGTACAGTAATATCTACGCCTGCATCATTTGCTGCTTGTTCAATAGCTGCATTACCAGCCAACACAATGAGGTCTGCTAAGCTAACGTCTTTATCAAAGCCAGACTGAATGCTGGTCAATGTCTCAAGTACACGTTGTAATTGTTCTGGCTCGTTGCCTGCCCAGTCTTTTTGTGGGGCTAAACGGATGCGTGCACCGTTGGCACCGCCGCGATAGTCCGAAGCGCGGAAGGTACGAGCGCTGTCCCATGCTGTGATGATCAACTCACGACGACTAATGTCACTGTCTAAAATCTGTGCTTTTAGCGTTGCAATATCATCAGCAGTCAAGTCCGTATTACCTGTAGGAATAGGGTCTTGCCATACAAAGTCTTCGCTTGGTACATCAGCACCTAAGTAACGAGATTTTGGTCCCAAATCGCGGTGAGTCAGTTTGAACCACGCTCTAGCGAATACTTCATCAAAGTACTCTGGATTGTTATGGAACTTTTCTGAAATCTCACGATAGATAGGATCCTTGCTCAATGCCATATCTGCATCAGTCATGATTGGGTTACGACGGACATTTGGATCATGAGCATCTAACGGACGATCTTCTTCTTTGATATCAGTTGGTTCCCACTGCCATGCACCCGCTGGACTTTTAGTTAGTGCCCATTCGTGGTTCAATAGTAGTTCAAAGTAACCGTGGTCCCACTGGGTCGGATTGGTGGTCCATGCGCCTTCGATACCACTTGAAACGGTATCACCTGCATTACCACGACCTTTAGGATTGCGCCAGCCTAGACCTTGCTCTTTAATGTCAGCAGCTTCTGGCTCGTCTTCTAGTATCGTTGCATCACCATTACCGTGACATTTACCAACGGTGTGTCCACCAGCAGTTAGAGCGACCGTCTCTTCATCGTTCATTGACATACGAGCAAAGGTAGTACGCATATCTTGAGCAGTCTTTAATGGGTCAGGGTTACCATCCACACCTTCAGGGTTGACATAAATCAAGCCCATTTGTACTGCTGCTAGTGGGTTTTCTAGTGACGCGCGGTCTTCGTCGCTGTCATAACGGTTTTTGGTAGCAGCTAACCATTCGCGCTCAGAACCCCAGTAGATGTCTTTTTCTGGATGCCAGATATCAGCTCGGCCGCCAGCAAATCCTAGAGTTTTAAAGCCCATAGATTCATAAGCCATGTTACCTGCCAAAATCATCAAATCGGCCCATGACAATTTATTGCCGTATTTTTTCTTAATTGGCCACAATAGACGACGGGCTTTATCAAGGTTGACGTTGTCAGGCCAGCTGTTCAATGGTGCAAAGCGTTGGTTACCAGTATTAGAGCCGCCGCGACCATCAGCACCGCGATACGTACCAGCTGAATGCCAAGCCATACGAATCATCAAGCCGCCATAGTGACCCCAATCCGCTGGCCACCATTCTTGTGACTCAGTCATTAGATTTTTTAGATCAGTTTTGACCGCTTCTAGATCTAGCTGTTTAAAAGCTTCAGCATAATCAAAGTCTTCACCCATTGGGTCAGTCTTTTTGTCTTGCTGATGCAATATGTCTAAGTTCAGTGCATTTGGCCACCAATCTGTCGCAGCAGAAGCCGTGGTAGTATGTGCCTGATGCATTACAGGGCAGCCACCCATGCTCGGACGCTGAGGCTCGTGCGAGTTATCAACGTTTTCGCTATGAATCGTTGGGCCTTGACCATCACCCTGGTCATAGGTTGTGTTAGTAGTCGCATTATTATTGTTGCTTTCATGATCTACAGGACAACGAGCAGCATCTGGGGCAGTGTTTTTGTCAGTGGTGTTATTGGTTGAGTCGGACATGGTATAACTCCTAGGCTATGATAATAGAAAAGAACAAACCGTGAATCTCGGTAGTCGTTGTTTATGTACAAAGCATAACTAAGCTGAGTAGATTTATAAAACTAATATATAAGAATTATAAGTTTTAAATTACCAATCATAAAAGACTTGATGTTTTGTTTATCTCAATCATTATTAACGCCCGCGCTTATTATCGCCAATTAAGAATAAACCAATAGAGTACACCCAACTAATGAAGCCTGCGTCAGTTTTACTACTACCTTTATATTACCTATAAATAATGTCATTGTCAGACATCTTTCAAAACAGAAATTAGCAATAAAAAAGAGAGCTAAGATAACCTTGGTAAAACACTGCGGTTTTTTGCGTTACGATTAAGAAATATAAGCGATTGTACATGGCTTGCAATCGCTAAGTTAATGCAAAAACATCTAGTCAAGATAAAGGTTCTCAAGTACCATAACTGGATTTTGTTGTAATGATAATATTGGTGCAACGTAGAGCAATTTTTATCGATCCTTTTGTCGATAACTGATTTTAAAGATTGATAAAAATTGTGCGCGGTTGTGTTCTTTGTCTGAATTGTTGGTGAGTTATTATGTCTGCTGTCAAATCTGTACCGCCCAATCAACCAATTGCCAAAAAGTCATGGGGCGAGGCTACAAAAGCTTATCTCGATCCTCGTGTCATTATTATGCTGTTTTTGGGGTTCTCAGCGGGTATACCCATTCTGCTGATTTTCTCAAGTCTGTCGCTATGGCTGAGAGAAGCAGGCATTGATCGTAGTGTCGTCACTATGTTCAGCTGGGCAGCACTGGGGTATTCGTTCAAGTTTATTTGGGCGCCATTGATTGATGCGCTCCCTGTACCGTTTTTGACCAAGTGGCTAGGGCGTCGTCGTAGTTGGATGGTGGTATCACAGCTGCTTATCGTGCTGGCAATCTTTTTGATGGCAAGGGTAAATCCTGTTAGCGAAGATGTCTTGGTTTATATGGCAGGCGCGGCCGTGCTGCTTGGGTTCTCTTCTGCGACACAAGATATCGTGATTGATGCGTACCGTATTGAGCTTGCACCGCCATCTATGCAGTCTATTCTGTCCTCTATCTATGTGTCAGGCTACCGTATCGGTATGATTGTCGCAGGGGCAGGCGCGTTATATTTGGCTGATTATTTCGGCTCAAATGAGACATTTTATAGTTATGAAGCGTGGCGCAACACCTATTACATCATGGCAGGGGTTATGACGTTAGGGGTATTAACGACATTTGCCAGTTATGAGCCAACCGCTGAGACCCTGCAAAGTAAAAAGCAGAAGGGTAACTTAAAAGTATTCCTGATTTATTCAGCGTTACTACTTATCCCAGGTCTGCTGTTTGGTGTTATTTACCTAATTAATATTTTGATCAATACAGTATTTGATAGCACAGTGGCCTTGATACCACTAATGGTAATGCCAGCGATTAAGTTTTACTTTTTAGCATTGGTCGCGTGCGCGCCATTGTTATTACTGTACTTTATTATTAATCAACCAAAAATCATTAACAAAGCCCCGTTGGTCGCTGAAACTCGTGAAGACTACGTCAGACTGGTAGCGTTGTTTGTATTTTCAGTGATTGCCTTTATCACTGCTTATATATTGATGGGGCAAGTCCTGCCAGAGTTCGAAGGCGCGTTTTCTAGTTTCTTTGTAGAAACCTTGCACTTATTAGTAAGCCTAGGCGCGGCGATGGCAGCAGGTTATGCACTGGTACAAGTAGGACTGGTGAAAAAAGAAGTGGCCATGGCAACATGGATCGAGCCTGTTTTAGATTTTTTCCGACGTTATGGCAAAAAAGCCCTGCTACTCTTAGCCTTGATTGGTCTATACCGTATCTCAGATATCGTCGCAGGCGTGATCTCCAACGTCTTTTATCAAGATATGGGCTTTAGCAAAACAGATATCGCCAATGCCGTAAAACTGGTCGGTGTGATTATGGCAATTGCAGGTGGCTTCTTGGGTGGTATTTTGGCTCAGCGTTTCCGTATTATGCATGCCATGATGATTGGTGCAATTTTAGCGTGTGCGACCAACCTGTTGTTTGTGGTATTGACATACAACCCAGGTAGCCTGCCGATCATGTATATGGCAGTGATATTTGATAACTTGGCTGCGGGCCTTGCGAGCGCTGTATTTATCGCTTTCTTATCAGCACTAACCTCGATTCGCTTTACCGCGGTACAGTATGCGATTTTTTCCTCATTGATGACCCTGATACCAAAAGTGATGGGTGGTTATTCTGGTGCTATCGTCGATAATATGGGTTACCCGTTTTTCTTTATCTTTACCTTTGCCATTGGTATTCCAATTCTGGCACTGATCTACTTTGTCGATAGACATATTGTCATTGGTGACAACGATGATATTTATGGCGATGACAATAATGATGGCAGCGGTGGTAACGGGGTAGGTGACAAGCTAAGTAAAACCAATCCTAACCTGACCGATACCAAAGAGCCACCACGCGCATCAGAGTAGGCTAAACAGTATTTTACCTTTATTCATTCACTGTTATTTAAGAGCTATCTATGACCATATCGACCATTCGTCAAATCAAGCAGCAGATTCAACAACTGACGAATGGTGAGTCAAATAATCGGCTACCGTCGTTTTGGCTAACGGATTGGTTGTTGTATGTCATTGATAAGCCTGCGATAGCGTTGATGACGGATGAAGATTATCAGCTCACTGATAGTGAGGTCGCACGGTTCAATGACGGCGTGGTAAAAATGCAGCAAGGCATACCGCTTGCGTACCTAACCGGACAGCAGGAGTTTTGGTCGCTTAGCTTTAAGGTAAACGAGCATACTTTGATTCCTAGGCCTGATACCGAAGTACTGGTCGAGCAGGTATTGAACTGGATAAACGCTCAGCCAGCGCAACTTAGTAATAAACGATTACTAGACTTGGGGACAGGGTCAGGTTGTATCGCTATCAGTCTTGCCCATGAATTAAAACACGCTAATTTGCAAGTCGTGGCAGTCGATTTATCGTCAGAGGCGCTCAAAGTTGCTCAGCACAATGCCGTGAGCAATAATGTTGCCAATGTCGAATTTTTCCAAAGCAGTTGGTATCAAGCGCTACCTACTAATGATGAGCCGCAGTTTGATATCATCGTCTCCAACCCTCCTTATATTGACGAGACAGACGAGCATTTGGCAGGTCTAACAGCTGAACCGATTAGTGCGCTCAGTGCATCCAATCAGGGTTTGGCTGATATCGAGCATATCGTCCAGCAAGCAACGACATATCTCTGTACAGGTGGGTTATTAGCTATTGAACATGGATATGATCAAGGTGATGCTGTTCGCAAGTTGTTTTTGGATAGTGGTTTTGAATCAGTACATACCGTAAAAGACTACGGTGATAATGATCGCGTTACGCTAGGGCAAGTCCAGTAGATAGTTTTTTGGTAGTAGATTTCTTTGATTATAGGTTGTAGATGAATATGGTAGAAGAGATGGTACAGCTATCGGATGACGAGCTGCTGCGTTATGCTCGGCAAGTATTATTAGACGGTTGGGATATGGACGCTCAGCTGCGATTAAAGACAGCACGTGTGGTCATAATAGGGGCAGGCGGCCTTGGTTGTCCTGCGTCTGAGACATTGGTGCGTGCTGGGGTGGGTTATGTCCATCTGATTGATGATGACGAGATTGAGGCGAGCAACTTACAACGCCAGACGCTATTTTTACCGGACGATATTGGTAGACCCAAAGCACTGACCGCAGCGCATATGTTAGCGCGTATCAATCCTTTGATAAAAGCTCGCGGAACAGTGGCACGATTAGACGAATACAACGCTTATGAATTGCTCGATATGGCAGCAGGCAAGCCGGACTTACTCTTAGACTGTACGGATAATTTTGCCACGCGCGACATCATCAATCGTATTAGTGTACGCTACCAGATCCCTCTATTGTCTGCGTCGGCAATTGCGATGCAAGGACAGCTAGCACTGTTCGAACCTCAGCTCGATACTGGTTGCTATCATTGCGTGTTCGGCTCCGTAGTGCTCGACGAAGCCGCTGACGAACGTACGTGTGCCAATTCAGGAGTGCTGGCCAGTACCACTGCGGTTATGGGTAACCTACAAGCCAATGCCACATTACAATATTTAGGATTAACCAAAAATCCACTGACAAACAAGCTGCTCATATGGGATGGTAGTCAGATGCAGCAGCGGCTGATGGGCTATCGAAAAGACTCACAGTGTCCTGTCTGTAGCAGTCCTATAGTCAGCTCTCTATAAATTGGATACGGTGTTAAGCTTGCTTAGTCTACGAGTTGTAGTACTTTCACTTGCCTTCCTTGTATCCAAATTATATCGAACCGACTATAACTGAATAATCTGATTTTAACGCACTTTTATATTGTATTGCCTATCTTCAAACCTCCTTCTTATTACCATAGTTGTTTTTTATGAAAATTCATCGTCCGCATTTATTAAAGCATACTTTTAATGTCGTTAATCGTGTTCGCCAAACAGCGAGCGTGGCAGGTCTGTCTGCGCTAAGAGTGGCAAAAGGTGAAAAACCTGACGCTATGCTACTCAAAGAAACCTTTGAGCAGTTAGGTACGACTTATATCAAAATCGGTCAGTTTATCGCCAGTACACCGTCGCTGTTTCCACGTGATTATGTCAAGGCTTTCCAGAGCTGTTTGGATCAAACCACGCCATTGTCTTATGCTTATATCGAGCAAGTTCTGACAGAGGAGCTGGCGATTGATGGTATGACGCTCGCTGATAAGTTTGCGCATATTGACTCAGAGCCACTAGCATCCGCCTCTATCGCTCAAGTGCATGCAGCACGATTGCACAATGGTGATGAAGTGGTGCTAAAGGTACAAAAACCTGGCGTCGAAACCATCATGCAGACCGACTTGGGTGTATTGCATGGCGTAACTAAGCTACTTGAAATATTGATGCCATCGATGAAATTTGCGAGTATTGCACCGATTATTGATGAGATTCGCCTGCGTATGCTTGCCGAGACTGACTTTATCGCCGAAGCACAGAATATTCGCGATTTTCAGCAGTTTTTAGCGGTATCAGGTAATACTCGTGTCGTTGCACCAACTGTCTATGAAAAGCTGACTACCAAGCGTGTACTAACGATGAGCCGTCTATATGGCGTCTCTATGGTCGATGAGTCACTCATGCGTCAATACTGTGTAGATCCTGCCCAAGTTATGGCAGATACTTTGAACACATGGTTTGCCAGTCTTATGCTGTGCAATAGTTTCCATGCTGATCTGCATGCGGGCAATTTGATGCTATTGACCGATGGCCGTATTGGATTTTTGGATTTTGGTATCGTCGGTAAACTAAAAGCTGAGAGCTGGCGTGCATGTATGGGCATGATGCAAGCCATGCAAGATAGTGACTACCAAGCCATGGCGCACCATATGATTGATATGGAAATGACGCATGGTGGCAATAAAGTCGATGTGACTGCACTTGGGAATGACTTACAGCGTATGATGATAACCATCATGGCAGAAGATAAAACCTTTACCAGCGGTGTACCGTTTAATAGTAAAGAACAAGCTGATGAGCTCAATAAAATGATGCTTGAGATTGTCGAAGTTGGCAAACGTCATGGCATCCATTTCCCACGAGACTTTGCTCTATTGACCAAACAGATGTTGTATTTTGATCGGTTTATGCGTACGCTAGCTCCAGATATGGATATGTTTAGCGATCAGCGGGTACAAATGCTAGGGCAAGATACGGTAGAGACGCCAACGTTAGACGTATCATAGTTTTCTCGGATACTTTATGCTTGCCTACTATATTTAATAACTTCTCTATTTCTGTGTTTATTTATTACTGCTTTTGACTGTCTAACACAAAGGATTGTGTGCTAATTGCCGCAAAAATGGCTCTGTCATGATGACTGCTTTTAAAAGCCGTATGGTCCCGACGATTACCAACGAAACTGCCATTGCCTGTATCGGTATGTACTGCATGGCAGTCGTTATGGGTTATGGACGCTTTCTGTTTACTGCCACCTTACCGGATATTATGGTGCAATTGTCGCTATCAACGACCATTGCAGGCTGGCTGGCATCAATCAATTATATCGGCTACTTTATCGGTGCACTTATCGCCATGTTTGTGCCTCAGCGCTCGACATGGCAGGCGATGACGCTGTGGGCGATTATCAGTGTTGTCACCACGATGCTACTTGTCATACCAAATATGTCGCTCATGCTATGGTATATCATCCGCTTAATCGCAGGCATTGCAAGTGGCGTGGCGATGATTCTAAGCTCATCGTTTGTCATTCAAACCCTTAGCCCTGAGCGCCGTTCTGTATTATCAGCAGTTCATTATGCAGGTATTGGCGTTGGCATTAGCGCTTCTGCCATCGTGACGTGGTGGCTATTGAAGTTAGACTATCACTTCGATGTAATTTGGCTAGTCGCAGGTGTCACCAGTTTGCCGCTTGTATGGCTACTGTATGCGATAAAGCCAAGACAAGTACGGGCTGTTGATTCACAGCAGATTGATGCCAAGCAACACGTGTCAGTGCACCAGACCTATGTAAACTTTAAACGCTCCTTATACGAAGCAATTTCTGGACACCATAAAGCGCTTACTTTACTTTTTGTCAGCTACGTACTGGCAGGGTTTGGTTATATCAGCTCAGCAACTTTTTTACCCGTTATGGCAGCACAACGTCTAACAACACAGACGTATGCTGGACTCATGATTTGGTTGGTCGTTGGTATTTTTGCGATGTTGTCAAACCCCCTATGGGGCGCGCTTGCCAAACGTATCGGTGAGATAAAAACCTTAATGGGGCTGACGGTATTGCAAGCATTTGGGATGTGCTTGCCGATATGGTTTGATGGTGCATTTGGATTATATGGCAATGCTGCGATTTTGGGATTGACCTTCGTCGGTATGGTATCGATGACACTGACGCTGTTTAAAAACATCAATCCTGCCTATTCTAATTTACTGATTGCTTTGGCAACGTTGGCTTATGCATTGGGGCAGTTTTTGGGACCTTTGGTGACAGTGGCACTGGCAGGGAGAGATGGCAATTTCAATGCAGGGTTGCTTGTCGCTGCTATCGGATTAATGATCGGATTTGTACTATTGGTATGGTTTCGTCGACAGTCGCCAAAGACAGCTAAGCTCGTCTAAACCACGCTACGGCTAAATACTTCTCGTAATTCAAAACTGGTATGAACTTGGGCCACGCCTTCGATACGATTGAGGCGATGCAATAAAAACTCTTCGTAATGTGTCATATCACGTACCCTGACCTTAATCAGATAGTCTTCCGTGCGTCCTGTGACAATACTACAGCTAATGACTTCCTCAAAGCTCTGAACTTTGCGTTCAAACTGCTCAAAACGTTCTGCTGTATGTTGATCCATACTAATAGCGATAAACACGGCTAGCGGATAGCCAAGTTTTTGCGCATCGGTTTTGGTATGGTAGCCAGTGATTATGTTCGCATCTTCTAAGCGTTTGATACGACGTGCGCAAGGGGTGGCAGACAGGTTGACGCGTTCAGCGAGTTCAGTAATACTCATGCGTGCCTGCGTTTGCAATAAGTGTAGTAACTGTCTATCTATCTCGTCTATATCTGCAGTTCTTGTACTATCAATATAATTGTCTGGCATTTCTTAAGCCTTAATAGTGGATTTATTCGATTATAATGTCTAAATTGTGTTTTTCCACTAAAATAACAGAAAATAAAGTAAAAGAAAGCAGGTTTCTCTCCGTTAAACTTTGATATTATTATGGTATGAACACTAGTTATCTCGTATGATAAATACTGATTTAATCAACAGTTAATCGCCTAGCTAAATATATAAACAACCAAGTCATCTAAGGATTGATTATGTCTGACCAAGCCACGCACACTGCAGCCACAGGGACTGCAAAGATCACACCAAAAAGTGCTGCTTTTGACTTCCGTAAATACCGTCCATTTGCATTTGCGCCATCGCTGCCAGATCGTACTTGGCCAAGTAAAACGATTGAGAAGTCACCGATATGGGCAAGTGTAGATCTGCGTGATGGTAACCAAGCACTGATTGATCCGATGACGATTGAACAAAAAATGCGCTTCTTTAAGACCTTAGTAGATGTTGGTTTTAAAGAGATTGAGATTGGTTTTCCATCAGCGGCGCAGGTAGAGTTTGACTTTGCACGTAAGCTTATCGAAGAGAATCATGTACCTGAAGATGTGACGCTCCAAGTATTGGTACAAGCGCGCGAGCATTTAATTGCCCGTACTTTTGAATCATTAAAAGGCGCTAAACGTGCGGTCGTCCATGTCTATAACTCAACCAGCCGTGTACAACGCGAAAAAGTCTATGGCAAAGATAAAGCTGAAATTAAAGAGATTGCTATTGCAGGCGCCAAGCTATTGCAAGAGTATGCTGCAAAGTACCCTGAGACAGATTGGGTGTTTCAGTACTCGCCAGAGAGCTTTAGCCAGACAGAGACTGAATATGCTGTAGAGGTTTGCGATGCAGTGTGTGACGTGTGGCAACCACAGCAGGGTCAGGAAGTTATTTTTAACTTACCAGCGACTGTTGAGGCCTCTATGCCTAATGTCTTTGCTGATCAAGTAGAGTACTTCTGCCGCAATCTGGCCCAGCGCGAGCATGTGATTGTGAGCTTGCATACTCATAATGACCGTGGCTGTGCGGTAGCTGCCGCCGAATTGGGCGTGCTTGCGGGCGCGGATCGTATCGAAGGCACATTGCTTGGTAACGGTGAGCGTACAGGTAACATGGATATCATGGTCATGGCCATGAACTTGTTTAGCCAAGGTATCGATCCTGAGCTTGATTTTAGCAACATGAGTGAAATCGTACAGGTGGTGAGCGAATGCAATAATTTACCATTGCACCCTCGTCATCCTTATGTAGGCGAGTTGGTCTTTACGGCCTTTAGTGGCTCACATCAAGATGCTATCAAAAAATCTCTCGACTACAATGAAAGTAATCAGAGCGAAACAGACAATGTCTGGGACGTGGCTTATCTACCCATTGATCCTGCGCACATTGGTCGTAGCTATCAAGATGTGGTACGTATCAATAGCCAGTCGGGTAAAGGTGGCGTCGCATATATCTTGCAGCGTAACTATGGTTTCAACTTACCACGTTGGATGCAGATCGACTTTAGCCGTGTGGTACAAAAGCAAGCCGAAGCGGCGGCACGCGAGCTGCAGAATGATGAAATCTTGCAGACCTTTGAAGATACTTATTTGCAGCAAGGTAAGTTTGAACTACTAGACTATAGCGTCAACAATAAAGGCGGCGCGGTTTACTTTAGTGGTCAAGTACAGATGAATAGCGATACCATTGATATTGATGGCACGGGTAACGGCCCATTATCATCGTTTATTGACGGACTTGCGCAGCATACGGGCAAATCACTACATATTATTAACTATGCAGAGCATGCGATTAACCCGCATCATAACAGTGGTAATGGTATCGATGATGATACCAATAGTGATAACAAAACTAATGCCAACGCTGCTGCTTATATTCAGTTAAATGTCGATGGCGAGGTATATTCAGGTATCGGTACTTGTAGCAGTACGGTATCAGCCATGCTAAAAGGGGCATTATCGGCTTTTGCTCAAGCGCTAAACACAGAAGCTGCTTAATATTAAGTAGTCATTAATATCACGCAGAATTCTGTATGCTAATAACGCCATCGCTCCTTGTCTCTAGCAAGTAAAGCGATGGCGTTATTTTTTGCTATAAATACCTATGAAATGCCAACTACAGGTTTATGAGCAATAGCATAATGTTACTTGTGTTTTTAGTGTCTAAGACTTACGCTAATGTATATATTAAAATATTATAAATAAAAGGTTAATTATGGAACCTATCTCATTTGCTTCATTCACGCTAGCATCTATTTTGGCTTCGTTGCCCGCGAACGGTGAGGCTACCAAGCCGACCATTACCACTCATATTAGTCCAGCCATTGCCGGACAGTGGGAAATAGACTTGGACAGCAGCGCTCATTCTACTCACGCCATGATGACCAAGGAAGCGGAAGCTAACCAGTCGGCAAATACTGCGCCACAGCCTAGCAGTGTAGAGCCCAAGGTGATAACAGGCATGGACGGCGGCGTACTGACTCAAAGTGAAGAGCGGGTTCTAAACATTCAACCAACTACTAGCAAAAACTTACTTGCATCAGTTGGTAAGTCTAACCAGTGCCGCGAGCTATATAACTTTAGTGCGGATAATGAGATGTGGTCTGTCAGTGGCAAAGAGTGGACATACGGCCGATATCTGGTTACTCATCGTGAAGAAGGGCTGCCAGTTATTGCGATCAAGACTGTTTATGATAATAATGAAGTGGATTGCTCAGGCAATCAGATCGACCAGACTGATGAAGCGTTAATTGCATTTATCAATCATGATGGCAACCAAATGCAATGGTGTGCTGATCCTGATGGTAACGAATGCTTTATGAACTTCAATAGAGTGTTGCCATAATTAGATATGCTCGTTGTATTTTACGTATGATTGACAGCTTATTGATGACATAAAAAAACCGCTATATTAATAGCGGCTTTTTTATGTGCTGTTTTAATTAAAGTTGCGACTAAATTTAATAAACTTAGCGAACTCTATAAGTATTTCAGCTTACGAGTCTTTTTTAGCTTTATTCGCAGTCAGCAGCTCTCTTTCGAGGTAATGAATGTTTTGCGCTTCACGAGTGAAGTTCTCATCCGCCAAAATCACATCACGATGCAAAGGTATATTGGTTTTGATACCTTCGATAATCAGCTCATCAAGGGCATGTACTGTCTTAGCAATGGCTTGCTGACGAGTTTGGCCATGACAGATCAATTTACCAATCAACGAATCATAATAGGTTGGTATCTCATAGCCAGGGTATAGATGAGAGTCAAATCGAATACCAGAACCACTTGGCGTGAACAATTGACTGATAGTGCCTGGGCAAGGTACGAAAGTCGCTGCATCTTCGGCATTGATACGACATTCGATCGCATGACCTTGGATTTCAATCTCGCTTTGACGATAAGATAGGCCGTAACCGGCAGCAATTTTGAGCTGTTCGACAACAACATCGATACCAGTAATCATCTCAGTCACTGGATGCTCAACCTGTACACGAGTGTTCATTTCAATAAAGAAAAATTCGTTATTTTCAAACAAGAATTCGAACGTACCAGCACCGCGATACTTAACAAGCTCACACGCTTTTACACACGCTTTTAAGATTGGCTCACGTACATCATCTGGGATGTCTGGGGCAGGTGCTTCTTCTAGAACTTTTTGATGGCGACGCTGCAATGAGCAATCACGATCATATAGATGGATAGCATTACCATTACCATCACCTAGCACCTGTACTTCTACGTGGCGCGGGTTTTGTAGATAGCGCTCCATATAGACAGTGTCATCACCGAACCAGAGCTCAGCTTCTTGTTTGGCCGCTTGTACCTGACCAATTAGTTCATCGAAGCGTTCAACCACACGCATACCGCGTCCACCACCGCCAGAAGCCGCTTTAATCAATAGTGGGAAGCCGATATTGCGTGCTTGCTCTTCAGCATTATGCAGGGTCACAGCGCCAACTGAACCAGGTACAGTTGGTACGCCCGCTTTTTTCATAGCATTGATGGCAGAAACTTTGTTGCCCATAAGGCGAATATGATCAGCATTAGGACCAACGAAGGTCAATCCTGCTTCTTCTACTTGTTCAGCAAATTCAGCATTCTCAGACAAAAAGCCATAACCGGGATGGATAGCATCTGCACCAGTGATTTCAGCAGCGGTTAAGATGGTATTGATATCAAGGTAGCTTTGGTTAGCATTAGGCTTGCCAATACAAATTGCCTCATCAACAAAGCGCAAGTGCATCAAGTTGGCATCCGCAGTAGAGTAGACACCTACCGTTTCGATACCTAGCGCTTTACAGGCGCGGACGATGCGCAGGGCAATTTCGCCTCTGTTGGCAATGAGCAATTTTTTTATCATGGGTTCATCCTTGTCGAAGCGTCAGTCATTGACTGAGTTTCGATACATAGCATCAGGTTGTTTAGCATTGACGCAGTATATATACCAAAAGCCAGCCATAATGAAATAAAGTATGGCAAATATCGTTACGCTTTATAGCGTATGACAGGTTGACCGAACTGTACGACTTCAGAGTTATCTACCAAGATCTCGTCAACAATACCACTTTGAGTCGCTTCAAGCGGGTTCATGATTTTCATCGCTTCGATAATACCTAAAGTATCACCTGCCTGAACTTTTTGACCAACTTTCACAAATGGTGGATCATTAGGACTTGGTGCTGAATAAAAAACACCAACCATTGGTGAAGACTCAACGCTACCCGCTTTTTCTGCAGGTTTGCCTTCGACAGCGGCAGCAGCGTTCGCAGTTGGGGCAGCCATCATAGTTGGCGCAGGCGCGTCATAGTGACGAGTTAAGCTAATATGCTCGTCGTCAGAACTGATTTCTAAATTAACCAGTTCACTTTCTTCCATAAGGGCGATGAGGGTGCGTATTTTTTCAATATCCATAGTTTTTATCTGGCCTTGTACTAAATTCGAGAAATAGTGTAACTAAATATTGTCTAATTAATTGCTAATGATACCTAGATTCAGGGCAATGAGCAATCAATGTACAGTTGTTAACTGAGAATTTTTACATATTTTGACGTAAGCCATCTTTTTAGTAAGAAAATATCTACGATTTTTCATAGTCTGTATGATCAAATAACGCTAACAATGATTATAAAATGCAATCCATAAGCAATTGGCTCAACCCCATAGTATAGTTAAGCGTTTTTGCTGATAGCGTAGACGCAAAGTAAGTAAAATAGATGATAAGAACAAACCTGTAATTAACGCCATCCAAAATCCTTGCGCACCAACGTCAGTGAAACGTACTAGATAAACGCCAAGTGGTAGGGCAACTAACCAATAGCAAAACAGTGTTACCCACATCGGTATAGTGGTATCTTGCATGCCGCGCAATATACCAGCAACGTTAACCTGCCAGCCATCAAATAACTGATAGGCAAGCGCAAAGATAAGCAAGTGCATAGACTGGGCTCTAACATCTGGGTTATCAGTGAATGCTGCTGCCAGTTCTGGTCTGAATAGCCATATCCCAAGCATGCAGGTCAAAGCGATCAATACGGTCCATACCAGTCCAGTAGCTTGCACTTGGCGCAGTGCTAATAGGTTTTTTTGACCAAATCGATTGGAGACCATGATAGTGAGCGCCATGGCGACAGATATCGGTATCATAAATAGTTGTGAGGTCACTGACAGCGCCACTTGATGCGATGCGGTTGCCAGCTCACCCAATGGACTGATAACGAGTGCGCCTAAGCTAAATAAACTGGCTTCAAAGAAGATAGAGATACCAATAGGAATACCAAGTTTTAACAGCTTTTTAATCTGTGTTCGACTAGGGCTAGAGAAGCCATAAAAAAATCGCGTACTTACAAATTCGCGACGTTTCGTGAAGCTAGTATAGGCCGCAAGCAATAGGACATTTATCCATAACACCAATGCTGTTGCCACCCCGCAGCCTGCACCGCCCATTTCTGGCATGCCAAATAACCCATGAATAAAAATATAGTTCAAGGGAATATCTGCGAGCAGGCCAATGATACTAATGACAGTCACAGGCTCAGGACGACCCAATGCCTCACAATAACTGCGTAGAACGGCATATACGGCGAGCGCTGGGAAACCAAATGAGACACCATGTAAATACTGTGTCGCTATCGGCTGAATATTTTCTGGGACACCCATGATGCCAAGGACATTGGGAGCCAAATTGACAATGATAAAACCAATAATGCCAATGACACCTGCGGTCCATAAGGACTGCTGCGTGATATGCGGTATTTGGCCGTGCTGGTCTTGACCAATTGCTTCACCAATTAGAGGTGTGGTTGCGATAAGCACACCTGTGGCCAATAAAAACAGTGGTAGCCAAATACCAGAGCCAACGGCTACCGCAGCCAAATCAAGCGCAGATACTTGGCCTGCCATGATGGCATCAACCACGCCAAGTGCGGCTTGGCAAAACTGGGTAATTAAAATAGGGAGGGCAAGTATGCCTAAACGTAAGCTGTAGCTTTTAAAATCTTTGAAAGACAATGGAAAAACCATGGTAAGCAACTTTTTATTCTTTGCGGTAATTGTTATTAAGGTAGTTATTATTAATAAACAAACACTGCTATCAATCGACTAAGGTTGACGCAGCGAGGAGAGCGTAGTGCCGACGATAATACTCCGATAAATAATATGAGCAAGCTTATAATGTTGCATGATTAGATAGGCAGAGTATGAAAATAAAAGTAAAGACACTAAAATAAAAATAACCCGTCGATCCAAGTAGTGGATTGACAGGTCATATACATAGTAAGATGGTAAAGAAGCCACACTATGATGTCAACGTTTTAGCGCCGCTATGCAGATATTAATCTTAGGTTTTTTGTACCCTTTTGCACAGAAAATAGCAAAGAAATGATTTGATAAGTTTACTCTGGTAACAACTCAAGCGTCTCCGCCATACCCATAATCGCTCGCCAGTGTTTAGGCTCTAATGGAATCACTGTTAACTGCTGACATCCTTTTCTTAGTAATAATGAGTCTTCTAAAGCTGGCAAAAATTTCAGTTCTGATAGTGGTAACACTTCTGTAAAAGCTTGCTCAAAAGTGAGATCGACCATATACCAGCGAGGTTCTTCTTCGGTCGCAATAGGATCATAATGACGATGCTCAGGGTGAAACTGAGTAGGATCAGGATACCCTGCTGTAGTGACTGTCATAGTACCAGCGACTCCAGATGGCTTGGCGCTAGAGTGATAAAAGAATACCTTGTCACCAACTTTCATATCATCACGCATAAAATTACGTGCACGATAGTTGCGAACGCCGTCCCATCCGTCGGTGTCCAAACGCTGCAAATCTTCAATACCAAAAAATTTAGGGTTGGATTTCATTAACCAATATGCCATATATCTGTCCTTTTATTTTTTATTTATTCTTCAATTCGTTCTTAAAATTATCGAGGTTTTTATTAACTCACTTTCAAACTTGTCTTGAATAGTTTATCTTAAAAAAGCAAAGAGGGCTCCACCTGACATTAGGGTGGAGGTGAATTTCGCATCACTGGCTAACCTCGCTGGTTCTGAATGTATTGCTTAATAATATCTAGTGGCGCACCGCCACAAGAGCTTGCAAAGTAGGAGCGTGACCAAAGCACAGGCTTGGAATAAGCTGCTCTTAAATCAATAAAATCACCCCTCATTCGTCTACTGGTGACTGACTTCAAGTTATTAACCAATTTGCTTAATTGCACCGTTGGCGGGTACTGGATAAGCATGTGGATATGATCTGCTCCACCGTTACATTCTTTTAATTCAGCATCAAAGCTCTTGCATACCTCAGTGACACACTCACTGAAATACTTATGATGCAGCTCACCTAAAACTTTTTTTCGGTACTTAGTAATAAAAACCAAATGAACGTGGAGATTAAAGGCAGCATGGCGGTTTTTATATATCTCACTCATTGTAATAAAAACTCTTAAATGCTATTATTATAAGCATAATATCAAACACACACTCATTAATAAAGAACGCATTTATGAAAATCAACAAAGCGTATAAATTTAGGCTTGAGCCTAATGCAGAGCAGGAGATTGTTCTAAATAATCTTGTCGGCTCTGCACGTTTTGTTTGGAATCAAATGCTAGTGATCTCATTTGAGATGTTTGCTAAAGATGAGTTTATCAATGCCACGAACCTCGTTAATAAAATCATGGATCTAAAGAGCAATCCTGATTTCGAGTTCTTAAAAAGCAGCTCAAACGCTGTCTCTTTACAACAAAAAGTACGTGATCTTGCATCGGCTTGGTCACGTTTCTTTAATCCTAAAGTACATGCCAGATTGAAAGAAAATAAAAAGAAACCTCGTAAACCCAAGTTTTTTAAACTGGCTGATGGCACAGAAATCCAGCTACGCCCGTTGATGCCACAATTTAAGCGCAAATCCGATGGGCGTGACTCAATTCGGTTAGTTCAGTTTGATAAATACTGCCGTGTTAAGGGCAATCGAGTAAAACTACCGAATGGCGTGGGCTTGGTGAAGTTTAGAAAATCGCAAGACATTATTGGCACGATTAAAAATGTCACCATTAGCAAGAAATCAGGTCGCTGGTATGTGTCGTTTGGCACAGAGCACGAGCTGACAGAGAACCCTCGTCACCCCTCTAAAAGCGCTATTGGCTTGGACGTGGGCATCAGTAAACTACTCACCACCTCAAACGGTGAATATATTAAACCCAAAAACAGCTTTAAAACCAATCAACTCAAACTTGCCAAACTGCAACGTGGATTGGCGAAAAAAGTAAAATTCAGTGAAAACTGGAAAAAGCAAAACCGCAAGATTCAAAAACTCCACAGCC
Source organism: Psychrobacter sp. NPDC078929 (assembly GCF_050267985.1). Lineage (NCBI taxonomy): Bacteria > Pseudomonadati > Pseudomonadota > Gammaproteobacteria > Moraxellales > Moraxellaceae > Psychrobacter > Psychrobacter sp. NPDC078929. Next base: position 44,027 of record NZ_JBNNFX010000017.1, on the reverse strand, counting down.
ACATTGCCAATATCAGACATGACTACTTGCACAAAATCACCACCAGCATCAGCAAAAGCCACGCCATGATTGCTTGTGAAGATTTAAAAGTCGCCAATATGTCGAAATCAGCCAGTGGTACGGTGGAGAATAAAGGTCGTCATGTCAAAGCCAAGTCAGGATTGAATAAATCCATCCTAGATCAAGGCTGGGGCATGATGGTCAATATGCTTAAGTACAAGCAGCAATGGCGCGGTGGGTTACTGATTAAGGTAAACCCACGATACACTAGCCAAACCTGCTCTGAATGCCAGCATATCGCTGTCGATAACAGACAAACTCAGTCAAAATTTGAGTGCGTCAAATGTAGGTATGTTGCGAACGCTGATTTTAATGCGGCTCGTAATATATTAGCGGCAGGACATGCCGTTTTGTCTGTGGAGGGAGGATGCAGTAAAAATCGCCCGTTGAAACAGAAAGCAAGCGACCTTCGTGAGAAAGTCGCCTAAGAGCATCTGCTTTTAGAATCCCCCTCTTGAGCTTCGCGAAAGTGGTGGGAGTATGTCAACCTAGCGTTACTTTTGATATCGATCATTATTGCTCACTACAAAATAAGTTTATTTATGCCCAAAGTAAATACAGACAGCATGCCAAACGACCTGAATACGTTAAGTCTTACTGAACCAACGACGGATACTATCGCGGTAGACGTGAACGACATTCCATTGTCTCTTTACATCCACATTCCGTGGTGTGTGAAGAAGTGTCCTTATTGCGATTTTAATTCGCATGAGCTACCGATAGACAGTGAGCTATCCATGTATGAAGAATATGTCGATGCATTACTGTTAGACGCCGCAATGCAGCAACCTTTAACTCAGGGCCGAGAGATTGGTTCGATATTTATCGGTGGTGGTACGCCGTCTTTGCTACCTATTGCTCAGTATCAGCGATTGTTTACTGGGTTACGTACGTGTTTTGAATTTGCAGAAGACATCGAAGTGACCATGGAGGCCAATCCTGGCACGCTTGAGCATGCACCATTTGCGCAGTATTTAGAGGTTGGTATCAATCGTCTGTCTATCGGTGTACAGAGTTTCGCTGCTGATAAGCTAAAGGTACTTGGACGTATCCATGATCCTGTGCAAGCGTTATCAGCAATTCGCGCTGCCAAAGCGGCTGGATTTGTACGGGTCAACGTCGACCTGATGCACGGTCTACCGCAGCAAACTATGAATGAAGCGCTAGAAGATATCCAAATGGCGCATAATGCTGGCGCAACGCATATCTCTTGGTATCAACTGACTATTGAGCCAAATACCGTGTTTTACCGCAGCCAGCCTATTTTACCCGATGAAGACAATTTGGCAGATATCGAACAAGCAGGTCAGTCACTATTGCAGCAATTAGGTTATAGCAATTATGAGGTGTCGGCATGGGCAGGTGCGTCAGACAAACCATGCCGCCATAATATCAACTATTGGCAGTTTGGCGACTATCTAGCAATCGGCGCGGGAGCACATGGTAAAGTGACGATTGGTCGTAACGATAGCAATGGTGGTCATTCATCAGACGTAAAAGACAAAATGGAAGATGACTTGTTAATAGCGTCAGGCATCTATCGCTTTAGCAAATCACGTTTGCCAAAAGATTATGTAGTAATGAATCCAGATGTCACTGAGATGTCTGGTATACGCCAAATCACGCCAAAGATGGTTGGCTGGCAAGTGATTGATCAAGAGGAGTTAGTGAGCGAGTTTATGCTAAACGCGCTGCGCTTACATGGCGGCGTCGCTTGGTCACTGTTTGAAAAGAGAACTGGATTAACCCTTGATAGTATTGCTGAACAAGTGAACAGTCTTGTCAAACAAGGGTTGTTGGTAGATAGTGATACGCAGTTGCAACCGACGGTATTAGGTCAGCGTTATCTCAATCAGATATTACGCGCGTTTTTATAAAATCGTGCTTGAGTAATTGTTTAACAGCAGCGAAGTAAGAACACAAAAAAGACTTATCAAATGAATGATAAGCCCTTTTGAAAATCTAAAAAAAGCAGACCTTAGATTTTATCTTGTACGTCTTGTGCGCCGCCAGTTACAGCATTTCCGGCGCTTGATACGTCTTGGCCAAGGCCTTTAAACGTGTTGCAACCAGTTAGAACGAACATAGCAGTTAAAGATGCGATGATTACTTTTTTCATAATAGTATCCTCAAAGATAAATGAATGGTTATAAATAACAACAGTGACGCTAAGCGTGTGCTCAAGCTTCACTGAAGGGGTATTGGATGAGACAGTCATACATAAATGCTATCGCGCTATCCATTACAGACATCATAATGAAAGTTAAAAACGCTGCACAGTATCAAAATGTAATTATTGGCAGTAAACTGTAACTTTCGATTACCTACCGCTCATAAATTTAAATAATAGAGCGCTGAATATTTGTGGAGTAAGAATGACCATCCATATTGTGCTAGTAGCACCAAAAATGCCGAGTAACACTGGCAATATTATTCGACTGTGTGCCAATAGCGGGGCACAGCTACATTTAGTCAGACCGTTAGGATTTGAGCTTGATGACAAAAAGCTACGCCGCGCAGGCCTTGATTATCATGAATATGCTCATTTACAGGTGCATGATGATTGGGCAGCTGCAAGGCAAGCACTACAAGCTGCTGACTGCCATGTCGTTACGGCATTGACGACCAAGCTAAGCAAACCGTTTTACGATTATGACTTTGGCAAAAACTCGGACTCTGACGCATCTGATAATTCTGTTATGCCTAATATTGCGCTGGTTTTCGGTTCTGAGACAGCAGGTCTGGCAGACGATATACGTGAAGATATCGGTGCTGATAACTGGCTAAGATTGCCCATGCTAGCTGACTCACGCAGTTTGAACTTATCAAATAGCGTAGCCATCTGTTTGTACGAGATATGGCGAAAGCAAGGGTTTATGGGCGATGAAGGTCGTAGCGTTGGTTATGAGACATTGACAGTCTACGACCCAAAATAGCGATTCTACAAAGCAATAACTGTAGACTTAAAAGTATTTGCGTACTAAATGAGCAGTAAAATATTAGATACTGCTCATGCACGTATGATAATTTTCTAGTGCGCCATCGATTGTATCTTATCGTCTATAAAGTACTTATAAACAGTTTGGTGGTTTTGGTAGTCCTGATAAGCGATTGACATGACGCGCGACTAAACCTGTATTAAACAATTGCTGTAGCTTTTGATTGCTAATATCAAGTTCTGGTAAAGTCTTTTGTAGCCATTTGATTAATGGACGGGTTGCTGGCGCGTGATTAAATTTGTCAAAAAACGCGCGCACTTGTTGCAAAACTTCTAAATGCTCATCGCTCAGATTAACCTCTAGTGTGTCTGCCAATTGCTGCGCGATAACAGGTGTCCAAATCGTATGGTCACATAGATGGCCGTCTTGATCCAATTCGATATTAGCCGCTGATAATGTAGCGTTGTGATTGGTCATGTCATTATTCATAAGGCAATCGTCACCACTTTATCAAACTGACTGCTCTGAGTCAGGTTGACCCATTCTGCGTCGGTTAAAACAGCAGTCAACTTAGTCTCTAAATTAAGTTTGCCAGTTGTATTTGTTGTGAGCTGGGCGATGTCATCTGCTAATGCGTAAATACCAGCAATACCATCTATATCGCTATCATTTAAATAAGCATTGAGCCAGTCGATAAAAGCAGGGGTGGCGCCAAGCAGAAGGATACTATCACCTGTGCGCCAAGTGTGAGACATCTCTTCAGTACTGCGTCTAAGGGTATCCATCGTGCTATGCAATTGATATAAAGTTGCCATAAAAGTGTCCGATTACGTGCTTTATTATTTTATAAATCTAAGTTATATAGCGATTTAAAAGGTAAGTATCTGCTCAAAGTCTTGTGAGTTGATGACCTCTGGCACGAGTGTGAGCTGTGATGCCAGATCTGTCGGCAACATACCGGTGACCCAGCCACTAAAGACATCATCAGGTAGCCAAGCTGCGGGCATATCGTAAAGCTCAAGTGACTGCATCATGCCATGCAGCCGCGAGTCAGATTGCATCAATAAGCCAAAGACAGGCGCATCTAAGAACAATTGCACCTCATGACCAAATGTCGCTAAAGTTAGCGCAAGCGCACAACCTTCGTAGCTTGCTGCTTCAGTGGGCGTGTGCAGCTGAATTAATAATCTCATTATGTATTCCTAAAAATAGTTACCGCTACCAGTGATCTCAATAGACAAACTATCAAACGACATGCTATCAAAACTGTATCAAACGACAGTCGTCCTGCATCATCATCGCAAGCTCACTGAGTCCCACTAAGGTAAACCCTGTTGCAAGATTGGCACCGTCAAGCTGATGGCGTGAGCTGTTGTCTACATCACTCACACCGCGGCCAAGGGCTGTACTGACACAGACAGGCAGGGGTAATTGATACTGCTCAGCCAAAGACTGCCATTCTTTGGTCAAATCTAATTGATCGGCTGACTGCCAACGCAAGCGATTGGCTATGTGAGCCGAGTCGCCATAAAAGAAGACATTGAGCAATGGTTGTTCAGAGGTAGTATTATCGCTGCTGCCTGTACTATTAGTGTCATTGTTATCAATATCATGACTATCCGCTGCGCCATTCAGGTAAGCGCGTGCATAGCGTAATGCCAAGTGTGCCAGTGGGTGACTAGGGTCAGCAGTAATCAGTAGTAACGGGGGAGTGGTCGTCATAAGGCGCAGTATCACATATTATAAATAAGAGTTTAGAAATTATGGCCGAGTTGCTATAAATGCTTTGTATAAAGTCATTTGGTCGTTATTATTATAGTGCTTGTGTGCAAATTTGCGTGACAGAAAACAGAATTTATACTGATAATGAGACATGCAGCGGATCATACTGTCACATCAAATATCGTTATGTCATAAAAGAGCGGCGCGTCGTCTCTATCAAAGTTGTTTATGCTAACATAAAGCGCCGCAAACCAAGTAGAGTCACTGTTATTTAACGTGGTTTTATCTCAAGTGTAGGCACATTGAGTATTATTATTTGATGCTGTGACTGCCTCGTAAGAAAAAACAATAAACTTATGAGCTAGGTTCACGTAGTCTTACCATTCTATGTAAGGAGTTTTTGTCACTATGTTACCTGCTATGCCCTCACGTGTGAACAATGGTACAGATTATCAGCCTACCGTAGAACAACTGCAAGTCCTGCAGACAGCGAGCGAATTTGCTTATCAGATTTGGGAAAGTCGGACCGTTTCATGTCAGACGTTTTTGCGTAGCTATCCATTGAATAGTACGCTGACCCGTCAGCAAATCGATGATCTGATACAAGATTATACGTTAGATGAGAACTATCAACTCGCTGATGAAATCAAGGTCATGAGTGGTCTACGTCACTTGCGCACGCTACTAATGATGCGCTGGATTTGGCAAGATGCCTTGCAAACGATCAGTCTGGAGCAGCTGACCGATGAGTTGTCTGAGTTTGCAGATGGCTGTATCTCTTTTGCTAAAGATTATACCTATCAGCACTTAGTTGCTAAATATGGCGAGCCGACCTTTATCAATGAACAAGGCAATATACAAATCGATGATATGGCGATTATGGCCATGGGTAAACTTGGTGCGCAAGAGCTGAATTTATCAAGTGATATTGATCTAATCTTTGTACATCAAGCGCGCGGCGAGACCAATGGCAATAAGGCAAAAGGCACACGTAGCATAGATAATAAACGCTTTATGACCAGATTGGGTCAAGGCATTATTAAACTGCTTGATAACAAGACCGCTGACGGTTTTGTCTTTCGAGTAGATATGCGCTTACGTCCATGGGGCGATGGTAGTGATTTGGCCATTCATCTGTCCGCATTACAAAAATACTTTACGATGCATGGCCGTGCATGGGAGCGTTTTGCTTGGTTAAAAGCACGCGTAGTCGGACAAATAGACCAGCCATTTTATGAAGAAATACAAGCGCTGATTAAGCCATTTGTTTTTCGTTATTATGTGGACTACAGTGCGTTTTCAGCATTGAGAGAAATGAAGTCTCTTATTCAAAACCAAGTTGCACAGCGTGAAGACTTGGACAATATCAAGCTTGGTGCGGGCGGCATTAGAGATATTGAGTTTATCGTACAGGCCTTTCAGCTTATCTATGGCGGCCGGCATCCACAGCTACAAATCAAACCTTGCTTGCAGGCGATGCAAGTATTGTGTGAGCTTGGCTATCTGGAGCATTCAACTTACGAGCAGCTACAGGCAGCATATCGGTTTTTGCGCCGGCTTGAGCACGCTATTCAAGCGATTAATGACCAACAGACCCAGCGCTTACCACACGATGAGCAGTGGCAGCATAATCTAGCAGTGACGCTGAATTTTGAAAACTGGCATGCCTTATTAGATCAACTTAATCGTCATCGCGACAGTGTCAATGTGCCGTTTGAGCGTATGGTTACTGAGCGCCAAGTACCTGACAACGAAGATACCGACCTAGAGCCAGAGCACTTAGATGAGCAAATTGCCCGTTTAAATGAAGTGCTAACAAAAGAAAATCGCGAGGTACTACAGAATTTTTGGCAATCAAAAATGGTGGCTAATTTAAGTGATGAAGCCAGAGAGCGTTTAGACGACGCATATCCTGTCATTGTCCATGCGTTGTTAGCGCATCAAGAACAGCAGCAACTTGCCAATACTGCTTTACCAAGATTGATCTCACTGCTTGAAGCGATTTGCCGTCGTTCTATCTACTTGGTCATGATTGCTGAAAACCCCAATGCAACGATTGAGCTGATTCCAATGCTGTCTGCCAGCCCGTGGATTGCAAAAGAGTTGGCTCAGTACCCTGTACTATTGGATACATTTTTGCAGCAGCGTTATCGCCATCTGCCAGATAAGCGTGAGCTACGTGATATCTTGCGTCAACAGTTGCTACGCGTCGAGCCAAACGATGAAGAAGAGCTGTTGAGCGTCCTGCGACTGTTCAAAAAGAATCAGGTGTTGGCTGTCGCTGCTAGTGATGTATTGGCTGAGCGTCCGATTATGAAAGTGTCAGATTCATTGACTTATATCGCTGAGGTCGTATTAGAAGCCGCATTGGAGCGCGCTTTTGCAGAGATTGTTAACCGTTATGGGTATCCTATTGGCCAAGATGGCGACCCAGTCACTGAAGCGGACTGCGGCTTTGCAATTATCGGTTATGGCAAGCTTGGTGGCTTAGAGCTATCGTATTCTTCAGATTTGGACTTGGTATTCTTACACAAGATAAAAGAGCAAGGCATGACCACTGGTGAAAAATCAGTCAGTGGTATGAAGTTTGCCGCGCGTCTTGTACAAAAGCTGATGAATTATCTCAATACTCAAACCCGTGATGGCCGTGCCTATGAGATTGATATGCGTCTGCGGCCTTCAGGAAATGCTGGCATGATGGTGGTGTCTTGTCATGCGTTTGAAACCTATCAAATGGATAAAGCATGGTCATGGGAGCATCAAGCGTTGGTACGTGCTCGTGCGATTTGCGGAGACAGACGAGTCACTGCACGCTTTTGTGATATTCGCCGCGATGTATTGTCGTTGCCACGGACACTGGATCAAGTACGTAGTGAAGTCACCAGCATGCGTATCAAAATGCAAAAGCATCTAGGCACGAGCCAATGGCAGCAGGAAGCGGGCAAGTTTCATCTTAAGCAAGATGCAGGCGGTATTGTAGATATTGAGTTCTTAGCACAGTTTGCCGTATTGGCTTACTCGCATGAATATCCAAGTTTGACCAAATGGAGCGATAATGTGCGAATTTTTGCAGAAGTTGCTTTGCTTGGTATTTGGAATGATCAAGTCTGTCAGGATTTGACCGATGCCTATCTAAGGATTCGTGCTGCCACGCATCAGTTAGCACTATCAGAGCAGTCTTTGCTCGTTGATGAGTCATTGTGGCAGGAGACGCGAGCGTTAGTACAGTCACAGTGGCAGCATCTCATGGGCGTAGAGACAGACGACGAGTAATATCGAAACTTGTATGATTAAGGCCTTGCCGATAGTCCAAGAGACGCTTAAACTGTCATGCGTTACTATGAATAAAAACTATCAATGAAAGCTATAAACGAAAACTATGGATAGAATTGGTAGCTAGGAACGATATAATTAAAAACCATATAGTGCCAAACCAAAAGATTTCATTTGCCAAGACGGCCAGTGATATAATCGGTCACACATCATCATAATACTGTCAGTCGTTTGTCATAATGAAGCTGTTGTTTAGGCAATAAAAATTGACGCTGCGGTGTTATCATACGATGTTGATCAATACTGTTAAATAAAACCTACCTAAAAAAAGTTAGACGTCAGTGCTAGCATAAGGACAATAAAATGAATATGGCAACACAAGATGGTAAGCTTTGGATGAATGGCACAATGATCGAACAGCCAGATGCTAAAGTTCATGTGCTTACCCATAGCTTGCATTATGGCATGGCTGTGTTTGAAGGCGTGCGTGCTTACCAAACCGCTGATAATCGCACGGCTATTTTTCGCCTAAAGGAACACACCGAACGTCTACTTGGTTCGGCAAAAATCTTTCAAATGGACGTGCCGTTTGATGCGGCCACGCTAGAGCAAGCACATAAAGATGTGGTAAAGCAAAATAACTTGGCAGAAGCCTATATTCGTCCGCTTATTTGGGTAGGTGCAGAAAAGCTTGGCTTATCTTCACGTGACAATAGCATCAATGCTATGGTTGCTGCATGGCACTGGGGTGCATATCTTGGTGAGGAAGGTATCAAAAATGGTATCCGTGTAAAAACCTCTTCATTCACGCATCATATGCCAAACGTCACTATGTGTAAGGCAAAAGCCTCAAGTAACTATCCTGTGTCTATCATGGCCAACCAAGAAGTCACTCGTAATGGTTATGACGAAGCTATCTTGATGGATCCGCAAGGGTATGTGTGTCAAGGCGCTGGCGAGAACTTATTCTTGGTAAAAGATGGCGTGCTACATACGCCAGATTTGGCGGGCGGTGCACTTGATGGTATCACTCGTCGTACTATCCTTCAGTTCGCGGCTGATCTAGACATCAAAGTCGTTGAACGCCGTATCACTCGTGATGAGTTCTACTTAGCAGACGAGATATTTATGACAGGTACCGCTGCTGAAGTGACGCCTATCCGCGAATACGATGATCGTACTATCGGGAATGGCGGCCGAGGACCATTGACTGAGAAACTCCAAATCCTATACTTTGATGTGGTTCATGGTCGTAACGAGCAATATATGGATTGGTTAAGCTTTATTGACTAATAAAGTCGTTAGTTTAAAGACCAAAAAGGCTGAACATAATTGTTCAGTCTTTTTTTTATGCTAATATAGCCATCATATTTATTCTTAAGATTAAAGTGAGCAGTCCATGCCAATAGATTCTAGTACAGCAGATAATAAAAATATCAAACAAATTATTTGTATTAAATGGGGTACAAAGTACGGGGCTGATTACGCCAATAAATTGTATGGTATGGTATCTCGCAATATTACGCCACCGTTTCGTTTCGTCTGTTTTACCGATGATACCACCGATGTACGTCCAGAAATCGAATGTCAAGAATTACCACCATTAGATGTCACCATGCCAACCAACACACTTGGCAAGTGGCCAAAATCACGTTTGTGGGGTGAGAAGTTAGGTGATTTGACAGGGACAGTATTATTTGTAGATTTGGATGTGATTATAGTAGATAGCCTCGATCCTTTCTTTGAATACGGCGAGCCAGACGATGTTATTTTGTCTTATAACCCGAGTAACCCATTAGAGCGCCTAGGGCAAACGTCTTGCTTTAGATTCAAGATAGGGTCGCTTGTCTCATTGCAAGAGAAATTCAAAGCTGATCCACAAGGTATCGCTGATGAGTATCGTTTTGAGCAGCGCTTCGTCACTCGTAATGCGCCAGGCGGTGTCAAGCTGTTTCCAAAGGCATGGGTCGCGCACTTTAGACGCAAATGCCGTCAACCGTTCCCACTTAACTACATCAAAGAACCAAAGATCCCCAAAGGCGCTCGAATTGTTATTTTCCCTGGCGACTTATATCCTACACATGCGATTGAAGGTAGATATAATAAAAATGCTGCTAACAATGCCAAAGATCACTTAAAAAGATTGACTGAGCCCAAAAATCTAAAAAGACCGCTACGTCACTTGCGTCATTTTATCTTGCCAGTAGGGTGGATCGAAAAGTACTGGAAAGAATAGGTCCCATTATATAGTTGAGTATTATCGCATTGCATTAGCACAGATAAATATTAGTCAGTGAACGGATAAAATTATGAATACAGAAGATACTATTAAAGTCTTTGTTGGTTGTGACCCAAATAACTGTGATCTAGAGCAGATGATGGTATTAGATTATAGTATTCATAAACATACCAGTGTACCCGTTGAGATAGTATGGATGCAGCTGTCACGCGATCCTAATAGCTATTGGTATTCTAATCCTGAGACTGGAGAGGGTTGGAATACCACTAAATGGTCAACGCCTTTTTCAGGCTTTCGCTGGGCAATTCCAGAGTACTGTCAATACTCTGGTCGTGCCATTTACATGGACGCTGATGTCATTATTTTAGATGATTTGGCAAAGCTGTGGCACCATCCTATTGAAGGACAGTCTGTTGTAGCTGCTAAGACTAATGCGGATATGACTCGGTTGTGTACATGCGTATGGGATTGCAAGGCGGCGAAAAACATTGTCCTACCAATTAAAAAACTCAGGAAAGATCCCAAAAGCCATAAAGAAATGATGGCTGTATTCAAACATAATAATCAGCTCATTGAGCCTTATCAGGATAGTTACAATTGTATAGATGGCGAAAACTTAGCGCTAGAAGATATTAGGATTTTGCATTATTCAGATATGGGTACACAGTTCAGTCATAAATATTCATTACCTAGAGTCAGTGAAGAAGGTATTGAGCATTGGTTTGACGGTGAAATAATGTCGCACCCAAGGCAGGATTTATCTGAGGTTTTTGATGAATATTATAACGAAGCACTTGCTGCTGGATACGATTTAGACAGTTATAGGGTAGAACCTTTCGGTCATTTTCCTAAAAAATCTCAAGAAGGTTATACCGGTAATAAGGTGACTCGTCCACACGCTTCTAAATCATTTTTTTCGAAGCTATTTAAACGCTAGTTTTTTAATGAAGCAATGATAAGCCTTTTTAAGAAGGTGAAAACTTACTCCATAGGTTATCGTGTATGAAGCAGCATAAAAAAACAGTGTTACTCGTTATTAATTGTCTACAAGGCGGCGGTGCGGAACGTGTCGTATTAACATTGGGGCAAGGGTTTTATGAATTGGGCTATGAAGTACATATTCTAAGATTTAAGCCGTTAGTACAGTATGACTTAAGTCCGAATCTTAACTACCATGTACTTAAGTTTAAGCCGTATAAACTGATACCAGGGGCACAAAGACGTGACCATATTTTTGCACGTGCTGTTGATAAATACGTGTCGAAAAATATCGGTCAGCCTGACATCATACTGTCCAACCTAGATCGTGCCGATAGCATTTTAAGTAATAGTAAACTGCCTAATATCACTTATATTATTCATAACACAGTATCACTACTCTATAAATTTAATAAAAATCACGACGCTGAGCAGTTAAAGCAAAGAATGATAGATATATATGCCAAGCATCCTTGTGTGTGCGTCAGTGAAGGCGCTCAAAAAGACTTTATCAAAAGCTTTGGTCATATTACGCCAACCACCGCCATTCACAATCCAATTGATAAAAACAGTATTCAACAACAAGCCGATGCTTTTGTCCCTGACTACCAGAACTATATTATTCATGTCGGGAGTTTTAAAGATGCCAAGCGTCATGATGTATTGGTAAATGCTTATGCAAAAACAGATCAATCTATGCCGTTACTGCTCTTGGGTCAAGGGAAGCATAGAAGTGAAACAGAGCGACTGGTAACAGAGTTAAGCCTAGAAGACAAAGTAATATTTTTAGGATTTCGTGATAATCCCTTTCCTTATATCAAAAATGCGCAGTTTAAGATATTGACCTCTGACTGGGAAGGGTTTGCTCTGGTCATTGCCGAAGCTCTCGTGCTAGGTACTCCTGTTATCAGTACCAACTGTCCATCAGGCCCAAGTGAATTGCTACCAGAACATAACTTAATGCCGATGGGTGATATTGATGCCATTGCCGAAAAAATGCAGCAAGCGATGAGTAATCCGCAAGCGTTTCATGCGCCATTCGATGAAGCGCTGCTACCAGTCAAAATAGCAGAAAAATACGTAGAGTTTGCTGAACAAGTCAATATTATGCATAAATAGTTCCAAATATTTTATACTCACAATGTCCATTTCTAAGAAAATTTAAAATGATTAATAGTGTTATTAGAACAAGAAAAAAAGAAGTTAAAAATAATAAAAAGAAAGTACTCTTAGTCATTAACTGTCTACAAGGTGGCGGCGCTGAACGTGTTGTTCTGACTTTAGGACAGGGATTCTATGATTTGGGTTATGAAGTACATATTTTACGGTTTAAGCCCCGTGTAGATTACGAGCTTAATCCAAAACTAAACTACCACTTTATTGATTTTAAGCGTTATAAACTGATACCAAAATTAGAACGTCGTGACAAAGTTTTTGCGTTCGTAGTCGATCGTTACATTTCAAAAAACATTGGTCAGCCTGATATGATACTGTCTAATCTAGATCGTGCAGATAGTATTTTAAGCAATAGCAAACTACCTAATATATTTTATGTGATTCATAACACAGTGTCTTTGTTATATAAATTCGATAATACGAATGCTGCTGACACACTAAAGTCAAAGATGATTAACATCTACTCCAAGCATCCTTGTATATGTGTCAGTAAAGGTGCTGAAAAAGATTTTGTTGAAAGCTTTGGTAATATTACGCCAACGATTGCCATTCACAATCCAGTCGATAGAGATTACATTCAAAAGCTAGGTGACGTATTTACTCCTGAGTACCAAGATTATATTGTTCATGTGGGGAGTTTTAAAGAAGCGAAACGTCACGATGTGCTGCTAAAAGCATATGCTCGAACAGATCAGTCTATGCCACTATTACTGCTAGGTAAAGGAAAGCTGAAAGACGAAATAGAGCAATTGGTAGTAGAACTCAACTTAGAAGAAAAAGTAGTATTTTTAGGTTTTCAGGAGAACCCTTTCCCTTATATAAAGCATGCTAAATTTAAAGTGCTAACCTCTGATTGGGAAGGTTTTGCCTTAGTGATTGCCGAAGCTCTTGTATTAGGAACCCCTGTTATCAGTACAGACTGCCCATCAGGTCCAAGTGAGTTACTACCAGATAACAACTTAATGCCGATGAGCGACGTAGATGCTATCTCTGAAAAGCTTAGCTTAGCGATGAAAAATCCAGAGCAATTCTTTTCTGAGTTTGATGGGTCGCTTTTACCTATCACAATAGCCAAAAAGTATATTGCATTCGCATCTGATTCTAAAATCAAAGAATATTCTTAATTCAACCACCACTTAGACCAATCGTCTCTGTGTAATGCTCGTAATGTGGCAAACGCACTATCAGTATGCTGTAGTTTTTCGAAAACAGATAACAGTATACTAGTGGCCAATTTATCAACTTTCTGAAATTTATTATAGCGTTTTCGCATATTTCTCAAGCTATCATCGGTACCGATACGAAAATAAGTAAGACCATCGTACAGAGGCAAGTCACCGGCATAAAGCATATCGGTTTTTTCAGTTAGCAATGGCATAGATTTAGCATTAGTGGATAACTGCAGAAAGTTTTTGGTTTCATAAGTACGTAAAGTATTCATTAGAGTTACGACATTCATCAAGATAGCTGCTCTATGAGTATTGTTTGAATGATCAATAAACGTATCGCAAGCAGAGACAATCCAGCGCAACGACAGATGTGTCAATAAATAGTCGCTCTCTGCTTCCCATAACTTTTCAAATTCAGCGAATGTTTTATCTATTTTGTACTTACGGCGCATTAGTATAATAAGCGTGTTGTGATAAAAGCAGAGCTCAGACTCACCAAGCGATTTGTATTTCAAGTTGTTCAAATGGTTCTCTAAATCTGTGCTTTTACGCTCATTGGTTAACGCTTCAATATCACACATTGATTCAGTAATGGTTGTTGCTTTCATCTCATCAAAGCTTCTATCATTATAGGTTTTGATAATCTTACCCGCATTCAATCTTTTTTCGCTTCGAAAGATCAATAGCAATTTTCTCTGCCAACTTGAAGGTGTAGCCATGTTATCAAAATCCTCTAAAAATATATAAAGATATTAGCGCCGTAATCTCTATAATATAAGTCTTAGAGATCATTGTTGTTTGTTTAGACTGAATAATACTGTTTATACCAATCGACAAATTGTTTGATACCTTCTTCTATACTAGTTTCAGGCTTAAAGCCAATATCTTCTACTAACTCATCTATGTCTGCGTAAGTAATCGGTACATCACCTGCTTGCATAGGCAATAAATTTTCTTGCGCTTTTTTGCCACAAGCGTCTTCAATGGCAGTAACAAAACGGCGCAAAGTGACTGGCTGATTATTACCAATGTTGTAAATCTTGTAGGGAGCAGTCGCTGTCGTAATAGTAGAATGCTGGGGAGAAGGGGCCTTATTAATTATACGAATAATGCCGTTGACGATATCATCAATGTAGGTAAAGTCACGCTGCATATCACCATTATTAAATACATTAATTGGCTCACCAGCTAGAATTTTCTTTGTGAACGAAAAATATGCCATATCAGGTCGACCGTAAGGACCGTAAACGGTGAAGAACCTTAACCCTGTTGTAGGGATATTATATAAATGGCTATAGCTATGTGCCATAAGCTCGTTGGATTTTTTGGTGGCGGCATATAGGCTGATAGGAAAATCAACACAATCAGTAGTGGTAAATGGCTGCTTTATATTCATACCATAAACAGAGCTAGAGCTCGCGTAGATTAAGTGTTTTATATCGTGGTGACGACAGCCTTCTAGAATATTAACAAAGCCAACCACATTTGAGTCGATATACGTATTAGGGTTTTCGATAGAGTAACGCACACCTGCTTGGGCACCTAAATTAACAACCGTATCAAATTGGTAGGTTGCAAAAAGCTCAGACATAGCTTCACGATCAGCCAGATCTAACTTAATAAACGTAAAAATTTCTGGATCTGATATCTCACCTAATATTCTCAAACGCGCTTCTTTTAGATCTGTATCATAATAGTCGTTGATATTGTCGATACCAACGATACAGTAATCCCTAGCAGATAGATCTATTTCTAGT
Source organism: Psychrobacter sp. NPDC078929 (assembly GCF_050267985.1). Classification (NCBI taxonomy): domain Bacteria; kingdom Pseudomonadati; phylum Pseudomonadota; class Gammaproteobacteria; order Moraxellales; family Moraxellaceae; genus Psychrobacter; species Psychrobacter sp. NPDC078929. The sequence continues at coordinate 28,714 of NZ_JBNNFX010000017.1, read as the reverse complement.
ATCGCCTTGATTAAATGAAAGCCAATAAAACCTGCCGCACCAGTGACCAGTATTTTCATTAGTCGCTCCCAAATAGATCGCGAGTGAATACTTTGTCTGCGACATCTTTTATATCATCAGATAAACGGTTTGCGACAATGACATCACTCATTGATTTGAAGGTGTCTAAGTCCTGAATCACACGCGAATTAAAGAAATCATCTTCTTTCAATACAGGCTCGTAGACAACGACTTCTATACCTTTTGCCTTGATACGTTTCATGATGCCTTGTATCGCAGATGCTCTAAAGTTATCTGACCCACTTTTCATCACTAGGCGATGTATTCCCACGATTTTTGGCTGTCTTTCGATGATTTTATCTGCAATAAAGTCTTTGCGGGTTCTATTAGAATCAACAATGGCTTTTATCAGGTTGCTTGGCACTTCATCGTAATTTGCTAATAACTGCTTAGTATCTTTGGGCAAACAGTAGCCGCCATAACCAAATGAAGGGTTATTATAATGGTTGCCAATGCGAGGGTCTAAGCCAATCCCTTCGATGATTTGTTTGGTCTCAAGTCCAAAGGTTTGCGCATAAGTATCAAGCTCATTAAAATAAGCCACGCGCATCGCTAAATAAGTATTAGAAAATAATTTGATCGCTTCAGCTTCAGTAGACTCTACAAATAATAGCGGTGCATCTTTTTTGACTGCACCCTCGAGTAACAGATTGGCAAATATTCGAGCCTGCTCAGACTGTGCGCCTACAATGATACGTGAAGGATAAAGGTTGTCATGTAGTGCCTTACCTTCGCGCAGAAACTCAGGCGAAAAAATAATGCGATCAGTCGCATAACGTTCTCTGATACTGGTTGTATAACCAACTGGTACTGTGGACTTTATAATGATAGTCGCTTGTTGATTCACTAACAGCACTTGCTCAATGACGGCTTCTACTGTGGAGGTATTGAAATAATTGGTCTTTGTATCATAATCAGTTGGCGTGGCAACGATGATGAAATCTGCATCTTTATAAGCTTCTTTGGCATTCAGCGTTGCAGAAAAATTGAGCTCTTTATGCAATAAAAAATCTTCGATATCTGTATCTTCGATAGGAGACTGCTTGGCGTTTAACAAGGCTATTTTTTCAGCGATGACATCGACAGCAACGACTTCGTTATGCTGTGCTAACAGCATTGCATTCGATAAGCCTACGTAGCCTGTACCTACTACTGCTATTTTCATAATATATCCAAGTAATTTTTAAGCTTTTATTGGTTTAAGTCAAGAATGAGTAATCATCATTATAGTTTAAACTTGGTCTGAATTCATTTGGGGACAGTATTTGTGGTATCTAACACGGAATTAGGCAGATAATCCAAGAATTTGTGCCTCATGGCTTGGCTAACTTTTTTATATAAACCTGACTCAAGAAGATCCAAACTTTGAATACAACCATATTTAACAGTTTTATCTTCTAAGGCAAGAATAAAATCTTCTACACTATGCTCATTTTTTAGATAGTTGATAGAGATATTAGGTTTTAAGTGTGCTTCGCCTTTTTGAATTTTTAGATGATTCATCAGTGTTATAGGATTAACTTGGGCGACATCTCTGAATTTATATTTTATCTGCTCAGTCAATAGTTGCGGATGGTTCAATAAATGGGACTTTAAGATATTTTTATCGACAATATGAGGGTAGTGATGAATTTCAAAAAACTGATTCATGCCCAGTATTTTAGCACTTAACATTTGCGCGATAGTATGTCTTGGCTGTATCGGTGTACCAAACAATTTAAAGCGTGATTTTCGAAAATTGAGCTTGGCATTCAAAGCAGCACTTTTACGCCATTCACCGTGAACGATTAGCTTCTCACTGTCTAAAAAGTCATCTATCGCCACTGGTTGATTAAAAAAGAAATCATCGTTCATATAGATAAAATAGTCAGACAGTCCTTTGATATTCCAAATCATCGTCTCAATTGATCGAGTGTTGAAGGTCGGTAAAAATTCCTCATAACCCGAAAATATGTCCTGATGATCAACGATGCGTATTTTATCTTCTGAGCAAATACCTTGCTTGGCAAACTCATCGACGAACGCTGGCTTTTGTTGATCTGTGACAATATATATATGACGACAAAAAGGCACATATTTGATGATAGAAGCAATATTATAATATATCTCATCGTCGCTGGCGAAACGCGTGTCAGTTATTGCGTCAGATGCCACTTCTTTACTTGGCTTATACTGTTCTCGCTTTTGTTTGAGTATAGGGTCTGCGCCATCTACCCAAGCAATGACGACATCTAATGTGTTTTCATTAGGCTGCTTCATAACTAATCCTGTTCTTTGCGGATACACATCTATGTTAGTAGCGATATTAGACCAGCTATGATATTTGCTGATGCGATTATTAACAAGGTTTAATCGATTTAGATAGTTAGACTAATTATAATTTTTTATAGAGATACCGTTAAATCCTGCTCGTACTTTACTGAGTAAATGCCGAGCACCAGCGGTAGGTGAGACTAGCATATAAAGTCAGAACGCTGCAATAATTATGACCATAGTTGCATTCATTTGGCTAACCTATCATGCCTATACCGTTAAAAAATCAAGCTGAGACACTAATGCCATCTATTATTCTGTTTATGTTAAAAGCGCTTGAAGGTCGCGGTGCTGAGCGTATGGTTACGACTTTGGCAAGCGCTTATGCAGATATGGGCTATCGTACTCATATCCTATGCTTGGAAGCGACGCAAGATATGCTACTAGACGCTCGTGTGCAATATCACATCGTGCCATATGATGAGATGTTTTCTGAGCAAAATCTCGACCCAGAATCTACGCAAGCACAAGCCTATGAATCAGTCGCTAAACGTATTGATGGTTACGTACGTAGCCAAATAGGGAAGCCAGATTTGATACTGGCTAATATCTATAAGATAAACTGGATTATGGCATATAGTCAGTTGTCAAATATCGTAAATGTACTGCATACAGCACTATCTAAGCAGTTCCAAAATCAGTTATTAGAGACGCCAGTACAGACTATAAGTCATTTGAAAATGGTCTATGGCGCTCATCCTTGTAGCTGTGTGAGTAAGGGTGCACGCCAAGACCTGATTGATCTTATAGGAAATATTACCAAAACCACAACAATCTATAATCCTTGTGATGCTGCTGATATAAATACCAAAGCAGCAGCATCTAGCCATCTTGAACATTTTGGCTTAGTAGATAAAGAGTACATTATACATGTCGCCTCATTTGATGACATGAAAGGTCATCGAGACTTGCTACAGGCGTATGCCAAAACAGAACGAAAGCTGCCGTTAGTACTAGTGGGTAAAGGTAGGCTTGAATCAGAGATTAAACAGTTGGCTGTCCAACTAAATATTAGCGATTGCATTAAGTTTTTAGGCTTTCAGACCAACCCTTATCCGATCATTGCCTCAGCTGCACTGATGGTACTCACCTCTAAGTTTGAAGGCTTCGGATATGTCATCGTAGAGGCGCAAGCACTGGGTGTACCAATAATCAGTACGGATTGTCCTTTTGGGCCAAGAGAACTATTACCTGAGCAAAACTTGATTGCGGTAGGTGATATTGATGGCTTGGCGTTACTCATCGATCAAGCCATAGACAACCTTACAGATTATATAGTGCCACTAAACCAGCAGTTGCTGCCTGAACATATTGCAAGACAGTACTTAGAGTTTGGTTCTGTTTTGGATTCAGATAAAATGAGGGTTTATAACGTGTAGTGGTTCTTAATTAAACGCAATTAAGTCGAGGTTATTAATTGTGAGTCATTAACTAGAAAGTGTCGAATAGCGATTTAGAGATAGGAGAATGATTGATGACAGGAACACCATGCGATTGATAGATTCTGCCGAGTAAGTTAAACGAAGGAATAATGCGCTCGTTCATGACTTTGCTGAGCATACTTGGTGCACTATTGTTTTTATTTTCATAAAATCGTGGTTGCTTACTGTTGAGCAGATCAATACCGTACAGATGAATACTCGCTGCTTGACGCGAAAACGCCAACTGCGCCGCTACATAAGCGACAGTACCTGCTTCCACAAACCCATGAGTAATGTTAAGAGAGACGCCGATGTCAGCCGCTTTATGATCGCTATCAATAATAAAGTTTGGATTATTGATAAAGTACGATAGCGGCATTTTTTTATTGAGTAATTTTTTCTTAAAGATAAGCTTATTAAAAGATAGCTTGTTTGACTTGACTCCCCATGGCCTATCCACTGGGTACAACACTCGCATGGCATGATGGTACGTTCGCATAATATCAGGGTGCGTGGTGGCCATCGCTTCAAAGACAGCTAATGTTGCATATAGAGGTTGACCCTTATAGTACTGCTGTAAAATCTCCGGCTGATGACTGATAAAGCGCGCATCACTGATGACGTAACCAGCAATATCGGTAAACTGATGCTGCCCAATCAGGCTGATACTGCCATTGACAAAAATAGTAGGCGTATCTAGTAGCTCTGATAACGGCAGCTGCTGTATAGATGGCCCTGAGGCGATAATATTGACGTCTTTTCCATGCAAGCTCTGTTCAGGTTCATTGGCATTAAACGCATTGATAATGATGAGCTCATTATCAATATTGAACCCAGCGGTAGCAGGTAATCTCAAATATAGCGCCATACTATTTTCCAGTCGTTTATTTCACCTATCTTATATCTTAATACACTGCCTTTACGCTAATTATAAATTGTCTACATATGGTTAATTACTAAGCATTTATTGCCAATGGTCTTTTAACCATGGGCTTGGCTTCACATGTCGATACCATTTACCGCCACTACCAGAAATCGCATCGGGCGGGTTGATCTCACCGTGGAAGATAACGATTTTTGCATCATCCGGCAGAGTAGGTGTGCGCACAAAGTTAAAAGGAATCGGCGCAATACATTGGTACTTAAAGCTGACACACCATGTCTTATCCCAATACTCTAAGTGGTGATGCTCACGCAAATAGTTAGAAAGGTAAGCCTGCTCGTGACGTACTTGGGTGCGAATAGTTTCAAAGTTTCGCTCAAAATTAGACAGCAAATCAGGATAGGTATTCATACCAATATTGAAGCGATAAACAGAGCTATTGCCAATCATACGCCAAGGTTTTTTCCAGTCGCGGATGATGACGACACTGTCTTCATGCACTGCTTGATAAGTAAAAAACGCATCGATATTATCGACAATGACGATATCAATGTCTAAAAATAGGGCCACACCTTTTAAATCATACAGCTCAGGTTTAAAAGTAGTCAGTTTTTTCCAACCACGTTCAGGACCTGCTGGTAAATCCATATCGGGTATCGGATAACAGGCAATCGCAGGGTCAATACCTGTGCTGTCATCGGTCAAGCAAACCATTTGGAAATCTAAGGTTAAATGTCGACTAACCATGTTGTAGAGACGATTGACGTATTCAGGACCATATTTGTCGCCCCATTTCATACAGATGATATAACGCTGTTCAGCAGCATTTGTGCTAGTCTGATTAGGATCTGTAGATGAAGTCTTAGTTACGTCAGATGTCATAATGCACTCGTATTGAGATAATAGTCAGATAAATGAAGGATTAATAAAAGTAAAAGAATATAGAGTTCAGCCAATATTAGCATAGCTGTGACTGATGGAACGTTTAAACTGATAGTACGTCTAAATAGTGCAACGTTAGGTTGGTGATGACTAATGATTGTCGAGCTTAGTGTTATCATTTTTAACAGCACTATCGTTTTTAGCATTGTCGATTTTAACGTTGTCGATTTTAACGTTGTTATTTCGAACGCTATCGTTGATATCGCTATCAGAACGACTAGAAACGCTAGAATGGTGAGATTGGATAAAGGCTGCTAAAGTCTCTTTATCTTTTCGGTAAGGGTTGCCTAAGTTTGGTATACGCTTAAAACGTCGATAGCCCCACATATAATGACTGTAGTTGTCTGTAATCATACGCTCCATGGCTTGATTGAGAGCATGAGTTGCCACTTCGGCGTTACGGTCGTATAAAGCAGGATTATCGAGTTTGTAGCAGTAGATATCAAAACCGCGTCCATCGGTACGGCGAATACAAGATAAGCCAACCAGCACACATTTGGTTTTGCTAGCCAGTTTAGAGGCAAGGGTGCTGGTCAATGTTTTGATACCAAAGAACGGAACAACAACACCGCCTGATGGCTCTGGAACGTGGTCTGGCAGTACAATACTAAAACCACCTTGCTTGAGCGTTTTAAACACGGCTTTAACGCCGCTACCATCAGTAGGTACCAAAGTCGCGTTAAGTCGCGCTCGACCCTGAAGGATAAACTCGTTAGCGAATTTGCCGTCAACTGGCTTATACATAATGGTTGGCGCACCAAACTGGTTGAGCCAAGCATTCATCATCTCCCAAGTGCCGAGATGCGGGACGATAGCAAGCATGCCATTTGGATTGTCAAGACCTTCTAAAAAAATGTCTTTATTATGGACATCACAAATCTGAGCGATACTCCACTCAGGAGGCATCGCCCAGCTTTTTATAGATTCAATACTGGTCAAACATTGATGATAGATGATGTCTTTAGTCAGCGCCCGTTTTTGCTGCTCAGACAGTGTGTGAGTAATCAGCGCCAGATTGATCTGAATGGTACGCATGATACTTAGACTGGGTATCTTAATGATAACCCACGCAACAAAACGTGCCAGCATCTGCAGTACAGACAATGGCACGACTTTGAAAATATGATACGGATTCATGACCACTCACATGGTAATGAATCACGTAACAAGCACTGTAGACAGCAACCGCGCATCATCAAACGATTTATTCAGCAGGCTTGCTGGTATCAGCTTGTGCTTTTTCACGCACACGGATACCAAGCTCACGTAGTTGTTTGCTATCAACGCCAGCAGGTGCTTGAGTCAGTGGGCAATCAGCCGTTTTGGTTTTTGGGAAGGCGATAACGTCACGGATAGAGCTTGCGCCTACCATCAACATAATCAAACGATCCAAACCAAATGCTAGGCCGCCATGCGGTGGCGCACCGAATTTTAGAGCATCAAGTAAGAAACCAAATTTGTCTTCAGCCTCTTGCTCACCAATACCTAAGGCTTCAAGTACAGCTTGCTGCATATCGTAAGTATTGATACGTAAGCTACCACCACCAATCTCAGTACCGTTCAATACCATGTCATAAGCGATAGATAAAGCAGATTCTGGATTGTTTTTCAACTCTTCAACTGAGCCTTTAGGCTTAGTGAACGGATGATGCATCGACGTCCAGCGACCATCGTCAGTTTCTTCAAACATTGGGAAGTCAGTCACCCAAAGTGGTGCCCATTCGCAAGTCGTCATTTCAAGATCTAGACCGATTTTTTGACGTAATGCACCAATCGCATCATTCACGACACTGACTTTGTCCGCACCAAAGAAGATAATGTCGCCATCTTCTGCAGCAGTACGCTCGATTAAGCTTACCAGTACGTCATCAGTCATGTTTTTGATGATTGGAGACTGTAAGCCAGACTCTTTATCCACACCGTTGTTAACGCTGCTAGCGTCATTGACTTTGATATAAGCCAAACCGCGTGCGCCATAAATACCAACAAACTTGGTATAAGCATCGATTTGCTTACGGCTTAATGATGCGCCACCAGGAATACGTAGAGCAGCCACACGACCTTTAGGATCGTTAGCAGGACCGGCAAATACCTTGAAGTCAACGTCTTTCATCAAATCTGCAACGTCAACCAACTTTAGAGGAATACGTAAGTCAGGCTTGTCTGATGCATAGTCACGCATGGCTTCTGCGTAAGTCATGCGAGGGAATTGCTCGAACTCAACGTCCATCATCGTCTTAAACAAATGCTTGATAAGACCTTCGTTGATGTTCATGATTTCTTCTTCGTTCAAGAAAGACGTCTCAATATCCACCTGAGTAAATTCAGGCTGACGATCGGCACGTAAATCCTCATCACGGAAGCATTTAGCAATTTGATAATAACGGTCAAAACCTGACACCATCAATAATTGCTTAAATAGCTGTGGTGACTGCGGCAAGGCAAAGAAGTTACCTGGACGGGTACGTGATGGTACAAGATAATCACGCGCACCTTCAGGCGTTGCACGAGTCAAGATAGGCGTTTCAACATCCAAGAAACCATGATCGTCTAAATAACGACGAATCGCTGAGGTTGCCTTGGCACGGAACACCATACGTTCTTGCATTTGGGGACGACGCATATCAAGATAACGATACTTTAGACGCAGGTCTTCAGATACAGTTGTTTTTTCGTCATTCAATGGGAATGGCGGCGTTTCAGACTTAGCCAGTACTTCAATTTCTTTGCCCAATAGCTCAATCTGGCCACTGGTCATATTATTATTTTCAGTACCTTCATAACGGCGACGTACGCGGCCAGTTATCTTTAGCACGTATTCAGGACGTACAGCATCTGCTGCTGCAAAAGCTTCTGGGGTATCAGGGTCGACCACGACCTGTAAGATACCAGCGCGGTCGCGCATGTCTAAGAAAATCACGCCACCGTGATCGCGACGACGATGTACCCAGCCTACGATACTAATGGTTTGCTCAAGCAAGCTCTCGGTTACGGCTCCGCAATACTCGTCTCGGTATTCGCTATGCGTCATAGTGCTTTGCGTCATAATATGGTTATCCAGTTATCAGCCCAATTCGAAGTACAATAATGCAGCCATTGCTGTGCGTTTCAAGCTATTTGCAAAAAAAACACACAAACAACGCGATTAAGACATATGGTCATCACGTTGGCTGCAGAAAATTTGATATAAACGCATATTATGCCTAATCTGCCTTTGTTATACAACCAGCTGAGTTCAATCAAAGAACGGGAGTCTGCAAGTATCTGACGTATTTATTCAGTGATATTTATATTGGGTTAAATATTGTCATCATGCTTGAAAACACCGCTTAGTGTGCACATATCAACCGCACGCTAATAAAAACAGCCATATCAATATATTTACTGACTTGAGGATTTGTAACCATGCTATTTCATCCCCCTAAAAACCCTGTTGAGCTTAAAATACGCCACTTGAATGATGCTCAAAAGCAGCGCCGTGAAGATTTGATGGAAGCCACCCAAGGCAAAGCTGCCCTCAAACAGTTCAAAAAAGTCATGGCCAAAAAAGCCAAGCAAGCATTGAAAGCAAAAACTAAAAATAAGAAAAAACATACCGATCATAAGGCACAAGTTTTTGTGCTCGATTTTGACGGTGATATCAAAGCAACTGCGGTCAAACACTTGCGTGAAGAAATCAGCACTTTAATTAGTACCGCAAATAAAGGTGACGAAGTTATCGTACGTCTTGAATCAGGCGGTGGTCTGGTACATGGTTATGGTTTGGCCGCAGCGCAATTGGTTCGCCTGAAAGATGCTGGTTTAAAACTGACTGTTTGTGTTGATAAAGTGGCGGCAAGCGGTGGTTATATGATGGCCTGCGTTGCAGACAAGGTAGTAGCTGCACCATTCGCTATCATTGGTTCAATCGGTGTGGTGTCACAGTTGCCAAACTTCCATAAATGGCTAAAAAACCATGACGTCGATTATGAAATGTTTACCGCTGGTGACTATAAGCGTACGGTGACTGTATTTGGTGAAAATGATGCCGAAGACCGTGCCAAATACCAAGAAGAACTAGAGCAGACGCATGAGCTATTCAAGCATTTTGTTAATACATATCGTCCAGAACTCGATGTTGCCAAAGTAGCTACGGGTGAGCATTGGTATGGCGAAGATGCGTTAAAGCTTAACTTAATTGACAGTCTACAAACTTCAGACAGCTATATTTTAGAGCGTATGGAAGACAACGAAGTGTACGCACTTTATTCACGTCAGAAGCCGACGTTAGCAGAAAAGCTAGGATTGGCTCAAGCAGCAGAAGCGACACTGAGCATGGCTGTAGATAAATTACCTGATGCACTTGCACGTTTTGATTTGAACAGCCGCCTAAATATTCTGAAATAATGTTAGTTATCATTATGATAGTTAAATAATGGTATTTCAGCGCTCAGAAGTTTTTGGATACATTGTTTATATTTTGTAAAAGGCGTGGCCTAGCTGGTCGCGCCTTTTTGCTGTTTATTGACAATTGCTGTGTTATAAATGTAGCACACGGAAAACAGTATACGTGCGTACACTAAAGCTCTAGTAGAGCTTTTTATCAACATTTGATTTAGACAATCAATAAAGAAAAGGAAGTCATTTATGTCTAACGACAATTTAATGTTTACCGCAACAGAACATGGTCAAGCCATGCATGCCAAAGTCAAAGCGTTTATCGAAACGAATATTGAGCCTATCGAAGCCCAATTCTGGGAAGATTGTCATAAGAAAAACCCTGATGGTAATTGGGAAAACTGGGAATGGCCAGAAGCCTACGAAAACCTGCGCAAACAAGCACGTGAAGAAGGCTTATGGAATTTATTCCTGCCAGATGACACACTAGGTGCAGGACTGTCAGTCACTGATTATGCGCCTATTGCAGAATTGACTGGTCGTAGTTTGCTAGCACCTCATGTATTTAACTGTAATGCACCTGATAGCGGTAACATGGAGCTGTTATGGCGCTACGGTACTCAAGAGCAGCAAGACAAGTGGCTTACCCCAATCCTAGAAGGTAAGACACGCTCTGTATTCTGTATGACTGAGCCTGACGTGGCGTCAAGTGATGCAACCAATATGCAAGCAACAGCCGTAGTAGATGGTGATGAGATTGTCATCAATGGTAGTAAGTGGTGGTCATCTGGTCTTGGCGATCCAGCAGTTGATGTCTTGATTGTGATGGCATATACCGCGGATGAAAGTGCAGACCGTCATCATCAGCATTCGATGGTACTTGTGCCAGTCAACACACCAGGTGTAAATATTAAACGTATGCTTAAAGTGTTTGGTGATTATGATGCACCGCACGGCCATGGTGAAATTAGCTTTGAAAATGTGCGTGTGCCAGTCAGCCACTTTATTGGTGGGCCTGGTAAGGGATTTGAGATTGCGCAGGGTCGTCTAGGGCCAGGCCGTATTCATCATTGCATGCGCTGTATCGGTGCTGCCGAAAAATCTCTTGAGTTAGCGGTCAAGCGTGGTATGTCACGTACTGCCTTTGGTAAGCCATTACTACAATTGGGTGGTAACTTTGAGCGTATCAGCGAAGCCCGTATCAAAATCGACCAAGCACGCTTGCTCACATTGTACGCCGCCCAAAAAATGGATGCTCAAGGCACCAAAGCCGCATTGACGGAAATCTCTGCTATCAAAGTAGTGGCGCCAACTGTGCTACAAGAAGTCGTTGATATGGCGATTCAGATTCATGGTGGTATGGGCGTGTGCCAAGATACATTACTACCGAACTTCTACGCGCAAGCACGTGTACTACGTTTGGCAGATGGTCCAGATGAAGTACATAAAACCATGATTGCCAAACTAGAACTAAAACGTCAGGGCTTTAGTCGTTCTGCTAAATCTGACAAAGCTTAGTCTTAAGTTTAATCTTAACAAACGGTTGTGTGAGTTAGTTTCGATTTGCTCACGCAACTATCAAGAATAAGCCAATCAAAATGCTAATTAAGAATTCACTATTAACAACTTAGTAGTGAATTTTTCATCACTAGAGCGAGTCCTCATTTCAAAAATAGTGAGAAGAATGAGATAAATTGAATTGAGAACTAGCTCGCATATCTGTTATAAAAATAAATGACCACATGATAAGGAATGTCTCATGGCAACTGATAATAAAGTACTAGACAAAGGCGGTGCCGTACGCGAGGGTGAAGAGCTTGATGCCAAAGCAGTCAGTGAATGGCTTCGCGGTCAAGGTGTCGGCGTAGTAGGCGAGCCTAAGGTCACTCAGTTCTCAGGCGGCGCATCAAACTGGACGTATCGACTACAGTATGAGGGTGAAGATAAAAACCAAGACCTCATACTACGTCGTCCACCAAAAGGTACCAAGGCAAAATCTGCCCATGACATGGTGCGTGAGTACACCGTTCAAAAAGCGTTAAAAGATGCTTATCCTTATGTACCTGAGATGATTGCGCTATGTACGGATGAAGCTGTTATCGGCGCTGACTTTTATGTGATGGAGCGGATGGAAGGTATTATCCCTCGTGCAGAATTACCAGAAGGTATTGATCTAAATCCAGAACAAACGCGTCTGCTTTGTACCAATGTATTAGACGCTTTGGTAGAGCTACACCAGATAGACTATACCGAGCATTCTGATTTGGTCAATTTGGGCCGCGGTGAAGGTTACTGTGAACGCCAGATCAGTGGTTGGGATAAACGTTATGTTAAAGCAAAGACGCCAAACGTACCGAGCTTTGCACTGGTTAGACAATGGCTTGCTAAGCACACGCCTGCTGATAGCAAAACTTGTATCATTCATAATGATTGGCGCTTTGACAATGTCATACTTGATGCGGATGAGCCGACCAAAGTTATTGGCGTGCTCGACTGGGAGATGGCAACCCTTGGTGATCCATTGATGGACTTGGGTAGTGCGTTGGCTTACTGGATTGAAGAAGATGATAATATCATCATGCAGCAGTTCCGTCGTCAGCCAACACATTTAGAAGGCATGATGACGCGCGATGAAGTGGTTGAATATTATCTAAAACAGTCAGGTTTAGAGATAGATAATTGGACCTTTTATGAAGTGTTCGGATTGTTCCGCCTCTCAGGCATTATTCAGCAAATCTACTATCGTTATTATCATAAGCAAACCACCAATCCAGCTTTCAAAAACGCTTGGCTCGTTATACATGTCATGCATGCTAAATGTTTGAAATTAATTGCGCAATATGAAGGCGAAGCCTTATTCAATGCGCATGTGCAGCCGCATTTAGAAGACATAGGGGTAGATGCTGCTGCTATCGAGCAGTTACCAAGCCCTGTTCAAAAAGTGGTCAAAAGTATTTTACCAAAAGGTTATTTTGCAAAAGCACCTGACTCTCCTGAAGCGTAAGCATTCAGCAAACCGTACTTTAGCAAATATGATAAAAGGTAATAATTTATGACAACCATACTTTTAGCACGTCATGGCCAAGCGTCTTTTGGACAAGAAAACTATGATCAACTCTCAGAGCTGGGCAGTATTCAAGCCCAAATGTTAGGTCAGCACTATGCAGCTACGCAGCGCCGTATTGATGCCATATTTACTGGTAGGTTGGTTCGACAGCAAGACTCAGCACGTCATTTTTGGGAGCGTTACCAATCATCTGTACATGTTAATAATAGCAATGGCACAGCTGTTGCGCCCGCAATCAACTTTGATCAGCCTGATAGTTATATTTTGCCGCAATTTGATGAATTTAATCATAAAGACGTGTTCGTTAAGTCAGCAGAGGCATCTGGTAATCGATCTGACATCTCAGCTGAAATCGCCAAAGCAGAATCGCCAGCGACACGACTGGCAGAGCTATTTGATCAAGCGATGCGACGGTGGCATGCTGGTGACAATGATCAAGACTATCTTGAAAGTTGGCCACAGTTTAATAATCGTGCACAGCAAGCCCTTGAACAAGTACGTACAAAAGTAGCAAGCATGAGCTTAGGTCAGGACAGTACCGTGCTCGTATTTACTTCAGGCGGTGTCATCGCTGCAATCACTGCACAGTTATTGCGACAAGGCAGTCAGACTGCTTATCAGCTGAATAAAAGCTTGGTTAATACGGGTGTGACCTCTATTACTTTAAAGAATCAAAGTTCTCGCTTGTTATCTTTAAATGAATACAGTCATTTATTCTCTGATGGCAAACCGTTTGTGACATGGCGATAAATTTACATATGATTTGCGAATAAGGTAGTGTCATATCTGCTTAAAGTATAAGCCTTATCGACGTTTATACTAAAAAGTTACCAATTTGATTCTGTGCAATATCGATATACAAAGGACGGTACATGCAAAATAAATTAATAAAATTGGTTGCTAAAAGTGCGCGCCATAGCAAAAACCAGATAGTAGGCGCGGTTCGACCTGCAAGCTATCTAAAAGACTTGAGTCAGCAGCAAGTAGGCAAAGGTAAAACGGTGCTTATCACAGGTGCCAGTTCAGGTCTGGGCGAGGGTATGGCCAGACTGTTTGCTAGCCTTGGCTACAACTTGGCTATATGTGCGCGTCGCATTGATCGTTTAGAGCATTTAAAATCGGAGATGATGGACAAGTATCCTGATATCCGAGTTGAATGCCAAGCACTAGATGTGAGTGATTATGATACGGTCTTTCAAGTATTTGATGCTTTTGCAGATAATTTCGGTAGCATTGAGCGAGTAGTGGTCAATGCTGGTATTGGTGATAGCCGCCGCATTGGTAAAGGGCATTTTGAGACTAATCGTCGCACTGCCGATGTCAATTTTGTCGCCGCACTGGCACAGTGTGAAGCCGCCATGAATATCTTCCGTGCTCAGAACAATGGCCATTTGGTCGTGATATCGAGCATGTCAGCCATGCGCGGATTGCCTAGGCATCTGACGACCTATGGTGCAAGTAAAGCTGGTTTGGCTCACTTAGCAGAAGGCATTCGCGCCGATATGCTTTTGACCAATCTTCCTATCAAAGTTTCTACAATTTACCCAGGTTATATTCGCACTGAAATCAACGAAGGCTCTAAGCCATTACCGTTCGAAGTCGACACAGATACTGGTACTAAAGCTATTGTCGCAGCTATTGAAGCGGGTGTGGATGAAGCCTGTGTGCCGAGCCTGCCTTGGTCCATGGTCAGTCATGCCATGAAGCATTTGCCATTACAGGTGATGAATAAACTAAGCTAATCAAATTGGTTTTCCTAAGGTAGAAAAGAAGAAGCCCACTACAATAATAGTGGGCTTCTTCTATTTACTCTGAAATAGCAGGGCAAGTATTACAACGTTTGAGGGTTGTTTGACATATGCTGTTCACGCAGCTTTTGACGCAGTACTTTACCAACGTTACTCTTTGGTAGTTCGCTAACAAACTCAATATGACGTGGACATTTATAACCAGTCAAATTTTCAAGTGCGAATTCCTTGATGACTTCTTTAGTGACGTTATTATCAGCAGGTACGATATAAATTTTAACCGCCTCACCTTGATTTTCATCAGGAATACCAATTACGGCACAATCGACGATACCATCACAATCGAGCATAACTGACTCGATCTCATTCGGGAATACATTGAATCCTGAAACCAAAATCATGTCTTTCTTACGATCTAGTAGAGTAAAGTAGCCTTTCTCATCCATGCTAACGATATCGCCAGTGCGGAAGTAGCCATCGCGAGTAAAGTCATTGCTATTGTCTTTATTAAAGTATCCTGACATGACGTTTGGACCTTTGATACACATCTCGCCTGATTGATGCATGCCAACACGCTCACCGTTTTCGTCAATCACGATAATATCGACACTCGGTACAGGTATACCAATAGTACCGTTGAACTTGCGATCAGTGATAACGTTGGCAGTACCACCAGCCACACCTTCCGTCATACCCCAACCTTCAACCATGGGGCAACCAGTCACTTCTAACCAACGTGCTGCGGTTTGCTCGGTTGCCGCCATACCACCTGCTTGCGTGATACGTAGCGAGCTAAAGTCTAAGTCTTTAAAGTTTGGTTGGTCAAGTAACCCTTTAAATAGAGTGTTTACAGCAGGGAAGATGTGGAATGGTTGTTTTGATAACGTTTTAATAAACCCAGGCATATCGCGCGGATTAGGCACTAGGATAAAGGTATAACCTGAACGCATACCAAGCAGACTTAGCATGAAGGCAAAAATATGATATAGCGGTAAGGCCATAACCATATTGATATATACTTCATTGATACCTGAGGTCACAGGACGATACCATGCCTCTGATTGCATAGCAGCAGCAACGACATTACGTTGTGTTAGGATAGCACCTTTAGATAATCCAGTCGTACCACCTGTATATTGCAAGATCGCTTTTTGTTGTAGGGTGGTTTTTGGTGCTTGAATCGGTAGGTTTTTTCCCTTTTTTAATACTTCAGGGAATTTAGTGACATTGTACTTAGGATCGTTCAGGTTGTATTTTGGAACCAAGCGTTTGACCTGACGGATGACTGTATTGACCAAAATACCTTTTAAACCCATCATATCGCCCATTTTTGACAGCACGATACGTTTGATATTGGTTTCTTCAATGACTTGTTCTAAAGCTTGAGCAAAGTTATCCACAACAAAAATAACCTGAGCGCCCGAGTCGTTCAATTGATGACGTAGCTCACGGCCTGTATATAGCGGATTGATAGGTGTACAAACGTAACCTGCACGCAGAATACCAATCATAGTCGGTAGGTATTGTGGAACGTTCGGCATCATAAGAGCTACTACGCTACCTTTAGGTAAACCTTGAGCTTGTAACCATGCTGCTACTGCCAGTGAAGCGTTATCAACATCACCATAAGTATGCGTCACACCCATACAGATAGTCATCGGATGCATACGAAAGCGGTTAAAACACTCTTCATATAACTCTATGAGGCTTTCATACTGATCAGGATTAATCGTCTTGGGTACATTTTCTGGGTATTGAGCAAGCCAAGGTTTATCTACAGTCATGATTAGCGTCCTTAAATATTAAAATAAATTAAGGCTCTATAAAAAAGTAGTCACATCCATGTCAACAATTTAAATCGCTGTTCCGTTAGCAAGAAATTGTCGAGTGCTATCCTATATGTTCACATACTGCTAAAATACGGGGCCCTTATAAAGTTTGATTTAATCACAGAGCATAAATAGCTCATCAGATTAAAAAACCAATTAATGTTTTGGTAATGAAAATAGCTACTAGTAATGCTGCTAATCAATCGATATGAATCATAATTATATAAGATCAAAATAACAGAAAGTATAGTGACACATTTTGGCAATACATTAACATAACTACAACCGTGCCTGTTATTCTTATACAAGAACTTGATAGTTTACAGTTAAATTTGATAAATGAAACAATATATGTTGAATAATCAGAAAATACCTAGACAAATAATTTACTTTCTTATCAAGTAATTAACATGAAATTTATTCAAAAAATGTCATATAACTGAATATGAAAGTAGATTTGTAGTAATTATAATAGAGAAATTTTATAGTTGAATGACAGAAAATAAATATACAAAAAGGGCATCTTACAATTACTGTAAGATGCCTTTAGTAAAAATAAATTCATGTTTTTAGAATTTTTTAAAAATTGTCTCTATTTATACTTGAGGGTAGTCTGCATTGTGTTTTTCACGCAATTTTTGACGCAGTACTTTACCGACATTACTCTTTGGTAAGTCGCTCACAAACTCAATGTGACGTGGACACTTATAACCCGTTAGATTGTCTAACGCAAAATCTGTAATCACTTCTTTGGTAACATTATTGTCTTCAGGTACTACGTATATTTTGACCGCTTCACCTTGATGACTATCAGGAATGCCAATTACCGCGCAGTCAAGAATACCATCACAATCAAGCATCACGGACTCAATTTCGTTTGGAAATACATTGAAGCCTGAAACCAAGATCATGTCTTTTTTGCGATCTAGCAGTTTAATATAACCCTTGTCATCCATGCTGACGATATCACCAGTGCGGAAATAACCATCACTAGTAAAATCAGCACTACTGTCTCTATTCAGATATCCAGAGGTTACGTTAGGGCCTTTAATACATAGCTCGCCCCCTTCGTTTAGATCTACATGCCTGCCGTCTTCATCGATAATAATAACATCTACGCCAGGTGCTGGCACACCGATAGTACCGTTAAACTCACGATTGGTAATAACGTTGGCGGTGCCGACTGCAACGCCTTCTGTCATACCCCAACCTTCGATCATCGCGCAGCCAGTTACTTCTAACCAGCGATTCGCAGTTTGCTCAGTAGCCGCCATACCACCAGCTTGTGAGATACGTAAAGAGCTAAAGTCCAAATCTTTAAAATTAGGATTATCGAGCAGCCCCTTAAAGAGGGTATTTACTGCAGGGAAAATATGGAATGGTTGTTTTGATAAGGTTTTAACAAATCCAGGAATATCACGTGGATTAGGTACTAGTATAAAAGTATAGCCTGAGCGCATACCAAGTAGGCTAAGCATGAATGCAAAAATATGATAGAGCGGCAGCGCCATTACCATATTGATATACACTTCGTTGATTTCTGACGTAATAGGGCGAGTCCATGCTTCTGATTGCATTGCTGCTGCTACGATATTACGCTGTGACAAAATAGCGCCTTTCGAAAGGCCTGTGGTACCACCTGTATATTGCAAAAATGCTTTTTGATCCAAAGACATTTTTGGTTGCTGAAAAGGTAGGTTTTTACCTTTTTTCAATACTTCAGGGAACTTAGTGACATGGTATTTAGGGTCATTGAGATTATACTTGGGTACTAAGCGTTTGACCTGACGAATAATCGTATTGACCAAAATACCTTTCAAACCCATCATATCGCCCATCTTCGATAGGATGACACGTTTGATAGCCGTTTCTTCAATGACTTGCTCAAGCGCTTGGGCAAAATTATCGACCACAAAAATTGCTTGGGCACCAGAATCGTTAAGCTGATGGCGTAATTCTCGGCCAGTATATAGTGGGTTGACAGGGGTGCACACATAGCCTGCACGCAGTATCCCAATCATAGTTGGCAGATACTGTGGAACGTTTGGCATCATGAGAGCGACGACACTACCTTTTGGCAAGCCTTGATTCTGTAGCCAAGCAGCGACTGCCATCGAAGCATTATCGATATCACCATAAGTATGAGTCACTCCCATACAGATGCTCATTGGGTGCCCACGGAAGCGATCGAAGCATTCTTCGTACAGCTCCATGATGCTGCTATATCTATCGGGATTAATGGTTTTTGGCACACCGGCTGGATATTGAGAAAGCCAAGGTTTGTTCGATATCATAGTTAGCATCCTTGCGATTTGATATAGGCTAAAGTATTTTGAAAAGGTAGTTATCAATCTATCAATGGTACAAAACACCACTTATTTAGGTGGTATATACCATCTTCAATAGCATCCCTGTCTATTGATTAATAGCTAGTTTTTTTGCTGCTGTCACAGCATTTTATTCAATGAGTATTTATATAAAGCATTAAATAGAACAAATAAATAAAAAGTTCAGTAATAAAAATAATGCTCGTTCTAAAACTATTTATCTATAGCTTACAAATAGAGTATCAAAAAAACGATACATTTGAGCAATACATTAGCATGAATTTAGTCTAAAACAATAACAGTAAGCGATACTGATCAGTACATATATTAACTTATAAGAATATAGTGACTTTGCTGGCTGACAAAAGAAGGATTAGATAATTAATATTGATGAGCTGATGAAACACAAAGGAATGTAGATGCCAAAATTATTGCGGTAAAATAAATTGATCTTTTTTATTAAAGAATCGTCGATAAATAAGTAAGGCGCTGATGGTGCAGCCAAGCGTGCTGCTGACACATATCAGGAACATAGTAACTATTTGATAGCGTACGGCTTGAGTGGGATCGGCGCCCGCTAGGATTTGACCCGTCATCATGCCTGGTAAGCTAACAATACCGACGACTAGCATAGAGTTTAAAGTTGGAGTCATGCCATTAGTGATAGCTGCCTTTATCTGCTCATGGACGGCTTCGAATGGCTTAGCAGATAGACTGAGCATCATCTCGATACGCCCTGATTGCTCATGAAAAGATTCGATCAATTGATTGCTCGTCAACGAAATGGCAGTCAGAGAGTTCCCTAATATCAGACCCAATATAGGAATAATAAATTGCGGTGTATACCAAGGCTGCACATTCAAAATCGCTATAATCGCAATCGCCGTTACTAGTATTGCTGAGATACCGACTGCCAATAACGTATCTGTTAATAACCCCTTATAACTGCGTTTAACGCGATTTTTGGCGGCACTTCCTGCAATTAAAGTCATGACCGTTAAGATAAGTAGCACTTCATACCATTGTTCACGTGCAAAAATCCACGCCAGTATCAGCCCAATAAAGCTAAGTTGTATGATCGTACGAAAGGCCGCTATTAGAAGGGTCTTGCTTAGTTTTAAACGTAAGCGCCAAGAGATGAGTAATACAATGATAATTAGGCTGCTAGCAAGAGCGATATCACTATAAGTGAGAAAAATTTGCATATCATTCGTACCACTCATATGAGCTTATTTAGGAAGTAATTATGGTAATAATACAAGGTGAGGGTTGAGGTCATTAACGTGCTAAATTGTCTGAGCAACTATACGACGACTTAATCACTTGATTAAATATTTCTGAATACAAGTTCTTTAAAAGTCTGTAGTGAGTACACCTGCTTGCATGTGCCAGTGTCTATTTGCCAAAGGCATAATATCTTTTGTGTCGTGAGTCACCCATAGGAGTGTGCGCTGAGCATCTGCGTGCAACCAGCTGATGAGTAAGTTGACTAGCTGTGCTGAAGTGCCCATGTCTAAAGCGGCGGTTGGCTCGTCTAGTAATAGAACTTGTGGACTAAGTTGTAATAGACGCAATGTATTGACCAGTTGGCGCTCGCCACCAGATAAGTGCTTGGCGTCCTGTTGCAAAAAATCTGCACTTCTATCTAAGTGTTGAAGCTGAGCAACATGCCAGTCTATGTTAAAAGTCTGCGACTGGTGAGCGTGCAATTGATAAGGCATTTGTAAGTTTTCAAGGACACTGCCGTCTAACAACTGTGGGTGCTGAGCGAGTAGGGTAACTTGCTGGCGCCACAGTACAGGTGCAGTCTCATGAATATCGTGATAAACATTACTCGACGTGTCATTATCATGCAAACGAATAGTACCGCTGCTCATGGGAAGTAACCCTGCCAATATTCGCAACAGTACTGATTTACCGCTACCAGACGCTCCTGTCAAAACAGTAACTTGCCCTGACAATAGCGTACCGCTCGCACCGCTTATTAGCGTTCGATCAGGAGTTGATGGCTCTTTATCCAGTGAAGCGTCTGCGGTTAGCTTGCTTGCCCATTTTTGATAAATGCTATACGGCATAGAGCTTTTATTCGAGGCTTCTTTGCTATTTTTAATGCTTTGAGCATTTATCGTCCGTTGGCTATGTACCCATAGGTTATCAAATTCAAGCAACACTCTATCCGTATCTATGCTCATAGCGTTCTACTGCTGACCATTTACTTGCTCGTCGATAGCTTGTTCGATCGTAACGCGCAGTTTTTTTGGTACACGAATAGGACGCATTGGTGGGGTTGTCGCTGAA
Organism: Psychrobacter sp. NPDC078929; assembly: GCF_050267985.1. Taxonomy (NCBI): domain Bacteria; kingdom Pseudomonadati; phylum Pseudomonadota; class Gammaproteobacteria; order Moraxellales; family Moraxellaceae; genus Psychrobacter; species Psychrobacter sp. NPDC078929. The sequence continues at coordinate 7,449 of NZ_JBNNFX010000017.1, read as the reverse complement.
GTATCTGGTTTATCGCTGCCTATCTCGTCATTACTCATTGGCTCTGGTTTGACGAGGTTTTGTACGCAGGCAATGACAATTTTGGTACTGCTTAGTAGCTGGCTATCATCTGTTTCGTTAGTACTATGATTTGGTAGATTGCGATAGATACTTTGATAAAATATGATGCTGGCAGGTTTTAGCTCCACTTTATCAATACGTACGCTAATTACCTCATCTAATAGAATGGCTCTTTTGTATTGCAAGTCCGCCTGACTCACGACAAAATGCTGCACTTCACCGCTATCAGTCTGCAAAAAATACCCATTTAAGCCCAGCTCAGTAAACCAGTCGCGTCGGCAGTTTTCAAAAAACACCAAGTGATTGGCGTGATAGACTATACCGCCAGCATCAGTATGGTTAATATAGACGTTATAATCTTTAGCAAATAATGGTTTGGTGTCATCACTCATGGCTGATGTCGTATTTTTTTGCTTAATTGTTGTCATAGTAATGCTCGATATTTTTAGTAAGTATTGTTGAATAAAAGTGTTTCAGATAGACCAATAATAGATAGTGCTTATAATAGAGTTACTCTAGCTCAAGATATCAGGCCATGCAACCGCTAGAAACGCTTACATTTGTTATCATAGCCGTTTATATTTCCCTCATTTATAGAGCGCTATATTCTAACCAATCAGTATAGGACAGTTTATGACCCGTTTTGTCAGTTTTAACATCAATGGTATCCGTGCACGTCAGCATCAGCTCGAGGCGGTGCGCGAGGTAATCGATCCTGATGTCATGGGCCTACAAGAAACCAAGGTTCATGATGATCAATTTCCGCTTAGCGATATCGAAAGTCTAGGCTACCACGTAGAGTACTTTGGACAAAAAGGGCATTATGGCGTTGCACTGTTATCCAAAGCTGCACCTGTATTTGTACAAAAAGGCTTTCCTGGCGAAGATGAAGAAGCCCAAAAGCGCTTTATCCATGCACGTTATGAGTTTGAAGGTCGTGAAGTAGATGTACTTAACGGGTATTTTCCGCAAGGAGAGAGCCAAGATCACCCGACCAAATTTCCAATGAAGCGCGCTTATTATGCCAATTTGATGGCTTATATTGATACGCTAAAAGCGGAAGGTCGTTCGATTATCGTCATGGGTGATATGAATATTGCACCAGAAGATATCGATATTGGTATTGGTGAAGTTAATGCTAAGCGTTGGTTGAAAAACAGAAAAACCTCATTTCTGCCGGAAGAGCGCGAATGGTACTCAGCATTGATGTCACGTGAGTTAACAGATACTTACCGTCTGCATTATCCAGAAAGCACTGAGTTATACAGCTGGTTTGATTATCGCAGTCGCGGCTTCAATGATGAACCTAAGCGCGGGTTACGTATTGATCATATTCTATGCACCTCGGATCTAATCGATAAATGTATCGATGCTGGTATCAGTTATGAGCTACGTGCTATGGAAAAACCATCTGACCATGCACCGATTTGGTCAGCATTTGACCTAAAGAAACAGTAATACTTATATACCGTGATGCCTATATATAGTCAATCTTATGTAAACTAGGTACGATAATCAGCTTGCTCAGTTTATTAGTTATAGAGCTGAAGCTAGTGCTTCTTGTATTTGAATAAGCTTAAACTGACTATAGTATTTATCACTTCGTATTACACAAATAACGATAAAAATTGAGAAATAAGGATTTTATTATGGCTGTTGGAAATGTATCAGTACCTGACGTTATCTATCCTATCGATGGTATCAAACTCAGTGCCACAGCGGCAGGTGTCCGTTATAAGGACCGCGACGATCTAGTAGTTATCGAAATATCTGACAAGGCCACTACTGCGGTTGTAACCACTAAAAACACCTTTTGTGCCGCGCCAGTGCGAGTATTGCGTGAGCACTTTGCTAAGGTTAGTCCGCGCTATTTAGTCACCAATACGGGTAACGCAAATGCAGGTACGGGCGCTGATGGCAAGCGCCGCGCTATTGATATCTGTACAGCATTGGCTGACAAGGCCGGTGTAGATACCAATACGATATTGCCATTCTCTACTGGCGTGATTGGTGAGCCGTTAAATAGTGATGCCGTCATCGCAGGTTTGGATAATGCATTGGCTAATCTAGCGTCTGATAGCTGGCTAGCCGCTGCTAATGGCATTCGCACGACAGATACTATTCCTAAATTGGCCAGCCAAAAAATTGATGTAGCAGGTACTAGCTATCATGTCACTGGTATGTCTAAAGGCTCAGGAATGATACGCCCAAATATGGCGACCATGCTAGGCTATGTGGCGACAGATGCCAATATCACCGCTGACTTACTGCAAGAAATGCTAAGCGCTATCAATGAGCAGTCTTTCAACCGAATTACTGTCGATGGCGATACCTCAACCAATGACTGTTGTGTGTTAATCGCAACAGGTGCTGCTAGCTCAGAGGTGATTGATAGCACAGAGCATCCACATTATCAGCCTGTATTTGATGCATTGGCTGATGTGTTTGTCCGTCTGGCACAATTGATTGTGCGTGATGGCGAAGGCGCTACTAAATTCATGACGGTCAAGGTGACTGGCGGTCAGACCACGCAAGAATGCTGCGATGTGGCTTATGCAGTCGCACATTCACCCTTAGTAAAAACGGCATTCTTTGCCAGTGATGCTAACTGGGGACGCATATTAGCAGCAGTGGGCTATGCTGGTATCGAAAATTTAGATACAGAGCAAGTTGATGTGTATCTAGACGAGGTAATGATTTGTCAAAATGGCGGTGTTGCACCTGACTATACAGAAGAGGCGGGCAAAACAGTCATGAGCCGACCTGAGATTACCATTCATATCGACCTTGCACGTGGCGATGCTAGCGATACCGTATATACCTGCGATTTGTCATACGATTACGTCAAAATAAACGCTGATTATCGTAGCTAGTACTTCTCCATAAAACAGAATTTGCGTAGTTGCATCAAAGCCAGAACAATATTTGTTCTGGCTTTTTAATGTCAAACTTCTGCTCAGTAGCAAATAACTCTGCTATTCAATACGCTTCATTAACATCAGTTGCAAAAGCTGACGTTACTTTACAAAGCAGTTATAGAGGGTAAGACGAATAGCGACCTATAATGGTTTCAGTAAGAAGCAAACAACCTTATTAGCTTGTAGCAAAGCAAGATAAGGTGTTCAAAACAATAAGTTTATCTAAGTAGCAATGAATTATTAGCTAAATCAATAAATAAGCCAGTAACTAAGCTATCAATAAAGAATCAATAACAATTATCTGAGGATTGAATAATGAAGAAATTAGCACTTGCAGCATTGATGACGACTTTTGCCCTTTCTGGTTGCTCTACGATGAGTATGGATGATGAGCGCACGATGGTTGTTGAAGGACAACCTATGAATGTAAAAGTAGTTAATATTCCAAGTTTTGAAGTGGAAATTGCACCGCGTAAAGCAGTATGTGACTTAACTGCTACTGATGGCAGCATGGTTGAATCACAGTGCTTGCAGTATCGCCAAACCTATCAGAAAAACTACACAACGCTAAACGGTAATATTCAGGGCTTTACCTATGAGCCGAACTATCGTTATGTCCTAGATGTACGCCAAGAAGCAGTAACAGCAGAAGGCTCAAACGTAGTGCAGCCAGTATGGATTCTAAACGAAGTGGTATCAAAAACTGCTGAATAATATTGATAGCAATATATAGACGATAAAGCAGTTATACATGACAAAAAAGGCCTCTAATTCGTTAGAGGCCTTTTTGTTGTTTCTATTGTCAGTAAATTATTTCTCGAGAAGTTAACCTAGCACTGACTATAATTAACACTGACACCGCGCGTTGCCGTAGGGATTCTATTGTCAGCATAAATCGCCAGACCGCCTCGTGCTGTTTCTTTATACTTATCAGACATATCAGCTCCTGTTTGCTTCATCGTCTCTATCGCTTTATCTAAAGAGACGAAGTGCTGACCATTGCCTCTACAGGCTAAGCGTGCTGCATTGATTGCCTTGACTGCGCCCATCGCATTACGCTCGATACAAGGCACTTGTACCAGTCCGCCAATAGGATCACAAGTAAGACCTAGATTGTGCTCAATGCCAATCTCTGCTGCATTTAGGCATTTAGCTGGCGTGCCATTCATGATTTCTGCCAGTGCAGAGCCTGCCATTGCACACGCAGAACCAACCTCACCTTGGCAACCGACTTCAGCACCAGAGATTGAAGCATTTTGTTTGATAAGGCTACCGATAGCAGTGGCGTTTAGCAAAAATTTACGAACGCCATCTTGGCTGTAGTTGGGCAAAAAGTCACGATAGTAATGCAGTACGGCAGGAATGATACCTGCTGCGCCATTGGTTGGAGCAGTGACTACTTTGCCGCCATTTGCGTTTTCTTCGTTAACGGCGAGCGCGTACAAATCGACCCAGTCCATAGCGGCTAACTTATCAGTCTTGGTTATCGGTTGGTCTTTTTCAGCGCACAGCTGCGTGTGCAAATCTTGGGCACGGCGTTTTACATCTAATCCACCCGGTAGGATACCGCCATTTTCACAGCCTTGTTTGACGCAGTCTTGCATGACTTCCCAAATGCTATCTAGATAAGCAAATACTTCTTCTTTGGCATGGAAGTGACATTCGTTTGCTAGTACCAATTCGCTGATGCTCAAGTCATGCTCACGACATTGCTCTAGTAGCTCTGCTGCGTTATTGAACGGGTAGGGAACTCTATTGATGGTCGGGCTGGCATGATCTTCGTCTGGGTTAGTTGCATCTTCTTCATTGATGACAAAACCGCCACCGACTGAATAGTAAGTCTGCTGATAGCGAATGCCTTCAGTTGAGATAGCACGTAGCGTCAATGCATTAGGATGATAAGGCAGCACAGTATCGTCATACCAGTAGATGTCTTGCTCTGTATCAAAAGCAATCGTATGCGTGCCTGATACATTGAGAATCTTGTCAGAGAAGATAGGAGATAGGTAGCTGCTGGTCATGCGTGTGTCTATCGTGCTAGGCGTATGTCCAAGCAGTCCTAACAAGATAGCGGTATCTGTTGCATGGCCTTTTCCGGTCGCTGCCAAAGAGCCATACAGTTCAATCTCAATGGTCTTAACCGCAGTCAGTTCCATCTGCTCAGTTAGCGAGGTCAAAAATAAGTTTGCAGCGACCATCGGTCCGACTGTATGCGAACTGGATGGGCCGATGCCGATTTTAAATAAATCAAAAACACTGATCATAATAAGTCACCAAAAATTTTAAGCGCTTTAGCCTATTTTATCTATGGCATTGGGCGCTTTTGTGAAAAATATAATAGACAGCCGTCGCTCCTAGTCACCATTGATAGGTGGGCGCGAGACACTATTTATGAAGGTTATAAGGTAAATGAGCACTGAGGGCAATCGAATAATAACTTTTATTTATTTTGAAACTCCGTTATCATGCTCGCAGTCAACAACTATGTAACATCCTGTAAGTTGGTTATCATCGTAAAATAAGACGGATTAAAAAAGACTAAATTTTTCAGTCAGACATATCCGTATTCATACATCTAGCAAGATATGGCTATCATACCAAATAATACTTTTGGTTTGTCATATTACAACATAAATGAATGAATTAGGATGACATATTATAGATAGAAAGACTTAACGTTTTGCTATTTATACAAGCCCTTAGAAATATATCCATTTATTAATATACTTATTTTATCAGTTATTCTAGCCTATTACTTTAGCTTAGCTCACATAGGACAAGCGCGCATGCCATCTCAAAAAGACCCTTCATCAGCGTCAGACAATAGCGCTCAAGATCTATCGACTCAAAATGCCTTGGAGTCTGCAGGCATTGATTCAGCCGCTATCAATTATCCGCACAATCCAGATTTTGAAAATGGCCGTTGGTTTCCGACATGGCGTCCTTATAAGGGTGACTTGGATCGTGATCCAGTCGGTATCAACGACTATTTACCTCCGTCAAAAAGCGTATTGCTCGGTATACAGCATACGTTTGCCATGTTTGGTGCAACTGTGCTTGCACCTTTATTGATGGGGTTTGATCCTAACTTAGCTATCTTGATGTCCGGTATCTGTACAGTAATGTTCTTTATGATTACCGGTGGGCGTATGCCGAGCTACTTGGGATCAAGCTTTGCTTTCATTGGTCCCGTCATCGCGGTGACCGCTTATGCAGGCGCAGGGTTCAATGACAATCTAAATGTTGCGCTAGGCGGTATTATGGCCTGCGGTATTATTTATGCATTGATTGGTCTGCTAGTGATGAAGACAGGTACAGGTTGGATTGAGCGTTTGATGCCGCCTATCGTGACGGGTGCGATTGTCATGATTATCGGTCTTAACTTGGCGCCAGTGACCATTCAAGGCGTGTCTGCCAATCAGTTTGATGCTTGGATGGCTACCTTGACCGTACTGCTCATTAGTGGTGTTGCAGTATTTACTCGCGGTATGTTGCGTCGTCTGTTGCTACTCGTCGGTCTGGTTCTGTCGTACGTTGCTTATTTTGTCATGACCAATATTCTAGGCTTTGGTACAGCGATTGATTTTAGTACAGTAGCTGCCGCTTCATGGTTTGGACTACCAAGCATTCATACGCCGCGCTTTGAGATGAGCGCTATTATCCTAATTGCACCTGTGGCTTTTATTTTGGTGGCTGAAAACCTAGGGCACTTTAAGGCAGTAGAGGGCATGACCAAGGCTCGTGTGACGCCTTATATGGGCCGAGCATTTTTGGCGGACGGTTTGGCCACGACTTTTTCGGCAGGATTTGGTGGTACAGGTGTCACTACTTACGCTGAAAACATCGGTGTCATGGCGGTTACCAAAGTGTATAGCACGACGATATTTGTCGTAGCAGGATTGGTTGCTATCATATTGGGACTGTCACCAAAGTTTGGTGCGATCATTCAGACCATACCAGCAGCTCTGTTGGGCGGTGCTTCTATTGTTGTCTTTGGTCTTATCACGGTTGCTGGGATAAAAATATGGATCGATAGCCATATTGATTTTAGTAAAAACAGCAACTTGATCATCGCAGCAGTGACGGTCATTATGGGTACCGGTAACTTTAGCTTGCACTTAGGCGGCTTTGATTTAGGCGGTATCGGTACTGCTACTTTAGCCGCTATCGTGTTGAATGCTTTGTTTAACCAAAGCTCTGAAGCGAAATAAGTAATACTGATGAGATTGAAGTTTGAGCTTATCAAATAAAGATAGTCAAAGCATATCTCATCTAACAAAAAGCGCCCATGCTACCGATAGCATGGGCGCTTTTTTATGGCAGTGTTGAGCAACAGTATAGTTAAGTCTTTATAAAATCGATACAGCCCATATCACGAAACAGTTTAGGTAGATTATTCTCCATCCATCCTTGGCGTAGAAACTTAGCCTGTGCCCATTTTTTCTCGATAGGGTTTAGATCAGGGCTGTAC